>JAEEIN010000147.1 GCA_016281385.1 Lachnospiraceae bacterium | reverse complement strand
TCTTTCTCGAAAGAAATATCCGTTGACGAAATTGGTGTCTCGACGGAAAGGATCACCGTAAGTGTCTCGACAGGCTCATCCGTACCGGCTTTCTTTTCCTTGGTCGAAAAGGTAACGGTTACTTCCTGTCCCTGATATTCATTTCCATCGAACTTTATCCTGCAATTGCCCGATTCTGGAATATCAATCCCGGAGGTAATTTCACTCGGTCCGTTCTCTCCGGGGATGGTAGCCTTAATATCCCAATCGTACACATTTTCGCGAGTGCTTTTGTCGCCCCTGACCTCAATGTATACCTTTCTGTTGTAGGCAACAGCAACTTTCTTACCGTTTCCGACAGTCATATCGTCAACTGTAAGATGTCTGAGAGGTTTAACCTTATTGCAAATGTAATAGAAATCATCTGCTTTGATTTCGCAGGTAATGATTCCGTCCTTATTGGGACGATAAACCTTTACCAGATCCTTTGCTTCCTCAGTACCCATCCACTTCAACAGTTTTGCATCATCATAGCCGCCATAGGAATATCTAAACTCATTACAATTGGCGTCTACATCATTCTGCTTAATAACATAGGTCTCTACCAGTCCATACCCATCCCGGGGAGTAACCGTTACTTTAGCTGTTTTGTCGGGTTCAACACTTACCACGGAATTATTGCAAAGATATACATCGCCACAATCGTTTATGGTCTTAAGTTTCTTCCCGTCGACGCTTATGCAGGTATCTGCATAATCTAAAGGCTGTATTATTTCTATCTCCCTGTCTCTGACTCCCTGAGGCTCAAAGCCTACGGTAAAAGTTAATCCTTCAAAGGCACCCTTTGCCAGAATCTCTGTGGGAACAGAGAAAGATATGCCATCTCCGCCATCAAGGATCTTTGCCGAATTAAGAGATACGGGGTCCGAACTTCCGATACTGTAAGAAATCGTACCGGTGAGCCCATACGCTTTCAGAGTTTTGCCGTATACCGGGAAAAGCTCCATAGTTACATTTGAGGCTCCTTTATGCGCCACAAAAACGCCTTCATACCATGAAATTTGGTCCCCGCAGATATTAAAGCTGATCTTTTCCGGTCCTGCATCAGCCACGAAAGATAATGTATCTCCATAAGTTTTTATCGGCATATATTCTACAAGAACACTGCTGTCTTCGTTAAAGGATCCCAGCTCAATGCCGCTATACATCGTCGTATAACAGGGATCCTTTTTTCCTTCGGTAACCCTGAAGAACAGTATATCCTTATCGTTACCTATATTGGTATTAAAATCAAGGCCCAGGATCTCAAGGTAATTGTCCGGGGTAATTTCTACAGACATTCCGTTGGGATCATAGCGCAAAACATGATCTTCAATTTTAGACTTTTCACCCGCTATGATCGTGAATTCCCTGACCTTAACGGCATTTAACTTTCCGTCAATGTAACTGCTGTCGTTACATGAAATATCCAATGACACCGTTACCTTCCTTGGGGGCACGGGATCTTCGCCGTTTGAAACGTCTCCTGTCGAAACATCGTTATCGGTAATATCATTATCGGTAACATCCTTCGGAAGATCGTTTGTGGTAACCTCAGCATCGTTATAGGTGCTTTCGGTATTTGCTGTTTCTTCGATAACTGCATCGTTATCGGATGCTTCGTAGGCATATGCGCCGGAGGGTAATGATGTGATCACCATCAATACCGCCAGCAAGCCTGCGAGAGTTTTCTTAGTTCTTCCCAAGAACCTTCTCATTTGATAATTCCTCCTTAACATTTGATCAATTGCCCAAATCTTCGGTTATTATGTCTCCGTTTTTAACGGGCTTAACTGTTACCTTTTCAAAAGCTGTTCCGTATGAACCGTCAAGATTCATCCACATATAACCCACATAACCGGACATTCCCTTATTGGGATTTTTCGTATATTCATCATCATAATCCCGAGGTGCTTTGATACATACCAGATTGGAACTGCTTATCTTAAAGACGGATTCGAATCTGTTGATCTTTCCCTTATTGTTCACACCTCTGCAATCCATAAAGCTATAAAATGGTGATGAATTACCTGACATTGTAACAATACCCACATTCTTCATCGTGCCAAAGCTAAGCTTAGCCTTAGATACGAAATTCTTGAAAGTGGTCTTTTTAAGGCTGACACTCGCTTTCGGTGCAGGCTTTGCACTGAATTTAAAGGTTGCGGGCTTTGCTATAGCTGAAACCTCGCCCTTGCTCTCGTAAACGGGAGTAACCGTAAAGTTGTAACTTCCTTCCGGAATATCAAAGAAAGGAGTCTCGCTGTAGGGGGATTGGCTTGTCGGAACCGCTCCAAGAGGTGCGATTTTCTTCTTTTTATACACATAGTCGGCATAATCGATGGTAAACTGTCCCTTTTTATCCAGCTCAATCTCAAACGTGCCATCATTCAAAGTGTAATCTTTACTGAAAATAGCCGTAAGTACAGGGGAATCCTTGGTACTTACCAGTATTGTCTGATAGGAAGCCGGGTCTCCGTCTATATTGACCGTATATGTTACCTTATTTACGCTTCCCAGTGCTTCGTACATTGACCGGCCATAGTGATAAAGTCTGCTGAAGATATTTCCCTCATTATCCTTTATCTTGGACTTATTGGTTACTGTGTTGTATTCGGATACATATTTGTTTGAAGCCGTAACGGATGTCACAGGATCGCTCTTTTCGGTCAAGATATTGGTGTTAACGATATAAACCTTAACCACTTTATCTTTCACTGTCTTATCGGTGATCTTAATGAGAGTGGACTCGCTGTCAGGTGTAATGGAATAAACCGTACCATATGATTTTGCGGCTTTGAAATATTCTCCGGAAGACACCTTCTTGTATTTTCCGCCCTCTGTCTTGATAGAATGGTCTATCAGACTCTTGTTCTTACCGTCTACAACCAGTTTATAGGATTCACCCATAAGAGCTCTGCTGATGAGCACATAAGAACCGTCTGTAGCTTTTCGTGCATTATTTAGAACGGATTCGCCCTGATCGTTATAAAGATCAAGATGCAGCTCTTCATCACTCTTTACGGAGAAAGAAACGGTAGCTGTGTTCTTCAAATCAAACTTTGACGTAACGGTAACGGAGGCCTTCTTCGTGATGGCAGGCGCATACATTACGGGCTGTCCTATGGTCTTTACCTTTGTTGTGTCTGCATTTGCAGTCTCTTTTAGACCTGAATATTTAAAGTTAGCCTCTCCGGTTCCGAACTGCGTCTCTTCTCCATACCCGAATATGCTTCCGTAAAGCTGATAAGAATAATAACTTTCTTTATCCTGAAGTTTCATAAATAAGTCTTCGGGACTGTTGCCATATAAATGTGCGATATACGCACCATCAATGGGCATTGGCTGTGAAGTTAAATATATTACTTCTACATCATGTACTGTGCTGTCTGCCGTATCGTTAGCCTGCGCACATACAAAGAGTTCAAGGGCTCCGTTGGGGATCTTATAATTCTTATCTATGGTGATCTTTCCGCTGTTGTCGATCTTTATGGATTTTCCGTAACTTACAGTCTTCCATGCTTCTTCGACAGGAGAACTTGAAGAACCGGTATAACGATAGTAATTACTCGTATCAAGGGGTTCAACGAAGGACCACTTAACCGGGTTTTTCGGAAGATCCTTCTTCTTTATGTCGGGACTGATAGTAAGCTCTGACTTGATGGTGAGCGCCTTCTTATCCTTTTTGGTGGCAACATCGGGGTACTTAACACTGACTGCCTCTATGCCCGGAAGGATCGTGACTTTATAAGAACATTTAAGCTCACCGCCCTTGGGCTGCATAGCATAAATATAGACAGTATATGTTCCGGAAACAAATTTGCTCTTTTTTATGCCCAATGCGACAGGATCAATGAATACCTTATTGTCCTCTTCCCAGATCAATGCCTTACCGCCGTTTATACAATCATTTGAATAAACTGTCTCTTTGTTCGCATTTTCGATCCGAATCTCTGAAACACGGGCGATGGCTTTCTTATCGGCCTTAAAGGAAACCGTTCCAAGCTCGGTTTTGCCGGAAGTAGTATAGATCTTGCCTGTCTTTTTATTGGCTTTAAAGCTTATACCTGTTGCAAAAAGGTTGTTTGGAACAGTCTTTGCCGACTTTTCAATGCTGTCCCCGGTTGCAACCCAGTCGTGTTCGTTGTAAATCTCGTTTGTGGACTGAACAAGCTTTACAGTGACCTTATACTCTATCGCCTTTTCCTCGAAGGAATCTGAATCTTTGGCAAGAATTATCTTACTGCTTGTCTTTGAAACCGGAACCATTCCATTAAAGGAGCTCCATAACTGATCTGTTGTCTCATTTCCCGAAACAGAGCCGCCAATATAGTAGTAAAGTCCGTCAATTTCTTTATCCAGACCCTCTACTTTTGAGAAGTCAAAGGAAATGCTGTCGGCTCCTGCAGTAACAGCAACATCGCTGAGATCTGCATTATTGATCGCCGTATTGACAAGATAAAGTGGAATTGATGTTATAGTTTTATTATTGTCTTTATCGTAAAGCTCGATCTTTAAATCTTTACACGTCAAAAGATATGTGATATTTCCCGCTATCTTACCGGTCACAAGTGATTCAACCGTAACAGACGCCGTCTTCTTGACCGGGTCAAAATCAGCAGAGGTCTTTATAACATCCGTTTCTTTTGAAAGCCGAACGTCTACACGATCTCTTAATCCGGATGTAAAGAAACCATCTCCAAGTACAAGATCAACGGTATCTTTCGTTCCGACATTCAGTGTAAGGTCCTTATCATTGAAAGAAATATCGTCTGTCGTAAGCATTTTCTGCACGGAAACAGTTACGCTTGCGGTGTCTTCACCGTTGTTATATGTCACGGTAATATCTTTGCCTGTATAATTGTTGCAATTCAAATAAGCTATGTAGTTATATAAATACTCAATTGGAACCTGATAGTTATCTTCGGTTTGGGCACTCAGATAACCATTAGGATCATACACATAATTGGAGCCCTTATAAACTATGATAGGTACACTTTTACTATAAGGAACCGTTATTGTACCGCCATCTTTAACCGCTTTCCCGTTAACTTCAAAATATACAAATCCCGTTGTATCGTTATAAATGTAATAATAATCGTTGACGTTTTTTATCTCATAAGTAATAACACCGTCTTTATCCGGTTTATACACTTCTGAAACCTTATCACCTTCTGCTACGATCCACTCGTAAACATAGGAATCCGCTTGATAGGCGTATGAAAGATTTTTCTCCTCCATGATCTTGGCAGCCTGCGCATCAAAAGTATCCTGCTTGATCAAATAGGAGGCATTCACTTTAAAACCATCCCGTGGAGTAACCGTCACTTCGGCAGTTTTCCCCGGCTTAACTCTGACATATCTTCCGTCATCAAGGAATGATCTGTCCGAATCACTTGTTCCTTCAGCCGAGAGCCCAACTCCATCAACCTTTACAGTTGTTTTTGTGGATCTCTCATTCTGTTTGACCTCAATCTGTCTGTCGTTATCACCATTTGCCGTAACAACGGGAATGATAGTACTGCCGTTAAAGATACCCTCTGCAACAGCCACTGTAGGAATCTTTATTGTATATTGCCGGCCCTTTACAACTACTTCTACATCCTCACTCGGTATATTTACAGGGGAAGCATTTGCCACCTTATAGGAAAAT
>JAEEIN010000146.1 GCA_016281385.1 Lachnospiraceae bacterium | reverse complement strand
TTTTCATCACAAGCCTCCGTGTCAAAAGTTGTTAATGTATAAGTGAAGAAAAACGGAATAGTCATGATGATGGGGAATGCATAACGTGTATGCGCCATGAATCCCGGTGCCATAAGACATACCGCGAAGCTCACCCACAAAGGGATGCCCGCTGCGCGAAGTCTGTTCTTCTTCTGAAGATACGTAAGAAACCAGAATGCCCATACAGCCAGCCCGGCATTCTGAAGCGCCCCTAAAAGCGAGATCCTGTCCGCAAAGCGATATACAAAGATCATTACCTTATCCAGTGTCGCAAACACCCCTGAAGGAGCATAGAAATCGTCCTCCACGGTCTCATATCTGGTTGCGGTGGTCACGTTTGGGCAATACCATCCGAAAGTATGAACAAAGAACCCGTCAAAATACGCCCCCGGGTGCTTAAAAAACATTTTGATCCAGACACCCACATATGCCGAAATCTCTCCGGCCCCGGCATCTTTATTGTAAAGCGCCTTAACCGCGTCCGCAAGATAGGGATTGTATCGGTCCGCGATGCCCTTCATGTCATCTCCCAAAACTCCGGAAATGGCGCTTATCTCTTCGTCGGTAAGTTCGTCGGAATACCTGTCAATATACAGGGCAGTGATCTGGAAAGGTAAGGAAAATGCCTCCCCGGCGCTTCCCTTTGCCGCATTTGTTGCCTTGGCCATGGCTGCATCGGCAAGTATCGCAGCCAAAACTCCTGCAACAAATATCGTGACTGCGGTTTTAAGCACCCCTTTGAATCCGAGACTTTTTATTTTTCCGATACACCAGATGATACCTGTGAAAATGACTATATAATAACCGTTCTTTCGAAGCAGGCAGGTAAGTATCTGCATAAGAACAAAAACCATCGCAAACCGCCTGTCCTTAAGGACTTCGATGTCATCCGTTACAAGAACCAGACAGACGAAATACCCGATGAATGCGCTGATAAAGGGCACGTCCTTTACAGCGGTGGATGCGATGTTTGAATAGACCGGAGTGATGGTATAGATCAAAAGAAGCGTCAGCAGAACCGAGCTTTATACCCCGCGCTTTTTAAGCACCGAAAGGGTGGAGGCAAGGGCAGCTGCCAGCATCGATGACTGAATGATCATGTAAACAAAGATACCCGGAGCCTTAGAGCCTGTGATGGCCACGCTCGCCTTAACGGGAAGGCCCATCAGGAAGGTGGAAAGCAGGGGATGATGCGTGGAATAAGGCATCTCTCCCAGCACCTGCATCATCTGCCCTTCGGTATCGTAACAGAGATTTCCCGGGAAATTGGTGAGCACACAAAGAAAGAACACGGTCTCAAGAACAAGAAACCCCGCAAAAAATATGTGCTCCGCTATAAGATCAGTTTCTTTTGTCAGGAAGTTTTTTTTTTGAAAAAGATCCGCGAGATAAGAAAGCCCCTCCCTGAAGAACAGGAAAAAGCCTGCGATCATGAAAATCGCCTTTATGACATTAACGACGCTTCCAAACAGCGCCGACAAAGTTCCGATATTTAAAAGTACCTGTCCGAGGGGTATCAATGCCGCGAACACCAAAGAAAGGACCGTGATCCCTGTATCCTTCTTAAGGGCCCTTCCTTCCATGTATAAAAAGAAAACAGCACAGACGATCCAGAAAAACAGGAACACAAAGTCATAGCGGCCCAAAAGCTCAAACACGGAATTCGTAAAAAAATCCGCTTTGTCCTCGTACCACTCTGCTTTAAGCGGCGCATTGATCACCGCTCTCATGGCATATGCAGTTAAAAAGCCCTTTATCCAGGGCATTATCTTTTTAGCCATATACCCTCTGAAAACTGCTCATTTTCCTAAATATTATCATATCTTTCGCATTCCATAAACAATATCTTCTCACGGGCCTTTCCTTCCCCCAGATATTCGGCCTTATCCTCTATCAGCTTAAACCCGCATTTTTCGTAATTGTGAATGGCTGCTTTGTTCTTCTCAAGCACACGTAATTCAACTTTCTCCATCTGCATTTCCGTAAAAACAAAATGCATGGAGAGCATCTGGGCTTCGTATCCATAGCCCTTTCCCGCCATTTCAAGGTCACCTATAAAAATGCCGAATTCGCAGGTATGAGCCTCGTTATCGATATCCCTGAAATAGATGCTTCCGAATTCCCTGCCATCCTCGATGCGTCCGATAACAAACTGGCGCACAAGACCGGTCTCCACCTTTGTTTTGATCCAGTTAAGATGGTCCTCCCTTGTGAGCGGGATCCGATATATGAAATTTTCCATAACGTGAGGAGCATTTCTCCACGAAACGATCTTATCGGTATCATCCACCGTCATTTCACGAAGGTAAACCCTCTCGCCCTTCATAAGATATTCCATTTAATCATTCCTTTTTTCTTTGTTACCCCCTGGCGTAAACTGTGCAAGAAGCACCGCCACGAACATAATTATACATCCAAAACCCTGTCTTGTCGTCAGTATTTCGTGCAATATGATGAATCCAAAGATCACCGAAAACACCGATTCGAGGCTCATTATCAGGGATGCCACGGCAGGCTTTACCCTGCTTTGTGCCACCATTTGTAAAGTGTATGCAATCCCGCTTGAGAAAAAGGCCGCATATCCTAAGGATACCCATGCGCTCATTACATCCGAAAGTGCGGGTTTTTCAAGTATCATGGGAACGATACCGAGAACTCCGGTAACCAGAAATTCTATGGAAGCCAGCTTAAGACAGTCCACCTTAGGGGCATATTTGTCCACTGCCAGTATCTGAAATGAGAACAGTACCGCACAGGCAAAGAGCATGATATCAGAAGTCTCGAGAGAGAATCCGCTTCCCGGTTCGATGCACAGAAGATACAGCCCCGCCACAGCAATGACGACGCTTACCCAGATATATTTTCCCGGTTTCTTTTTAAGAAAAAGTGAGAATATGGGAACAAGAACGATATAAAAGGCCGTTATGAATCCCGCCTTTCCAACCGCAGTGTATTTGATCCCTATCTGCTGCAAAGATGCCGCAAGGAACAAAAACACTCCGCAGATCACTCCGCCCTTTATAAGGCTTTTATCGCTCCAGGGCGTGATGTCCTCTTTCTTTTTCCTTGAATCGAATATGGAAATGATGGGGATGAGAAACAAGCCCCCGATGATAAATCTTATGCAGATGAAAGTCATGGGTCCCACATGATCCATGCCCTCTGACTGAGCCACAAATGCCGAGCCCCAGATAAGAGCCGTGAGCACCAGCAGCAGACTGTATTTTAATGACCCTTTCATAAACCTCCCTGTACTCCCAAAAAAACCTGTATCACACATGTGCTACAGGTTCTTTGTTTATCATATTTCGTAATCTTCCATCTCGGCATCGCTGACGGGAGCGTAGCCTTCTTCGATGAGTTCGATCATATACTTTGAGATTTCCGGATCGAACTGGGTTCCGGAATTGCGCTTAAGTTCATCCATTATGAATTCGTAAGAAAGAGTGTTTCGATAACACCGCTTGCTCGACATTGCATCATAGGAATCCGCTACACAGATGAGCCTTCCTTCAAAGGGGATCTCCTCGCCCTTAAGGCCGCTGTTGTAGCCCTTACCGTCGTAACGCTCGTGGTGGTAAAGGATACCGTTCAAAGCGCCGGGAATGGATGTGAAATCCTTCATGATGGAGCTTCCCAGAATGGGATGTCGCTTGATGATGGCAAACTCCTCATCGGTCAAGTGACCCGGCTTTGTAAGAATGCTTACGGGGATACCCACCTTTCCGATATCATGTAACAGACCGATATAGTAGATCCGCTCCTGATCGTAATCGCTCATGCCCATCTTCTCGGCGATCATACGGGAGTATATGGCAACTCTGAGCGAATGACCCTTTGTATATTCATCCTTTGTATCAATGATGTTCGCCATTGTACGAAGGCTTTCACGTACCAGATCCTTGTAGGCTGCGTGGGTCTTCGTATAACGCTTGAACTGTATATTCGATATGATGAGAGTCACTACCAGGAAAACGTCAAGAAACGCGCCCACAAGCAACACCCAGAATACGGGATATGTGGTGATCTTTTTGTTCTCCCTGTAGCTTAAGAAGATGTTGTTCATGGGAACATCTTCGTGTGAATACATTACAACACCGAAGCTCTTCTGCTCTCCGGCTTCAACATTCAAATGGAAATCTGCGGGCTTATAGTAGAGCATATCGCCGCCGATGGCCCAGAAACCGTTCCATGAAGACTCAAGGCTGCAGCCCTGAGGGATCTGAACGGATACATTCCAGTCCGTTATGGCATGAGCAGATTTGTTGTAAAGGGTAAGGCTGTACTGATTACCCTTAAGCTCTCCGTTCTTCCAGTACCTTCCGGGACTGGCAATAACGTAGATCTCTTCCGACTTCGGATCGTCTATGGTCCTGTCGAAAGAAATGGAAAGCACCCTGGAATTGGACTCCTTAATAGACGAATTTAAAGCCCACATGCCCGCTAAAAACGCTATTAAAAACGCAGCGAGCATAACCAGCACATAGTATGATCTTGCATTGATGGTTTTTTTCTTTTGATTCAAAAAGAAGACCTGCCTTTGCTCATTAGTTTAGTCGTGAACAGTTCCGTCACAAACAAAACTCCCCCTTAGAGCACAATGTGAGTATCGCATAAATCACGCAAAAAATCAATCAGTCGACACCCCTGATGGAAACAGTTTTCACATATTTATGCAAAATATTACAATATTTCTCCAGTTCCTCCTTCGGGTAAGAAGAAAAGCCGGGAAGGATCACCCTGTCCGAATCCACATAGGACTGAAGAAAATATCTTTCCGCTCCCTCGATAAGCTCCCCGATATCTTCAAAGGTCTTCTCATCGTGAAGCTCCCTTACCACCGTTGTACGAAACTCATATTCCGAGCCCGATCCCATTATCAGGCTTATGCTTTCCCTTATACGGGACATATCTATAGGTACCCCTGCCGCACGCTCATAACCTGCGGGAGAAGACTTGATATCCATGGCGATGTAATCGGCAAGACCCTCATGGATCACCTGCCGCAAAACCTCGGGTCGATACCCGTTTGAATCAAGCTTTATGTCCATTCCGATGTCTTTGATCTTCCTCATGAAATCCAAAAGATCCTTCTGCAAAGTGGGCTCTCCGCCGGTTATGCATACACCGGTTATTATGCCCTTTCTTTTTCGGATATGGGCAAGTACTTCCTCCTCGGAAATGACGGGCTGTGAAGCCGGATCAAGAACAAGGTCCGCATTCTGGCAGAAGGGGCAACGCATATTGCAGGCACCGACAAAAACGGTGGAAGCCACCCTTCCGGGATAGTCAAGCAGTGTTGTTTTGTTAAGTCCGTGTATATCCATTTGAAAAAATCTCCGTTGATGTTATGATTATTTTATCACAACCTGAGGTGAAATGATGCCAAAGAAACTGACAGAAGACGAAAAATACATGAAGGAAGCCCTGAAAGAGGCTAAGAAGGCGTATAAGCTGGGGGAAGTTCCCATAGGCTGCGTCATCGTTTATGAGGGGAAGATCATCGGCCGTGGCTATAACCGCCGAAACACCGACAAGTCCACCCTTTGTCACGCAGAGATAACCGCTATCAAAAAGGCTTCGAAATACATCGGTGACTGGCGCCTTGAGGGCTGCACCCTTTACGTTACCCTGGAGCCCTGTCAGATGTGTTCAGGTGCGATCATCCAGGCCCGTATCGACCGTGTTGTCATGGGTTCCATGAATCCCAAGGCCGGCTGCGGCGGATCCTTGTTAAACATACTTCAGATGGATTGTTTTAACCATCAGGCGGAAGTAGAGCGCGGTGTACTCAATGAAGAATGTTCCGAGATCCTCACCCGTTTCTTTAAAGAGCTTCGGGTACGCCTTAAGCTGGAAAAAGCCGTGTCAAAGGCGGAGGAAGCAGATATTTCCGAAGATATTTGACTTTTTTAGATAAACTCTGTATCATTGTTTTCACCGTGTTGTGTTTACACGGCTTGCACAGCAACCCTTTTGGTCTTGCGCAATGGATATCCACGAACCGTGTCAGGTCGGGAACGAAGCAGCACTAAGAGGAATCTTCCATGTGCCGCAAGGGCGCCGGATGGGAAACTGTGCAGGTCATGCAAGCACAGCACTTTTTATTTTTCGGAGAAAGAATTTGGATAAACTGATGTCACTGTATGACAACTGCACACTCTGTCCCAGACTCTGTAAGGTCGACAGGACAAGCGCAAAGACGGGCCACTGCGGATGCACGGCGGAGCTGATGGTTTCGAGGGCTGCCCTTCATATGTGGGAAGAGCCCTGTATAAGCGGCACCGAAGGTTCCGGAACCGTCTTCTTTTCCGGCTGCAATCTCCACTGCGTTTTCTGCCAGAACAAAGAGATCTCCGGACGGGATCCGTACGGAAAGATCATCAGTACAGACAGGCTTGCAGAGATCTTTTTTGAACTTAAAGAGAAGGGCGCAAACAACATAAATCTGGTTACTCCCACCCACTATATCCCTTCCGTTGCCATTGCTCTTAAAAAGGCAAAAGAAGATGGCCTTAATCTTCCCATCGTTTACAATACAAGCGGTTACGAGCTTCCGGAAAGCCTTAAACTCCTTGAAGGACTTGTGGATATCTGGCTTCCGGATTTCAAATATCTCTACCCCGAAACCGCACGTTTTTCCAAGGCCTCCGACTATCCGGAAGTTGCAAAAAAGGCACTTGCAGAAATGGTCCGTCAGGCCGATGAACCTGTTTTTGACGAAGAAACAGGCCTTATAAAGCGTGGTGTCATCGTAAGGCACCTTGTTCTTCCCGGGCATATAAAGGAATCCTGCAGGATCCTTGATTATCTTCATGAAACCTAC
>JAEEIN010000145.1 GCA_016281385.1 Lachnospiraceae bacterium | reverse complement strand
CACATTCATCGTACTCATCTGCCCGGAAACAACCGGAAGGATACATGCTCCTACACCGACACCAAGCAAAAGTCCCACCGGAATGCCCACAAGAGAAATGAAACCCGCTCTCTTCATAACGATCTTTTTAAGCTGCTTTCCTGTTGTTCCGATGGTCTTAAGAAGTCCGTACTCCTGCATATCGGAAACGATGTTGATATCGAAGATATTGTAGATGATAAGATATCCCGCTATGAAAAATGTAAGAAGCATAACGGCACAAACAATGACCATGGAAGGATCGATGCTGTAGCCTGCGTAAGCGTAGTTGATACCATAATCAACATCGTCTCTGATACCTGTCCTCTCGATCAGCGATAAAACATTTTCTTCAATGTTGAGGCTGCTGCCGAAATCAAAATTCACGCTCATCCAGCCTGCGGAGCCGTTGTCGACGCGTTCCGGATAAGTGATCATCTTTACGGGAGCATACTTCTCCTGAAACTCCTTTGAAACCAGGGCCATCTGAGCCATTGCCACTCTGTCCCCGGAAAAATAACCGCTGAGAATAAATTCCTGCTCGATCTCTTCACCGTCTATCAGAATGCAGGCATTAACTTTACTTCCAACCTCTGCCGGAACTCCGAGTTTCTCAAGAACAAGATCACTGGTTACGATCTCATTTTCTTTTTCCGGAAGCTTTCCCTCTTCGGGATAGCAGAAGCACTTTTTAGCGTTCTGAGCCTCAGAATAATAAACCTCTGTGACAAGCTTGTTAAGCTCGTTGTTGGAAAGATAACCCAGCATGATGCAATAGGATATATCCTTAAGCTTAGGATCATCCTTTACCGTTTCATACTCCGGAAGGCTTAAATACTTTAAGCCGGCATGATAGGAAGTGCCGATCTTTCTCATGGTAGAGATCTGGGCTTCTTCTATCAGACTTCCGCCAACAGTAAAAAGTGACGAAAACAGAAGTGTTGTAAGGATCACTGCTCCCACCAGGACCATATATTTCTTTATATTTGCCTTTATCCCGCTGAGTGCGAGATTTGATATTGCCTTTTTGTTGTTTACTTTCTGCATTTTCTTTTCCTCTTTATCAATACGGTTTTATAAAAACAAAGATCCTATACAATATGTCCGTCTTCTATTCTGATGGTCCTGTCCGCCATCTGTGCGATCTCGTCATTATGTGTGATCATCACGATGGTCTGGTCGAACTTCTTTCCCGTTGTTTTAAGAAGCCCAAGCACATCCTGGCTTGTCTTGCTGTCAAGGTTTCCCGTGGGCTCATCCGCAAGTATGATGGCGGGCTTTGATGCAAGCGCTCTTGCTATCGCAACTCTCTGCTGCTGCCCTCCCGAAAGCTTTGAGGGGATCCTGTCAAGCTTATTGCCAAGTCCCAGGGTTTCGATCACATTCTCAACAAATTCCTTATCAACTTTCTTCCCGTCCAGCTGTAGCGGAAGGATGATGTTTTCATATACGCTGATGGAAGGGACCAGATTGAAGCTCTGAAAGATAAATCCGATCTTTCTGCGTCTGAAGATGCATAACTCATCGCCCTTCAGATTTGAGATGTCTTTATCATCTATGATCACTTTTCCCGCTGTGGGATTATCAAGACCGCCAAGCATGTGAAGGAGAGTCGACTTACCGCTTCCGCTTGTTCCTATAATGCTGAGGAATTCCCCTCTTTCAACCTGAAGGCTCACATCGTCAAGTGCCTTCACAAGGGTTTCTCCCTCGCCGTAATATTTCTTTAAATGTTCCGCAACCAATATACTCATTTCTTTCCTCCGTTTTCAGATCGTGTTTTCTTTAACTGTCTTAATCCTAACACAGACTTCTTTCCAGAATATTTCTCAAATCTTTCACTTTTGAAAGAATTAAAAAAGGAGTGGTCTTTTGCAAGAATCACTCCTTTTATCTGCTGTTCTTCAGTTAAAACTATTTCCTTAAATACAGAATAAACTCTCCGCCTTTTCTTTTTTCGTTTGAAATGACTTTGATATATCCGTCTTCCTTTGAAAGGATCTCTCTGGCAAGATACAGTCCGATACCGACACCGTCCGCCTGCTGAACATCGCTTCCTCTGAAGAATCTTCCGAAAACCCTTGTTGCATCTTCTTCAGAGATTCCGGGGCCTTCATCGATAACATGAACGGCTGCATACATTTCCGTTTCCGAAAGCTGTACTTCAACCCTTCCGCCTTCCGGGGAATATTTGACCGCATTGTCCAGTACATTTATCAATGCCTCCAATGTCCACTTCATGTCAAAAGAAGCAGTTATTGAAATATCTCCTTCCGCATCTGCAGTCATAAATGATATTTTCTTCTTATCCGCTTTCGGTTTAACTGCTGACACAGCTTTCTTAACAAGTTCGTTTACGGGCGAACTTGCCGCCACTACTTCAAGTGTTCCGCTTTCAAGCCTGGAAAGCTTCGTGAGGGAATCGATCAGAAATTCAAGTCGTTCATTCTGCCTTCCTATCTCTTGTGCATACTTCTTTATACGGTCAACCGTGGCTTCTTCGTTTTCTTTTTCCGAAAGCTTATTGACCTCTTCGTTAAGCAGTTCCGTATACATCCTGATATTGGTCATCGGCGTTTTGGTCTGATGAGAGATATCCGATATGAACTGCTCAAGTCTGTGCCTTTCGGCTTCAAGATTCCGGTTTGAGAGGACCGAGGTTTCAAGAAATTCCTTCCACCTGGATTCAAGCCTTGAGAGCTTTGTCTCGTCATAGCTGCTTTCAAAGAAGGTTCCGTTCTGCGCGTCATCAAGCATCCGGTCCAGTCTTTCGATCACTTTATTCGTAAACAATTACATTATCCCCTTTTCCCGTTACGGCCCGGCAGGTCATTCAAATCTGTAGCCCTGTCCGTATACCGTATTGATATGTTTAACGTCTCCCGAGCCTTCTATCTTGCTTCTGAGGCGGTTAACGGTTACGGATAAAGCGTTCTCCTCCACATACTCGCCGCTGTCGCCCCATAATCTTTCGATAAGTGCATCTCTGGTAAGAAGCATGCCCTTATTGTCCAGAAATATCTTCAGGAGTTTTTGCTCATTTACACTGAGAAACAGTTCTTCTTCTCCCTTTCTGAAAGAGAGTTTTTCAAAATCAAAGATCATGTCGTCGATCTCATAAACACCGGACTTTTCAAGTTTGGAAGTATCCTTCCCGGCGGAGGAGACTCCGTTTCCCGACATTCTGCTGCGACGCACCAACGCCTGTACCCTGGCCCTTAAAACCGCAAGGCTGAAGGGCTTTGTAAGGAAATCATCGGCTCCCATTGTAAGCCCGGTAACCTCGTCCATCTCCAGATCGTTTGCCGTAAGGATAAGAACGGGAACATCGCTTCTTTCCCTCACATATTTCAGGTAATCGTAGCCTATTCCGTCCGGCAGGTTAAGATCGAGAATGATGAGGCTTATCTCATCGCCGTATCTGTCAAAACCCGCCTTGGCATCTTCTATCTTATATTCTTTATAAAAACTGTCCGCATAGTCTCCGAGAGATATGGATATTCCCTCACTCAGTGATCTGTCGTCTTCAACTATCTGAATTACCAAATCCGTTTACCCCCAGCAATTTCTCCGTGTTTTCTTCTTATTTTTGCTTACGCATATCCAAGGAATTTCTTAAGTTTCGCGTCGTCGATCAGATCGGCCTTTCCAAGACCAAAGGAATATCCCGGAACGATCTCAAGATAGCGGTCCAGAAATTCTCCGTAGGTCTTTGCTTCAAAACAATGAGGCGTTATAAAGAAGTCCCTTGATCCCCCTGTCACACGGTCTCCTGCCTGCACCATTACTTTATAATCTCCGGACGCAAGCTTATAAAATCTGTATTGCTCAAGATTCCAGCCATGGATCTCAATATGCCCGAAGGGAACATCATATGACGCAACAACGGGATTGGCCCTTAAAGCCGCTTCCTGATAATCATGTTCAACATATTTTATGAACTCTTCCGCGGAACGGCAGTCAACCACTCTGTAATTGAAGTCGTCATAATAACGCGTTACAAACTCCGTGTCACCGTTGACCTGCTGTATGTCATACTGCCATGTTTTCTTTAGCATTTTCTTATCAAGCCAGGTGTAGTCCTTTTTGACATTATTAAAGGCCATGTCCAGGTATACGGAAATATCTTTACCGAACTTAAACCTTTCGTCGGGATCGGAGTCCCTGACCGCATCCTTCGTATATTCGTAAAGGAAATCAATGAACTCATCCGCGGTGCTGCCCCCTGTCCATTCCCTGATCTCACGGGTATCATAAAAGACTCCGTTGTCCAGTCCGAAGATATACTTTCCGTGACGAGGTGCGATCACATAGGGCTGTTTCTTTTTCATCTGGGCCAAAGATGCCCAGGGATATTCCTTTTTAAGCTTTTCAAGGGCTTTTTCGTAATAAACTTCTATATCCGTTCCGTATTTAAAGAGATTGGGATCGGCAACGGGATTTTTGTTTAATTTCTTCTCAAGAGCCTTTTCCTTTTCTCTTTCTTCTTCCGCAGCAAAAACGTCGTCGGTGCTTAACGGGGTCCACGCCCATACCGAATCGCTGCTGTGACTTGAAAGGGCAGACGCATAAATGAACCATCCGCCTTTATGCCCGCGCCATTTATTCCAGCGGCCGGCAGCCAGAGTCCCGTCTTTCATGATCAAAAGACAGAACTGCTCCTCTTTGGGATAAGACCTGCCTTTTAAGATCTTAAAGCCATCGAACCTGACGGAATAACTCCCTTCCTTTTTTTCTCCCATGTTTATCACAGTTATATCTTCGCATTCAAGACATTCGGAGAGATCGTAACAGGAAAGGGCATGCCATTTTGCCACTTCATTTACATCCACTGTATCTGCGGTGCCCCGGCCAAAACAGCCTTCAAGCTTCTTTTTGTCCTTATAATTCTTTGGATGCCACTGCCCGGCGGTGTATCGTCCGTCTTTTAACTCAAGAAGACAGTAACTTCCATATTCGGGCATATCCTTTGCCACCGCATCATGAAATTCGTTGAAAGACAGTTTAAGTTTCGTGATATCGCATTTAAACATAACTTCCTCCATTGTCGTCCTTTCCTAAGGCCTTGCGGATCCGCATTCGCAGCAGAATCGACTGGTAAGACCTGAAGTATTGCATGCGGGACAGGTCCAGGTTCCGGGGGGCGGAGTTGCGGGTTTCTCTTTTCCGCAGTTGCTGCAGAAATTGCCGGAATTACCGGTTCCGCAGCTGCACATCCACTTTCCGGGAGCAGTTTTCCCCATCGCCTCCATCTGCTGCTTCTTCATTTCAACCAGTTTATCATTCTCCGGATCCATGGTCATAGTCATATTCTTTTTCATAAACTCTGCAAAGAGGTTTTTATTCTCATCTTCTTCATTACGTATGCACTCACCGGAAGTCATCAGTTCCTCAAGCATTTCATATAAAGGACCCTCTATGGATTTAAAGGTCATACCTGTGGCTCCGCAGTCAAGGTAATAGTGTTTATACGATTCTCCGCCAACCTCACTTTCGTCATAAGACACATTGATAGTCGCACGGGTAAAATTGTCATACACCATAGGCAGCTGAATATCCTTGCCTGAAAGCCCGGCAATATCTTTTTCTTCTGCAAATTCCGCAAGCTTTGCAGCCTTCCCCGGATCTGCTTTATACAAGGTCCTGACATCTCCGTGACTGCCGTTACTGCTGTCATCCACATAAACGGTGCCGTCCTTACGCCATTCAATTCTGATTGACCTTGACGAACTTGTACCGAAAGCCATCCCGTTGGAAAACAGGGTATAGCTGAGTTCAAGTAACTTTCCGTGTTTTCTGCTTTCTTCCGACATAATGATCGTCCCCCTTTTGTCATCTATAAAATATATGTATTTTTCCCTTTTTCTTTTGCCGTATACAGTTTCTTGTCCGCTTCCCTGTACAGTGTCTTGAAATCCTTAAGATTTCCGGGATCCTCGTTGATCACGATACCGATGGACAGGGTGCACATGATCTCATCCTTTCTGAATTTGTGCCTGAAGCGTTCCATCACATCCTCCACAAGTTTTGAAACCTCCGAAGGATCCGTCATATTCTTTATATAAAACATGAATTCGTCGCCGCCGATCCTGCAGGGAAAAAGAATATCCTCCGGAAAGACTTTGAGTATATCGGCGTAATCCGTCAGCACCTTGTCGCCGCGATTGTGTCCGAAAGTATCGTTCACGGCCTTGAAATTGTCCATATCGGATATGACCAGGGCTCCCAAATTTCCGTTCTCGATCTCCCGGTCCACCAGTTCCTCAAAATGCCGCCTGTTATATATGCCCGTCAGTGCATCGTGATTGGCCTTAAACTCCGACTCATCCAGCTGCTCCTTATGCTTCGTCGCATCTATAAACCAGATGGTATAACCCTGAATGTATGAGGTATGCTTTATCTCGTCCACCCTCACCTCGTAGACCCTGCCGTCCCGTTCTATCTCCGTAAGTTCCCTTGCCAGTATCTTTTTTATCGCAGGATATTTTTTCGCATTGGCGCTTATCAGTCCCTTTCTTCCTATGATGGTCTCCGCAAGGGAATTGCTGAAGGTAACAACAAGCCTGTCGTCAATAATGAGCACACCCTCCTCGGCCTTTTCAAGTGCGTTCACACTGGCTGCCGAAACCAAATCCAGCGCTCCGTATCTGTAAAAACAAACCGTAAGGATCATTGCGGCGCAGACGACTCCCAGACCCGGTATCTCGTACCCACGGGTGATGCCCGTAAGGGTGATGGCATAAGGGATCCAGATGAACATAAGAGTGGCAAACAGCATTTCCATTCTTCTTTTCTCGATCTTTGTGCCGTTTATAAGGCTGTTCACCATGATAAAGAAGATCTCCGCCACCACCACGCCTATAAAAACAACCGACAGCGTATAACCCGTTGCATGTATGTATTCGGGCTTGATGTGGCCTTCAAGATACGTCACTTTTATATCGCTGTAGAAAAATCCGTTTTGGGGACTGATCAGTATCGTATATATGAGTGCAAAAGCAGCCAGTGTATGGGCTATGTAGATAAAAAGAGGGATCCTTATCCTTCCGCATTCCGAGGCGACAACAAGAAATGCGATCAGCATGAACAACTCTCCGAAATACTGAACCGCCGCCAGCATATATAAAGTTTCCACATCCGAGGATAAGAGCTGAGCCACAAAGCCCAGAATGTACACCCCTTCAAAAATAAGAAACATGACCACCGCCAGCTGCATCCTGCCTGCCCGGGCCTTGAGAACGCCGATGAGCATGGCAAAAACGATCAGAAGACATATGATGTGGAACCACAGATAAACCGTGTAAAGATCCGCATCTCCGGCGGTCATATATTTGATGAATGCAAGGATGAGAAAGTGGGCCGGATAAAATCCGTACAGGAATCGTCTGCCGAATATGGCCTTTCCCCGCTCACCGTTATAAAGATAAAGTACCGGCAACGCCAGCATGAATCCCAGCAGATACGCCCTGTCATACCAGGTCCAGTTCACCATGGCAAAATAAACGGAATCCCTTGCAAAAGCCATTGCCGAAACGGCAAAAAACGTTACGACATTAATGATGATGAACCATTTTGCCTTCTCTTTAAAAGTTCGTCCGTAATAAAAAGCAAGTGTGAAAAGCGCGGGTGTGACCGGCCAGCCACCGATCAAAATGCTTACCGCAAACAAAAGAGTCACTAGAACGGCCTTCTGCCACTTCTTTAATGTCCTTCGTTCCAGAACGATGAGTATGAGAAGTGACAGCGTATGATCAAAGATCATATTCTGTCTGTATCCGTATTCTTCATGGAAAAACAAATAGAACGGAATGATGGAGACCACCGCAAAAGCCGCAAGCCTTT
>JAEEIN010000144.1 GCA_016281385.1 Lachnospiraceae bacterium | reverse complement strand
GCTTCACCTTCCCCGGCGCTATCCAGTACTACGGACCTTCAGAGGTCTGCGACCTTACAACAAGAACACTTGCTCTTGAAAAAGGCTGATATATGCAGAGCGTTCAGGAATATTTTGACGTCTACAATGATAATAAAGAAAAGACCGGAAAGACCATGTTAAGGAAGGGAAGCTTCCTTAATGAAGGTGAGTACCAGCTTATCGTCATTGCTCTTGTTGAGAGACCGGATCATAAGTTTCTCATAACAAGAAGGGCCCTTGACAAGAAATGGGCTCCCGGAGCCTGGGAGGTTCCCGGCGGCGGCGTAAGAAGCGGCGAGACTTCCATGGAAGGCATAATCCGTGAGATCAGGGAAGAGACCGGAGTTGCGGTAAAGCCCGAGGAGGGTAAGCTCATCCACTGGTACAAGAATATCGATCTTAAGCGCGGGGACAATTACTTTACAGACATTTACCACTTTGTCAGCGATTTTGACGAGGCGGATATCTGTATCGACAGATCCGAAGCCATAGATCATAAGCTTGCCACCTTTGAAGAGATAACGGCCCTTGCCGGTTCTGATGAGTTCCTTCATTATAAGAGACTCTGCGACGCACTTGCGGCAGAGAAGGAACAATAGGTAAGAATTTTACACAGAAACTGCAGATCCAATGGATCTGCAGTTTTTTTATACCAAAAACCCCATGAAAATGCGTGATTTTTGTGCAAAATGTCTGTATATTTGTTAACAGAGAGTTAAAAAGAAGTAAAAAATATCCACTACGAGGTAAAGTATTTACATTTACACTCAGGGGGATAAGTTGCACAATCAATAAAGAGGGAACACGGAGGCGTTATGAAAAAACCGGGTATTCTTATTTTAACGGCATTAATGGTACTGATGCTTTTATCCATCTCCGGCTGCGGCAAACAGACCGGGAAACTTTCCGGAAAATGGGCATATATCCACGATCCGGAAACTGCGGTCCTTACCTTAAAGGATAACGGCAAGGCCGTTTACAAAGGAAAGAAGTACACATATACATTTACAGACGACCATATAACCTTTTCGTCAAAAAAGGACGGAGATCTCACTCTCAGGTATTACAAGGACGACAAGGAGTTTTATCTCTACGAGCCCTGTGAGTACACCTATATGGACGACGGCATGCCCGAAAGCATAGTCGGCAACTGGTACGATTACAGTACAAAGTGGAGCTATGAATTCACCGACAACGGAACCTTTAAGGAGGACGGTTACTTCCCCGGTTTCTATACGGTGGATGAAGAAGCGGGTTCGGTAAAGCTTGTATATAACGATCATTTTTATGACACAACCCTTTATTTTTACATCGAAGGTGACACGCTCCATGTGGAATATCCCTGGTCCATGGTCACAGCACAGTAAAACGTGATCTCAGACGAAAGTCTTGATCAATACATGGTCTTGAAGGACAGTCTTTGAGACCTCAACCAAAACACTTTTTTATAGGAGGGTAATTATGAAAAAAGTATTGGCAACATTACTTGCAGCTGCACTTGTTCTTTCATGTGTAGGCTGTGGTAAGTCCGGTTCCGCTAAGTCGGGCGAGAAGATCAGCCTCGACATGTGGTGTATCGCTACTGAGAGCGATTCAAACCGTCCCGCTTATGAGAAGGCTATTGCTGACGTAACCGCAGCTCATCCCGAAATTGAATTCACTTGGGAAACCTTCGAAAACCAGGCTTACAAGACAAAGATCAAAGCTGCAGTAGCAGCAGACGAAATGCCTGACATCTTCTTCACATGGTCATGTGCATTCCTTGGCGACTTCGTTGCAGCAAACCGTGTTTACTGCCTTGATGACGCTCTTGCAAAGTGGAAGAACGAACTTCCCGAAGTTATGCTTGGTAACACAACATACGACGGAAAGCACTACGGCGTTCCCACAACAATGAACATTGTTGGTATGTTCGCTAACATGGACATCCTTGCATCCGTTGGATACACAGAGGTTCCCGGAACATACGATGAGTTCATCGAGTGCTGCGATAAGCTTGTTGCAGCAGGCATCATTCCTTTCGGATGTGCAGGTAAAGAGACCTGGTGTGTAACCGAGTATCTTGAGCCCATCATCGAGAAGAGCATCGGCGCTGACGCCCTTAACGACATCTTCCTTGGAAAAGCTACATGGAACAACCCCGACGTTGCTGAAGCAGTTGACAAGTTCCAGGCTATGGTAACAAAGGGATACTTCGATCCCGAAGGTATCGCTCTTTCCAACGACGAAGTTAAGGCTAACTTCATCGCAGGCAAGTATGCATTCTACATGAACGGTACATGGAACTGCGCAGACTTTGCAAACGATCCCGATGGATTCGGCGCAAAGGTTAAGGTTTCCGAATTCCCCGTTATTAACTCCGGAGCAGCTAAGCTCGGACAGCTCATCGGTGGTCCTTCAGATACTCTTGCAGTAGCAGCTTCCTCACCTCACGCAGCAGAAGCAGCTGACTTCGCTTTCGAGCTTGGTCGTCTTATCTGCCACTACGGCTACCTTGACGGTAACGGACTTCCTGCATGGACACCTTACGGTGACACAAGCGGAATCAACGATCTTACCAAGGCAGTTTCCGATATCTGTGCAAACGCTGACAGCTACGTTCTCTTTGGTGATACCGCTCAGAGCGCAGACGATGCTAACACATATCTTTCATACGTAGAGAAGGTTTACGGATGCGAGATCGATGGTGCAGGCTTCATTGAGGGTCTTGCAAACGACATCAGATAATCGCTTACAGATTAGTAGATCAAACAATCTGCGGCTTTTCCGGGAAACCGGGAAAGCCGCAATGTATGAAGACGAAAGGTACATTGGTTCATGAATAAGAAGGTCATAAACAACATCAACATCATAGCCTTTCTTTTGCCGGCGATGATCCTGTTCATCGGGGTTTTAATAGCTCCCATTCTTTTATCGGGATATTACAGCCTCTTTGACTGGAACGGATTCGGCGCAAAGACATTCATAGGCTTTTCCAACTATGTGGAACTTTTCACAAGTGATGCCATCGGATTCATAAAGGCACTTTGCAATTCACTTCTTCTTGCAGGTCTTTCGGTATTCGTTCAGCTTCCCTTCTCCCTGGGACTGGCTCTTGTACTGGGACGTTCGATCAGAGGTGAACGCGGATTTCTGTCGGTGTTCTTTATGCCCGTTCTTATTTCGACGGTTGTTATAGGTCAGTTATGGTTAAAGATCTATAACCCTTCCTACGGTATCCTCAATGTATTCCTTACAAGGATCGGACTTGAAAGCTGGACCAGGATCTGGCTGGGAACCAAGGAAACTGCATTGGGAGCCTGCTTTGTTCCCACTCTCTGGCAGTACGTAGGTTATCATATGCTCCTTATGTATGCGGGTGTTAAAAGTGTCTCTCCCGATCTTCGCGAGGCTGCGAAGATCGATGGAGCGACCAACGGTCAGGTAAACCGCTATATCGTAATTCCCTGCATCAAACCCATTATAAAGGTCAGTGTTATCTTCGCCATCACCGGTTCACTTAAGTCATTCGACCTTATCTACGTTTTGACAAACGGCGGTCCTCTTCACGCAACGGAGGTGCCCAGTACCCTGATGATCGATATGCTGTTCCTTCGTAACCGATATGGAATGGGAAGTACTATAGCGGTCATGCTGATCGTTCTGTGTTTCGCATTCGCGCTTTTGATCAATAAGTTGTTTAAGGAGGAGGCGTGATATGGCAGCAGAAAACGAAAAGACCTTATTCGACATGGATGCGAACAAGTACACCATCAAAAAAACAAGCAAGGTCGGCACCGTACTGGTTTACATCGGTTTGTTGTTCTGGACATTTATAAACCTCTTCCCCATATACTGGATGTTCACCTTCTCCCTTAAAAACAACAAGGAGATCTTCGGTGAGAACGTTGCGGGACTTCCGAAGCACTGGCTGTGGTCCAACTACTCAAGTGCCATGAAGACCGGCCATATGGCAACCTACTTTGTAAACAGTATCATCGTTACGGTTGCCACCATAATAATAACGCTTATTGCGGCTCTGATGGCTACATATGCGATCACAAGGCTTGTATGGAAGCTTTCAAAATCAGTAAATGCTTTCTTCATGCTGGGTCTTACGATCCCGATCCATGCATCCATCGTTCCGATATATGTAACGCTTTCAAGGATCAGGATGCTTAACACATACTGGGCTCTGATCATTCCCTATGCGGCCTTCTCCCTTGCGATGGGTATCCTCATCTGCAGCGGCTTCATGGGGGACATCCCCAAGGATCTTGATGAAGCGGCAAGGATTGACGGTTGCGGAGTATGGGGCATATTTATCCGCATCATCGTTCCTTTGATGAGGCCGGCACTTGCAACCATCGGTATCTACACTTTCTTACAGTGTTGGAACGAGCTGATGTTTGCAAACGTATTTAACAGTAAAGACCAGTTAAAGACACTTCCCGTAGGTATTCAGGCTCTTTCGGGCCAGTATACCACCAACTGGGGACCCATCGGTGCGGCTCTGGTCATTGCTACATTCCCCACACTTTTTGCTTATATCTTCTTAAGCAGAAAGATCCAGGAAAGCTTTATTGCAGGTGCAGTTAAGGGTTAAAATGTTTTCATAATCTTCTTTATTCAACAGTTACCGGCATGCTCTTATGGGTATGTCGGTAATTGCGTTTTTTTTCATTTTAAACTAAAATCATAAGTAGACTATGAATGGTACAAAGAAGAAAATACAACGGCTTTCAGAGCTTTTTAAGAGTACTTCCCTGGCTTCTCAGATGTGGTATGTCATCATCACCGCGCTGGGAATTTTTGGCGTGGCTTTTGTTCTTTCCATCTTCATAATCACGGGGCAGGTAAGAAGGGACTCGGAGATCCGTGAGTCGGAGACTCTTATCAACTCCGTTGCGGGAAATATAGTTGCGGGTATCGATAACTACAAAGATATTTCCCGAATGATCATGCTAAACGAAGACGTTATCTATTTCATGAATGCCGAAAAGGTGGACGCAGGTACAAAAAACGACGCCAAATTCGGTATCATGGACGTTTTGAACGTGGCTACGGGACTTGATTCGGTATTTATCTTCAGAAACGACGGGGGCTACACAAGTACGGGCCGTGCGGAATATAACGTAAGTTTTACATTAATGGACGATCCGGGCTGGCAGTCGGTGATCCTTGACAGGCGGGGAAAGGCTGTTGTTGTTATGAACGCAAACGATGCCATCCACCGAAAGAACGGAAGTGAGATGATAACCGTTGCGAGAGCGATATATGACATTTATACCCAGAAGCGCACGGGTATCCTTCTTATGAACGTTTCCACCAAGATGCTTGAAAGCATTGTGAACGTTCAGGGAAAAGAGGGGCTGGCGATACTTTCAAGCGACGGCACGGGACTTGCGGGAGATGAGGATCTTGTGAAGTATTACGAGCCGGTTCAGTCCGGAAGCAGCATTCTTCACAGATATAAGGACGGGAAGATGATATCCCTTTACAGAGTTCCGGACATGCCCCTGATCGTGGTGTGTTCAACGGCTCCCGGTCGTCTTGCCATTCCGGCCAATTATATGATCGTTATGGGACTGCTTCTTCTTGCGTTTACCCTTTCCATACTGATGGCAGCCTCAATCGTAACAAGAAAGATCAACAAGCCCATCTCGGAACTGGCAAATGCCATGGAGGAGACGAAGAACGCGGGCTGGCTTAAGAAGATAGATATCGAGGCACCTGTAGATGAGATAAAGACTCTTGCCGACAGTTACAACAGCGTTATCGAGTACTTAAACGATCTGTTCACCAGGCTCATTGATAATGAAAAAGCGGTGCAGAGAGCGGAGATGAGGGTGCTGCAGGAACAGATAAAGCCACACTTTTTGTATAACTCCCTTTCCACCATAAGTTACATGGCTTATGAGGCGGGGGCGGATGAGGTTTACAATGCTCTTGAAACCCTTGGAAATTTCTACAGAAACTTCTTAAACAAGGGTGACCGTGAGATTTCCGTAAGACGTGAGATCAATATAATAAAGGATTATCTTTCACTGCAGAAATTAAGATACGGTGATATCATAGAAGATGAGTATGATGTGGACGAGGCGGTACTGGACAAGCGGATCCCGAAGCTTCTTTTACAGCCCATTGTCGAAAACTGTATCTACCATGGAATAAGGCCAAAGGGCGAGAAGGGTATCATAAAGGTATCCGCTCTTCTTGACGGGGATTACGTTCGCGTAAGCGTATATGATGACGGCGTGGGAATGACGCCTGAAGAAATAGAGATGGCAATGGCCGGGGAAAGTCCCGAGGAGATGGAAAACGGTCATTCCGGCTTCGGCCTCAGGGGCACCATTGACAGGATAAGGTATTTTTGTGACAGAGAGGATGTTGTTTTTATAGAGAGTGAAGTTGGAGAGTATACAAGGATCACCTTCCTCATTCCCTGTAATACCAATCATTAGCGGGGGTTATTTGCGATGTACAGAGTAATGCTCATAGACGACGAACCGTCGGTAAGAAAGCATTTAAAGATTGCGGTGGACTGGGCTTCTCTTGACATGGAGATCGTGGGAGAAGCGGAGAGTGGTATCGAAGCCATCAATACCATTGATGAAATATTGCCGGATATCGCCTTTGTCGATATCTCCATGCCCTTTATGAACGGCATTGAATTTACGGAGATAGCAACAAAGCGATATCCCGATCTTGTGATCGTCATCCTTACGGCACTGGATGATTTTGAGTATGCAAGGAAGTGCATCAGCCTTCCCGTGATTGATTACATGTTAAAGCCCGTGAACAAGGTAGAGATCCTCGAGACTCTTAACAGGGCGAAGAAGATCCTTGATGACAAGGCAAAGCTTAAAAAGACCCTTGAGGATAATGATATCAATTACGAGGGTGAGTTCTCCTCCATCGATCACATTACCAGATACATCAAGGAAAACTACAAGGATTCAAAGCTTAACCTTACCTCCGTTGCCCAGCATTTCGGCTTCTCCTCAAGCTACTTAAGCCGAAAATTCAAGCAGGAAACGGGCAAGAATTTCGTTGAATATCTCACCGTCTGCAGAATGCGCAAGGCCATGGAGCTTGCAAAAAGAAACGTTAAAATGTTCATGGCATCTTCCGAAGTCGGTATTCCGGATCCCAACTATTTCGGAAAGTGCTTTAAAAAGTACACCGGTATGAGCTACTCCGAGTACGCGCAGGAACAAAAAGAAGCTCAGGGCGGTGAAAACTGAGACGGTTCACTTTCGGTGGACGGCCGCCTATTTATCGTATTTCTTAAGAAGCATATCCAGTGCTTCTCTTAAAAGTATGGCTTCGCCGATACCTTCAAGCTTTGAAAGCTTGGCAAGGCGCTGAAGCTGATCCTGTGTGTAATGGCTTGTCTTGGGAACCATTTTTTCTTCCCTTGCCATTACGACACGGTTTCTTCCGCTTGTCTTGGCGCGGTACAATGCACCGTCAGCCTTTCTTATAAGCTCCGCGCAACGGGAAGCATCTATAAATGCCGTTGCCATTCCTATGGTAATGGACTGTTCGGCTCCGTCGGGAGTCTTCACATCAAAATTGTTCTTAAGTTCATTTAAGAAAAGAAAGATCTCTTCACGTTCCGTATCACCCTTAAATATGATCCCAAACTCATCTCCGCCGATACGATATACGGTGGCGTCTTTGGGTAGATTCTTCTTAATATACAGTCCGGTATCGATAAGAACTTTATCACCGGCATCTACGCCGAAATCCTGATTGATATGCATGAAGCTGTCAAAATCAACAAGTGCGATGACTACGGTCTCGCCTTCTGCTTCGCAGTCGCTTTCCAGTATCTCTGTAAGATCCTTTTCAAACTGATCCCCCACAGGAAATTTCAAAACATCATTTACCGTAGTACGGGCTTTCTTTGTGTTGCGCTCATTTAACTCAATATGATCGCTTACGGTAATGGGCCTTGCGGCCTCCTCGTTTGTTACATTTGCTTTTTTAGCCATAAGTTCCTCCTTCTTTATTGTCGATATTATCTCTGAAGTAATATCACGTGATACATTAGTAATAACATGCGCGAGATAATATGTCAATACATAATGCGAGATATTATTTCAAGAATAATATCAGGAAATATTCCCGAAGAAGTGGGAAAATCCTTTCTTGACTTATACTTTGCATTGTGCTAATATCTTTCGTGCCGACTAAAAGGCACCATGTGCGTGTAGCTCAGCTGGATAGAGCGTCTGACTACGGATCAGAAGGTCGAGAGTTCGAATCTTTTCACGCACGCGTTGAAAAAGACACCTGAGAGGGTGTCTTTTTTTATGCCCGTGAAGTTGATCTGCAAAATAAGATATTATTAAGATTTGCCTCCTTTCAAAAGCTCTCGCTGCGTAGTAAATTTAAATATGAGAAGGGTTACTTGCGGCGTAGATGCTGCGAAGAAATGGGGAGGGTTTTATGAGTAAGCGGGTATTATTGTTTTTATTATCGGTCTTTTTATTCTGTTCCTGCAATAAGCCGAAGGAAACGGTGCAGGAGTCTGTGACGGTGTCGGAAAGTGAGCCGTCGGTCGTCGATGAGGTTGTTTTGGAAGAAGAACCCGTCACATATTTCACGACACATAAAGAACTTGATGAGTATATGTATTCCGAGACGAAAGCTTATTGCGTGGAAAATCACGTGCTTTCGGCTGAGGATACTCTTTTTGTTACCGGACCTTCGTGGGATGATTCTTTCCGAGATGACGAGGGGCGGTCTTATAATGAAACTTTCTTTTATATCAATTCCCCCAATGAATTTAAGCCGGTGAAATGTTCGGTTTCTTTTTCTGTAAACGACGGCAAAGCGGTTATTGAATCTATGGACTTTTACACCCTCGACCGGGCGGTGGAAGAGGCGCTTGAAGCTGAAGGCGAAGAAGAACTATGGCCTGTTTCAGATTTTTGGGTGGATTTTTATTCTGCTTGTTTTGATGAACTGCTTTCTTTTCAGGAAGAAGAAAACGCTGAGATCCTTCGGGCATTTATGAAGGAGAAAAGGATCAGCGGTGACGTGACTCCGATGGGATATATGTTTGGAAGGAATCTTGTGGGATATGTCGACCCTATCACTGCGGTTAAGACAATGATCCCGACTCTGAAGGACTATTCCATGGAACAGGTGATGACAGCCGAACAGCATTATACGGTCTATGTAACGGCGGATAAGGGGCCGAAACTTGCGATCAGAGTCAGAACACTTGGAAAGAATGGAAAGGGACAGGACCTTTATTGCATTGAAAACGGCAGGGTATCATATCCGGATCTCGAAGAAGATCTGGAACGGCTTTATAACGTGACGCTTGAGGATCTTGAGGAAGCAAGAACTTATACATATGAAGCCTTTATGCGGGATGAAACTCCCGGGGATTTCTGGTATAAAGGCTCATTTGAAGGTTCTGATGCAGAACTATATGCTGCCACCAGTCTGCAAGGGTATGTGGTTAAAGCGGGGAATGAGTTATATCCCGTTAATGTCTTTGCATCAGACTGGGAAGAAACCTTCCGTATTGCGGGTGATTTCGATGAAGACGGAATAACAGAATATGGATTTACGGCTTGTGACGGCAGGGGAACCGGGTTCTACAGAGATGCCTTGGTAATAGTGGATCCGAACGAGGAAAAGACGGTCTCGATCTACGGAGCAGATGATGTTGAACTCTATAATAACAATCTGTTTTCCACAGTTCAGTTTTCCGTAAACAGATCTGACAATACCATAACTGTCTGGCGTAATGACGGTTATAAAAAAGTGGATGAAGATACAATAAAGCTGAAGGAAACCATCGAGGATGATTATGAATGTACAGGTCTTGAGTTTGGGGAGCTGTATTTCATAGAGTATTATAACGGCCAATGGTATTTTGATGCTGTGGGCCAGACGCGTTGGAGTATAGGCGGACCGTCTCATGATGAAGAATACATCGATTTTTTCGGAAAACTGAAGTATAAAGACGGGGCAATATCTCTTTCGGAGGTGTCATTGTCCTGCCTTGGACCGGCAGTTTACCAAGCAAGGCTTAAGCATGTGAGATCTGAGGATTACGATCCTGAGAAGGATAATCCCGATGACAGTAAGCTTTCGGAAGATTTCAGAAGAAGGCTGCTT
>JAEEIN010000143.1 GCA_016281385.1 Lachnospiraceae bacterium | reverse complement strand
TGTTTCAGCCTTCGGAAAGATCAAGGGACCGGCTGTGATAAAGGCAGTTCTTCGCATCCTTACGGATGTGATCAGAGGTATCCCTACGGTTGTTCTGCTCTATGTGGTGTATTTCGGATTGCCCGTTCTCTTTGACAGTCTCTTCGGAATAAGCATCCAGGGCTGGTCAAAAATAACCTTTGTTGTTATTGCACTGGCCATAGAGCTGGGAACATCCTCAAGCGAGATGTTCCGAAGTGCTTACAATTCACTGAAAAAAGGGCAGCTTGAAGCCGCAAAGGCCCTGGGATATACACAGATCCAGACCTTTGTGCACGTTATCTTCCCTCAGGGCGTGTTCGTAATACTTCCGAATCTGGGAAGTGCAGTACTTTCGATAGTTCAGGCAACGGCGCTGGTGTACACCCTCGGAGTATTCGACATACTCGGAAAGGCCAGACAGATCGACACCAACGTGGCTCACGTAAAGACCTTCGAAATGTATCTGGCGGCTGCGGCGATCTACTGGCTGCTGGCCATAGTGATCGGATGGATCTTCAAGCTTCTTGAAAAGTTCATGGGAAGAGGAAAGGCGGTGGTAGCGTGAATTTCAGTTGGAAATTTGTATCGGAGACGATCTGGTATGTGTTAAAAGCGGTTCCGCTCACCATGCTTCTTACCTTTCTTCCGGTAATAGCGGGCCTGGTGCTGGGATTCTTCCTGGCACTTGCAAAAATAAAGAAGATCCCGGTTTTAAACATCTTCATCACGGCTTACAACTCATTCTTCAGAAGTATTCCTTTGGTAGTGTTGTTTTTCCTTGCATACTACGGAATACCGAAGCTCAAAAACTACATATTCCACGACGGAATGAGAGTTGTGAGCATAAAGGATCTTAACAACAACGCGGTGGCCATAGTCACGCTGATCCTTTACTCTTCATCCTTTCTCTGCGAGATAGTAAGAGGCGCGTTAAGCTCCGTTGACATGAAGCAGAAGGAAGCGGCGAAGGCACTGGGAATGACGGAATTCCAGACTTATATCCGGATCATAATTCCCCAGGCGATGACAGTTGCGCTGCCAAACTATTTTAACTTTGTTCTTGCTCTTTTAAAGGGCACATCGGTGGTATTCACCATTTCGGTTGTGGACATGATGTCCGCAGCGAAGCTTCAGGCGGAATACGGATACAGATACGTTGAAGCCTATGTGCTCGTAGGAGCCATGTACATCATATTCAGTATTATATTTTCACAGATATTCCTGTTCCTTGAAAGATCCGCAAAGCGGAGAATGGGACAGGCGGCATAAAAAGAAAAGGAGATCAAAACAATGGAAAGAAAAAAGCTTATTTCAAGAATCGACAGAAACAATACAACACCCGAGCAGCAGGCTGCCATCGATCATCATCTTGCTCAGGGCTACAGGATCACAAACATGAAGGAAACTTTATTAAACAGCGTTGTATCCTTTGTATCCCTTGAAGAGAGCTCCTATGCGGTAGGCAAGGTTTTAAGAGAGAAGATCGGCAAAAGAGCGGACATCCTCTTTGGCTATGCGGTATCTTCAGGTAACGAGTGCCCTATCTGCGGTAACTACTTTAAATGGGTTTTAGAGGACCAGCTTGGCATCACCGATTTCGATCATTTTGAGTTTACCGATGAAGAGATCGAGCTTCTTGACTTTGCTGCAGCACTTGTTAAGGATCCCAACCACGTTCCCGATGAAGTTTACGAGCCCCTTCAGGCACGTTATGACAATGAGACATTAGTTTTACTGGTTACCAGCGCAGTTTTAACACTTGCAAACAACTATTGGAACAATATCGTAGGTACAGCCATCGATGATTATCTCTATGAAGGCAACTACGTTGACAGAAAGCTTGATATCAAGAAAGCAGTGGAAGAAAGCAGAAAATAAGGAGTGAGGAATGGACTACGCAGCAGATACCCGATGTATACACGGAAACGGACATAAATTTGAAGATGGTAACAATGCCATAAGTTTTCCCATATATCAGACGGCTTCTTTTTCCCATCTGACACCGGGACATAACTTAAACGGCTTTGATTATACCAGGGAATCGAATCCCACAAGGGCATATCTTGAGGAAACAGTAAGCTCCCTTGAATATGCTTATGACACCGTCGCTTTTGCATCGGGAATGGCTGCTATAGCCACGGTTTTCGAACTCTTTAAGCCCGGAGATCACATCATCGTCGGAGAGGATCTCTACGGAGGCGTGGTAAGGCTTATCACGCAGATCTGTAAAAAGAACGGATATGAAACGGAATATGTGGATACTTCGGATATAAATGCTCTTAAGAAGGCTCTCAGGGCCGATACAAAGGCGGTTTATTTCGAGACACCCACAAATCCCATGATGCATATCACGGACATAAAGGCGGTTGCTGCGATCGCACACGAAAAAGGGGCGCGGGTGATCGTTGACAACACCTTCATGACTCCCTGTTTTCAGAATCCTTTGAAGGAAGGGGCGGACATTGTTGTTCATTCCGGAACAAAGTACTTAAGCGGTCATAACGATACCATCTGCGGTTTTGTGTGCAGTGCGGAAAAAGAAACTGCGGACCGGATAAGGCTTTTGTCAAAAACAACGGGAGCGACGCTGGGACCTTTTGAAGCCTGGCTTTGCATGAGGGGACTCAAGACTCTGTCCTTAAGGATGGAAAGGCATAAGAGCAATGCGGAGGCAGTGAAAGAGTATCTTGCCGGGAAAAAAGGCGTAAGCAAGGTTTATTATGCCGGAAGCGGAATGATATCCTTTACCGTGGAATCACCCGAACTGGCGGTTTCGATACTTAAGAACGTTAAGCTCATTACTTTTGCGGAAAGCCTCGGAGGAACGGAAAGCCTTATAACATATCCCTGTGTACAGACACATCCCGATGTTCCGAAGGAACAGAGAGAAAGGCTGGGAATAACCGACAGTCTTCTCAGACTGTCGGTGGGGATAGAAAATCCAGCGGACATAATCGCCGATCTTGATTCGGCTTTCGCTGCGGCAGCAAAAGAAACAGGGGAAGATTTGGAGTGACGGAAATGGCTGAGAGAAATCTTGACTTCGATGCGATCATCGACAGAAGAAACACGAAATGTCTTAAATATGATTTTACCGAGATAAGAGGTCACAGAAAGGATCTTCTTCCTCTCTGGGTGGCTGACATGGATTTTAAGACATCGTCATATGTGGAAGATGCATTGGTATCGGTGGCACACCATAACATCTACGGTTACAGCAACACAAGGGCCGGAGACGGATTTTTCGAAGCAGTGAGCGGATGGATGGAGAGACATCACAACTGGAAGGTCCTTCCCGAGTGGCATGTAAAGACTCCCGGTGTCTGCTTTGCCATAGGAGCTGCCATAAGGGCATTTTCAAAACCGGGGGAAGGCGTGATAATCCAGCAGCCGGTATACTATCCCTTTTACAACATCATTGAAGATAACAAGAGAAGGGTGGTCATCTCGGAACTGCTTCATAATGAAGACGGAAGTTACGAAATGGATTTTGAGGATTTTGAAAAGAAGATAGAAGAGGGGAATGTTAAGCTCTTTATCCTCTGCAATCCTCACAACCCCGTGGGAAGAGTATGGACAAAGGAAGAACTTTTAAGGATCGGAAAGATCTGCAGAGAGCACAATGTCATTGTTTTCAGCGATGAGATCCATTTTGACTTTATCTGGGAGGCAGAGCACCATATTTTTCAGGAACTGGATCCTTCTTTTAAGGATATCACCGTGACTGCCACATCCCCCAGCAAGACCTTTAACATTGCGGGACTTCAGCAGTCAAATATCTTCATACCAAACAGAGTGCTGTACAGGGCTTTTCGTTCGGCGATAGCTGAGACGGGATATGATGAGCCCAATATCTTCGGAATAGAAGCGTCACAGGCTGCATATACTCACGGTGATGAGTGGTATGCGGGCATGAAGCGTTATGTTGAAGCGAACATAGACTTTGCCTGTGATTATGTAAAAAGCGAACTTCCCGGAGTGAAGCTCAATAAGCCCGAGGGAACATATCTTATCTGGCTTGATTTTAACGACAGAGGATTATCGGCAAGCGAGCTTGACGATATCATCATAAACAAAGCAAGGCTTTACCTTGACAGCGGAAAGATCTTCGGAAAGACGGGAGAAGGCTTTCAGCGTATCAATACGGCCTGCCCGAGAAGTATTCTTGAAGATGCGCTTGAGCGTATCAAATATGCGTTGAACTGAAAAATACCCTGTTTCCCGATCGGGAAACAGGGTATCTGTATTTATCAGTCGTTATCGAGTTCACCCATTTTGTAACGGTTTACGATACGCTGGATCCTGTCGACGGGATCGAGAAGATCGCTGATGGAGGTATCGTGGTTAAGGGTGTCGATGATGTATGCGATGTATTTGCTCATGTCGCAGTTAATGTACCATTCTCTTGAAAGAAGCTCGGGAGACTGGTAAACAAGGTCGGTGGTAAGGACTCTGGTGATGAGACCTTCTTCATATGCCTTGTCGAAACGGTCAAGACCGTTTGTGAAAAGACCAAAGGTTGCACATACGAAAATGCGGTTGGCCTTTCTTGATTTAAGGTTTGCTGCAACCTCGAGAACGCTTTCACCGGAGGAGATCATATCGTCCATGATGATCACATCCTTGCCCTCAACGCTGGAGCCTAAGAACTCGTGAGCGACGATGGGGTTACGGCCGTTAACGACTCTGGTATAGTCACGTCTCTTATAGAACATACCCATATCTATACCAAGCACGTTTGCAAGGTAGATGGCACGTCCCATACCGCCTTCATCGGGGCTGATCATCATAAGGTGATCGGAATCGATGTTAAGACCCTTAACATTCTTTAAAAGTCCCTTGATGAACTGATAGGTGGGACGAACGGTTTCAAATCCGTGAAGAGGAATGGCGTTCTGAACACGGGGATCGTGAGCGTCGAAGGTGATGATGTTGTCAACGCCCATGGCTACCATTTCCTGAAGTGCTACCGCGCAGTCAAGAGATTCTCTGGCGGTACGCTTGTGCTGACGGCTTTCGTAAAGGAAAGGCATGATGACGGTTATTCTTCTTGCCTTACCGCCTACAGCTGCGATTATTCTCTTTAGATCCTGGTAATGATCGTCGGGGGACATGTGATTTTCGCGTCCGCCCATCTTATATGTAAGAGAGTAGTTACAAACATCTACATAGAGGTATAAGTCCGTACCTCTGACCGACTCAAGGATGAGTCCTTTTGCTTCGCCCGAACCAAAACGCGGCACATCTGCTTTCAATAAATATGAAGGTCTCATGTAACCGGAAAAAGCAAGGCTTTCTTTATGCTCGCTTTCGCGCTCGGTACGCCATTTGACAAGGTAGCTGTCAATCTTCTCGGCCATATTTTCGCATCCCTTAAGTGCGATGATACCGAGAGAACCTACGGGGATCGTCTCAAGATTTCTGAGTTCCTGATTTGCCATTAAAATGGTCTCCTCACTTTCTGTCCTGTGCTCTTTTCTGAATACGAATGTCTTTACCGCTTAAACGGAATACGTTAAAGCTGCTGACGGTCCTTGAAAGAATCCGGTCGGTATAGCGGTCGCGGATATCTTCCAAAGAAAGATTGGTGGATATTATGGTGGACCGTTTCCGAAGGTTTCTTTCGTTGATCAGAGAAAACAGCTGGGATGCCACGAAGGAATTGGAATTCTCCGTTCCCAGGTCATCTATGATAAGGCAGTCACAATTATAAAGATAATCATGAAGGTTGTAAAGTTCCTCTTTTGAGGAGGAATTAAAGGTATATTTTGAGATCTGCTCGAAAAGATTTATCGCGCTGAAATAAATGCAGGAATAACCCTTTTCGATAAGATCGTGTGCAATGCAGCCGGAGAGGAATGACTTTCCGGTGCCAACAGTGCCGAAAAAAAGAATATTTGTCTTCTCGTTTTCAAAGTTGTCAACGAGAGCGTGGGAGGCATCAACCGCCCGTTTAAAACGCACCAGATCCTCACCTTCGTAATAATCGAAGGAAAGGGTCGAGAAATTGTTCTCGGAAAGATAATCCCTTATGTTTGACTGATCATAAAGGAATTCCGTTACCTGCTTAATGAAGCAATGGCAGGTAGAACTTCCGATATATCCCGTATCTTTACAGTCGGGACAGGTGTATATGGGATCGAGATAATCCGCCGGGAAGCCGCTTTCCGAAAGGAGAGAAGCCTTTTTGGCTTTAAGCTTTGCAAGCTTATCGTGAAGGATTTCCAAAGCCCCGGAATCACCCTTTAGCTTTCTTTTTGCACAGTCTAAAGAGGTTTGGATTATTTCATCGTCCAGATCCTTAAATCCCGGAACAGAGGAATAAACCTGCTCGCGTCGTTCATTTTCGCGGTGCAGGTTCGAAAGCCTCGTTCGATCGTATTTCATTCTGATTGAATCATACTGTGAATTAGTTAATGACATATTAATAGCTTGATCAGTTTCCTAACATTTTATTGAGTTCGTCAAAATCATAGTCGGCACATTCAAGCTGACCGAAGCTGTTTGGCTTTGAAGATTCTCTCTTTGTCCTTGCGGTCTTGTGCTTGGTGTCAAGGGCGGAAACATCCGCAAGATGATGAACACCCTTTTCCTTCCAGTTTGAAAGGATCTTGTCACAATACTCCAGTCTGTGGGAATCCGTGGCGATCACGGTCCTGTTGCAGGCTTCCATTATGACCTCAAGGCTGAAATCGTAGTTCTTGTGCCAGCGGGTAACGATCTCGGCCTCCGCGGGCTGTGGCATATTCCTGTTTCCCAGAGCCTTAAGTACGGTATAGACGTACTTGTCATACTTTGTTCCCGCAAGCTCTTTGGCCTGTTTGGGAGTCGTTATTCCGGACTGAGCCCAGTTTATGGCTACCTTTTTAATGTATGAGAAGCTGTTCTTTCCGC
>JAEEIN010000142.1 GCA_016281385.1 Lachnospiraceae bacterium | reverse complement strand
GGTCTTTACATTGTCACTTCTCATAAATATGATTTCCTCCTATATATTTTCGGTAATGATACGTCCCATTTCGGAACAGGAACACTTTTTCATTCCTTCTGTATAGATATCACCGGTGCGATATCCGTCGGCCAGAGCCTTTTTAACGGCAGCCTCGATATCGTCGGCTTCCTTTGAAAGATCCAGGCTGAATCTTAACATCATTGCTGCGGAAAGAATGGTAGCTATGGGATTTGCTATATCCTTCCCCGCAATATCGGGAGCCGAACCGTGGCTGGGCTCATATAATCCGAATTTTGTTTCATTTAAGGATGCACTTGCCAGCATACCTATGGAACCTGTGATCATGCTGGCTTCATCGGACAAAATGTCACCGAACATGTTCTCTGTAAGAACAACATCAAACTGAGCGGGATCCTTAACAAGCTGCATCGCACAGTTATCAACAAGCATGTGTTCAAGAGTAATATCGGGGTAATCCTTTGAAACCTCGTTTACAACCTGTCTCCAGAGTCTGGATGAATCAAGAACATTGGCTTTGTCAACGCTTGTTACTTTCTTCCTGCGCTTTGAAGCAATGTCAAAAGCCTTGATGGCTACACGCCTGATCTCGTTTTCGTCATATGTAAGGGTATCCGTCGCCTTTCTGATACCGTTCTCGGTTACGGTCTCTCTCTTTCCGAAATAAAGACCGCCCGTAAGCTCTCTTACGATGATCAGGTCGAATCCCTGATCGCTTGTTTCCTTTTTAAGGACACATGCATCCGCAAGTTCCTTATATAAAAGTGCGGGACGAAGGTTTGCAAAGAGTCCCAGCTCTTTTCTTATCTTAAGAAGGCCTGCCTCAGGTCTCTTGGAAGGCTCAAGCTTATACCAGGGACTTGTATTGGTATCTCCGCCGATGGAACCCATCAGAACCGCATCTGCGGCCTTTGCATCCGCGATGGCTTCATCCGTTAAGGGAATGCCGTGAACATCAATGGAAGCTCCTCCCATTAAGATATCTTTGTAATTAAAGGTATGTCCGTATTTCTCTGCGACCCTGTCAAGAACAAGCTTGGCCTGTTTTACGATCTCGGGGCCGATCCCGTCGCCGGGAATGCATGTGATATTGAATACCATTTTTGCGTCCTCGCTCTTTAATGATTTAAATGTAAAACTCAAATTTTCATTATGATAACTTATTAACAATAAAAATTCAATAGTTTTTGAAAGACATTTGTTTTTCTGTGACGGACATATGGCCTTTTGTGCTGAAAATCATCTTTCAGACAACAAAAAAAACGGAGGAACAATGTCCTCCGCCAAAAACATATTATTTTTATTCGGGCTTCTCAACCTGAGCGATGGCGCTCTTCTGCATGGGGATACGGCAGTTCTTGTTGCTTCCGAACTCAACGATGACCGTATCGTCTGCAATATCGATAACGGTTCCGTAGAAGCCTGAAGAAGTAAGAACGGAATCTCCCACTTCAAGGGAAGAAAGCATTGCGGAAGTACGCTTCTGCTCCTTCTTCTGAGGTCTGATGATCATAAAGTAGAAAAACAGACCAAGGATAACGAATGAGATCAGCATGCTGATCAGGGATGCGGTTGAACTTCCTGCTGCATCAGCCGTTGCGGCTGCGAATAATCTTATCATAGGTCATAACCTCCAATTTTTAGTCGTGTTTTATGATACATAAAAACATGATCATAATCAAGAAAAAAGACATATTTTATTCTTTTTTCATTAATCTTCGCTTTCACTCATTGAATCAAGCTTCTTTTTCTTGTATCCGGCAAAGTCACCTGAATCCAATGCATTTCTGATCTCGGTCATCATCGTATTGTAGAAATACAGGTTGTGGAGAACGCAAAGTCTCATGCCCAGCATTTCCTTGGCCTTCAAAAGATGCCTGATATATGCGCGGGAATAGCTTCTGCAGGCGGGGCAGCCGCAGCCTTCCTCTATGGGACGCATATCCTTTTCGTATTTCTGATTAAAGAGATTAAGTTTGCCGTGATTGGTATAAACGTGTCCGTGACGTCCGTTTCTTGAGGGATAAACACAGTCAAAGAAGTCAACGCCTCTGTCAACTCCTTCAAGGATGTTCGCAGGTGTACCAACACCCATCAAATATGTGGGCTTATCCTGAGGAAGGTACGGTACGACTTCATCAAGGACATGATACATCTCTTCGTGAGTCTCGCCTACCGCAAGTCCGCCGACGGCATAACCGTCAAGTTCAAGTTCCGATATGCGTTTGGCATGATCTATACGGATATCGGAAAAGACTGCGCCCTGGTTGATTCCGAAAAGGAGCTGATTTTTGTTAATGGTATCTTCAAGAGAATTAAGACGTGCCATTTCGGCCTTGCATCTTTCAAGCCACCTTGTGGTACGTTCAACTGAATCCATCACATATTTTCTGTCGGCACGGCTTGAAGGGCATTCATCAAATGCCATTGCAATTGTGGATGCAAGATTTGACTGTATCCTCATGCTCTCTTCCGGCCCCATGAAAATAATGCGTCCGTCAACATGGGAATGAAAGGTTACGCCTTCTTCTTTGATCTTTCGAAGCCCCGCAAGGGAAAACACCTGGAAACCGCCGGAATCTGTAAGGATGGGCCTGTCCCAGTTCATGAAACGATGAAGTCCGCCCAGTTCCTTGATAAGCTCATCGCCGGGACGAACATGAAGATGGTAGGTATTTGATAACTCTACCTGAGTTCCGATGTCATATAAATCAGTTGTGGAAACTGCACCTTTGATAGCGGCAACAGTTCCCACATTCATAAATACGGGTGTCTGAATGACACCGTGTACTGTAGTCATTTCGGCGCGCTTTGCGCGGCCTTCCGTTTTTAAGATCTTATACATTAAATATTTCCTTTATCATTCGAGGGATTCGAGGAATTCCTCAAGAGTCAGATCGTTGTCCATAATATATGTGGCTGCTTCAACCCCTACATATCTGAAGTGCCAGGGCTCATAGATGATGCCCGTGATATCCGTCTTGCCTCTGGGATATCTTAAGATAAATCCGTATTCCTTGCTGTGAGCCTTAAGCCACTTGCCCGCAGTCGTATTTTCAAATTCGTAATCGAGAGTTCTGTGATCCCCGGTCACGATATCGAAAGCCATTCCTATCTGATGTTCGCTGGCGCCGGGAACCGTTACGTTTGAACAGGTCATCTTATATGCATCCACATAGGAATAACCCTTGTTCATATAAGCCGTTACCTTGCGGTTAAAGAGTCTTTCCTGAAGCTGATAATCTCTGTAAGGAGAACATACGATCAGATCCACTCCGTCCCTGCTTGCTCCTTTAAGCATGGAGGTAAGGGGTTCAAGCACTCGTTCGTCACACTTCATCGTATCGCTGAATGTGGTAAGGGGAACGTCATAATCAGCCGGTACGGGATGTGTCTTGTTAACAAGGATCAGATTCCATGCGTCCTTGTCGAACGCAGACTCCTCGGTATCCGCAACATATGTTTCATCCGCCGTTTCCTTTAAAAAGTCATCAAGGGTAAATACATCGATGTTGTCGGTCTTTGAGAGTTCTTCTTCCAGATCCTTTGACAAAAGATCCGCATCCTCTATCCAGTCCGCATCGGCAATGTTTTCTTTTTGTGCATCCTCAGAAATCAATGAAGCTTCATCGGCATCAACATTTTCAACCGATGTCTCAGTTTCGGAAGATGCAAGATAAATTGCGGAATCGTCACCGTTCTCGGGGAAGGAGAAGCTGGAACTCATGAAAAAGAACACAAGTGCCATACCCATGACTATATATCTCTTTCCGTTCCTTCCGAAATATCCCACTAACCTTAATACAGCGACAATGGGAAGAAGGATGAGAAAGATCACAGGCAACAGAAATTTATGCTTTTTTGTGACCTTACGGGCCTTTGCTCTGACCCGTTCTTCAGCAGTTAAATTCAAAATAAACACCTCGGGTAAAAAAATCCGAATAAATTATAGCACCGCAAAAGCAATAATAAAGTTTAATTTATGGTTAATACTACGAAAGCTTGTGGAAAATGATACAGTTTGGCTTCTCGATCTTAAGTTCCGGGCCGTTCATGACCATGGTTCCCTTTTCAAGATCCACGGTAAAGAAGGTCATGGTATCTGACTCGTGATTAAGTGATACCAGATGCTTGTCATCCGGGAACAATGCCACGTCCTTGGGATAATCTCCCGAAACCGGAAGGCAGAATTTACGGTCAAGGGTACCGTCTTCATTAACCTTATATACAACGGCCGTATTGTCACCGGCATTGGAACTGGTGACATATTTGAAATCAGCGGATATGTTAAGGGCGCTGGCCGCGGTATTGCTGGTATGATAATCGTTTATGGTCGAGATACGCTGAATCTTTTCAAATTCGGGATAATTCTCTCCCTTATTTGCATAAGAATAAACATCTATATAGCATTTAAGCTCGTGAACGATATAAAGGTATTTTCCGTCCTTTGAGAACTTGATGTGCCTGGGAGCCGATTCCTGGTCGCTTCTGATTATATCGACGAGTTTAAGCTTTCCTGTAACACGGTCAAGGGAATAAACATTTACATGATCCATTCCCGTATCCGCTGCAAGAAGAAACTTATCGTCCCTGGTCATCTTTACGCAGGTAACATGAGGATGGAAATTCCTCTCGGCAATGCTTCCCATACCCTTCATGAAGATCTCGTCGGTGATCTCTCCCACACTTCCGTTTTCTTCAAGCCTTAAAACGGTAACCTTTCCGTCGTGATAGCCTGCAACGAATAAGAATTTGTCATCATAGGAAGTTGATAAATAGCAGCCTCTCATTCCGTTGATGGACTGCATGTTTATATTTTCAAGAAGGCCGTTATCACATACCTTGTAACTCTCAACGCCGAAATCCGTTATGGAATAAAGGTATTTCCGGTTATGAGAAATGGTCACATAAGAAGAATTGGAGATCTTGACCTGATCCTTCTTTTTTAAACGACCGTTCTTAAGATCCACATCATATATGGATATGCCGTACATATCATCTTTCTTGGTATAACAGGAAACATAGGCTACATATTTGCTCATGGAGAACCTCCGTATTCACATACTGCATTAATTATAGCACATTTAAAAATTATTTTGTAAAAAAGAATTGACAGTAAAAAAACTGAATGTATAATAGCACTTGAAGTTTAGCAAAATTAAACTTTTTGTTTAGAGTATGTAAGAAAGGGGAAAAGGATGGATATCGGACAAAAGATAAAGGAACTGCGTGTTCAGCACGGCCTTACCCAAGAGGAACTGGCGGATCGCAGTGAGCTCACAAAGGGCTTTATTTCACAGGTTGAAAGAAACTTAACCTCTCCTTCCATATCGACGCTGACCGACATTCTCACTTCCCTGGGAACGGATCTTTCGGAATTCTTTTCATCCGAAGAATCTCCGGAACGCATTGTTTTTAAAAACGAGGACTTTTGCGAGAAGGTTGACGAAGAACTGGGTAATGTTATCGAATGGATAATCCCCAACAGTCAGAAGAACGAAATGGAACCCATCCGCCTTACGCTTAAGCCTAACGGAAAGACCTATCCCGACGTTCCTCATGAAGGTGAGGAATTCGGTTATGTACTGTCCGGTCATATAACGATACATGTGGGGAAAAAAGTTTATAAAGCAAAAAGCGGCGAAGCTTTTTATTTTACGCCCGGCCAGAGCCACTATCTCGAAGCCGGCAAAACAGGGGCAACACTGATCTGGGTATCCAGCCCGCCCAGTTTCTAGGAGGTATCATAAGAGAATGGCAAACGAACTCATTTATTTAAAGAATATATCCAAGTCCTTTGACGGACAGATGGTCCTTGACGATCTTACATTATATATAAAGGAAAACGAGTTTCTTACTCTTCTCGGCCCCTCCGGCTGCGGTAAGACCACTACCCTTCGTATAATCGGCGGATTCACCGAGCCCGATCAGGGTGTTGTTTTGTTTGAAGGCAAGGACATCACTCACATGCCTCCCAACAAGAGACAGTTAAACACCGTTTTCCAGAAGTATGCTCTCTTCACTCACATGAACATCGAGGAAAACATCGCTTTCGGTCTTAAGATCAAAGGAAAAACAAAACAGTACATAGACGACAAGATCAAATATGCTCTTAAGCTGGTCAACCTTGACGGTTACGAAAAGCGTATGCCCGATTCCTTATCCGGCGGTCAGCAGCAGCGTATCGCCATTGCCAGAGCTATCGTAAACGAGCCCAAGGTTCTTCTTCTTGACGAGCCCCTTGGTGCTTTGGACCTTAAGCTCCGTCAGGACATGCAGTACGAGCTTATCCGCTTAAAGAACGAACTTGGCATCACCTTTATATATGTAACTCACGATCAGGAAGAAGCCCTTACCATGTCCGATACCATCGTTGTCATGAACCAGGGTTACATCCAGCAGATCGGAACTCCCGAAAAGATCTACAATGAGCCCGAGAACGCTTTTGTTGCCGACTTTATCGGCGATTCCAACATCATAGACGCTGTAATGATACAGGATGAGCTTGTTGAGATCTTCGGCGCAAAGTTCGCCTGCGTTGATACGGGATTCGGCAACAACAAACCCGTTGACGTGGTTATCCGTCCCGAGGACGTTGAACTTGTTGACAAGGAAAAAGGAATCCTTCAGGGAACCGTTACACACCTTATCTTCAAGGGCGTGCACTACGAGATGGAAGTTACTACACCAAACGGTTACGAATGGCTTGTTCATTCAACCGAATGCTTCCCCGTGGGAACCGAAGTCGGCATTTACGTTAAGCCCTTCAATATTCAGATCATGAATAAGCCCGAAAGTGAGGACGAGGAGGCAGTACATGTTGAGGAATAAGAATAAGCTCATGCTTGGTATTCCCTACTATGTCTGGTCCGTGATCTTTATCGTGATCCCTCTTTTTATGGTCTTCTACTACGGACTTACGGACAAAACGGGTGCTTTTACATTTGAAAACGTTTCTGCCATAGCAACCTATGAGCATTCAAAGGCTTTGTGGCTTGCAGTAAAGCTTTCCATCATCAGCACGATCATATGCTTCTTTCTTGCATATCCTCTTGCCATGATACTTGCCAAGTACGCAAAGGGAAAATCCAGCGTTCTTGTTATGCTCTTCATCCTTCCCATGTGGATGAACTTCTTATTAAGAACAATGGCGTGGCAGACATTACTTGAAAACAACGGTGTCATCAATACGATGCTCTCCTTTATAGGGCTTCCCAGGATGACAATGATCAATACACCGGGAGCCATCGTGTTCGGTATGGTTTACAACTTCCTTCCTTTCATGGTGCTTCCTTTGTATAACTCACTTGAAAAGATCGACCCCAACATGATAAATGCCGCAAGGGATCTGGGAGCAAATGCCTTCATCACATTCTTCAAGGTTACTCTTCCGCTTTCCGTTCCGGGTATCATTTCGGGTATAACAATGGTATTTGTTCCTGCACTTACCACTTTCGTAATCTCAACCTTACTTGGCGGAAGCAAGATCCTGCTTATCGGTAACGTTATCGAGCAGGAATTTTCACAGACAAACAACTGGCATCTCGGATCCGGTTTATCCATCGTCCTGATGATATTCATCATAATCAGCATGGTCATTCAGAGCATCGCCGATAAGGACGGAGAAGGGAGTGTACTGTGATGAATAAAATCTTACGCAGACTGTACATGGCACTAATAGTGATCTTTATGTACGCTCCCATCGGTACACTGATCGTTTTAAGTTTCAATGCCAGCAAATCCCGGGCCAAATGGGGCGGCTTTACAACAAAATGGTATGTTTCCTTATTCAAAAACGATGCCATTATGGAAGCTTTGTGGAACACACTTGCCATTGCCGGTATCGCAGCAGTGGTTTCGACCATCGTCGGTACCCTTGCCTGCATAGCAATAAATAACATGAAGAAAAAGCCCAGAATGCTCTGGATGGGAGTTACAAACATCCCAATGCTCAATGCGGATATCGTAACGGGTATCTCTCTCATGCTTCTTTTCATAGCACTGGGAATAAAATTCGGGTTTATGAGCATTCTTGTTGCACACATAACCTTTGATATCCCTTATGTTATCTTAAGTGTTATGCCCAGGATGAAGACCCTGAACCCGTCCACTTACGAAGCGGCTCTGGATCTTGGTGCTTCACCCGTGAATGCTTACTTCAAGGTTGTGGTTCCGGATCTTATGCCCGGTATCGTTTCGGGATTTTTAATGGCATTTACAATGTCCATTGATGACTTTGTCATCACACATTTTACGAAAGGCGCAGGTGTGGATACCCTTTCCACCAAGATCTATTCCGAGGTAAAAAAAGGTATCAAGCCTGAAATGTACGCACTTTCAACCCTTATATTTATCACAATTCTGGTCCTTCTCATCCTGGTGAACAGAACGCCTGCGGATGAAAAAATAAAGGATAAAGCAAAATAAGTTTTATGGAGAAAAAAGAATGAAGAAGTTTATGTTAGCATTGGTACTCGCTGCCATGGTCCTTTCCCTTGCCGCTTGCGGTAAGAAGAGCGAGAACGGTAAAGTTGTTGTTTACAACTGGGGCGAATACATCGATCCCGATACTCTTGAGCAGTTCGAAAAAGAAACAGGTATCGAAGTAGTTTACGATGAGTTCGAAACAAACGAGCTTATGTTCCCTAAAGTAGCTGCGGGAGCAACAACCTATGATGTCATCTGTCCTTCTGATTACATGGTTGACAAGATGATCAATGCAGGTCTCCTTCAGGAGCTTGACTTTGACAAGATCCCCAATGCAAAGAAAAACATCGGTGCGCAGTACTGGGCGCAGTCAGACCAGTTCGATCCCGGCAACAAGTATTCTGTACCTTACTGCTGGGGAACGGTAGGTATCCTTTACAACAAGACAATGGTTGATGAAGAGATCGATTCCTGGAACATTCTCTGGGATCCCAAGTATTCCGGACAGATCCTTATGCAGGATTCCGTAAGAGATCTTTTTGCGGTTGGCCTTGCAAAGAACGGATACTCCATCAATTCCACAAACGAGGATGAATTACAGAAGGCAAAGCAGGATCTTATCGATCAAAAGCCCCTTGTTCAGGCTTATGTTATTGATGAAGTACGTGATAAGATGATCGGTAACGAAGCTGCCATAGGTGTTATCTATTCAGGTGAAGCAATCTATACACAGCGTGAAAATTCAGACCTTGAGTATGTTATTCCCAAGGAAGGTACAAATGTATGGATCGATAATTGGGTAATCCCCGCTAATGCTGAAAATGTTGAGAATGCTCACAAGTTCATCGATTTCATGTGCCGTGAGGATATCGCTCTTAAGAACTTTGAGTACATCACTTACTCAACCCCCAACGAAGCAGCTCAGAAGCTTATCGAGGATGAGGACATCAAGAACTCTCCCATCGCATTCCCGGATCTTTCCAAGTATAAGCTTGAGACATATCTCTATCTCGGAGAAGACGCTGATGAGTTATACAGCAAGTTATATAAAGAAATAAAGAGTGCTGACTGATGCACATAAAAAGCCCGGGGGATCATCCCCGGGCTTAATTTATACCTTTAAAGATCAAGACTGTCTACGAGTGCCTTAAGCACGTCTGAAGACTTCTGAAGCTTCATAAGCTCATCATCGTCAAGTACGATGGGAACCTGAGTCTCTATACCGTCGCTCCCCACGATACAGGGCATTGAAATGACCACATCCTCTATGCCGTGCTCTCCGTGCATCAGTGTGGAGACGGGAAGGATCGCCTTGTCATTATGCACTATGACTTCGCATATGCGCCTTACGGCCATTGCAACGCCGAAATAGGTGGCACGTTTTCTTTCTATGATATCGTAAGCGCTGTTCTTTACGTTTGCGGCAATCTCCTGCTCGGAATGCTCATGGTCGTAATGTCCTCTCATCTCACAGAATTTGGAAAGAGGAACGCCTGATACATTTGCACTGCTCCATGCAACTACTTCGCTGTCGCCGTGTTCGCCGATGATAAATGCGTGGATGCTCTTTGCATCAACGGATAAATGCTCACTGAGAGCATATCTTAACCTGGCGGAATCAAGAACGGTTCCGGAACCGAATACATGATTTTCCGGCAAGCCCGAAAGCTTCTGGGTTACACGTGTAAGGACATCAACGGGATTTGCTACGATGAGCAGGATACCGTCAAAACCTCTCTTGGCGATCTCCGGAATGATGGACTTAAATATACCCACATTCTTGTTTACAAGGTCAAGTCTTGTTTCTCCGGGCTGCTGATTGGCACCTGCGGTGACGATAACTATGCCCGCGTCCTTTACGTCGTCATAATCACCGGCGTAGATCTTCTGACGCCTTCCGAAGGGAATACCGTGGCTTATATCCATAGCCTCACCCTCGGCCTTCTCCCTGTTGGCATCAATAAGTACGATCTCTTCAAACAGACCTGCCTGCATAAGGGCAAATACCGAAGCGGAACCAACGAAACCGCAACCGACCATTACTGCTTTTCTAAAGTTCTTCATGTAGTACCTCCCAAAATTTTCTTGCAAACATGATCATATCAAATGAGACTTATCAAAGAATTAATCCGTCATATCCACATCCGCAGCGATATGGATATCGAAATCCGGATATTTTGCCTTCATCTCCTCGCTTAATTCCTTATATCCGATATTCGGATTCTTGGAAAAAGAAAATACTACGTCAAATCGCATCATTCTGGATTCAAAATCCACATAGAAACCATGCATCTGAAGGGCATATTCGTGACTTAAAACAAATTCCTGAACCTCATTTCTAAGTCTTGCCGCTTCATCGTTGTTTGTATTGTGGGAATAGACACCCACACCCGTAAGGATGATGCCCATTTCCTTAAAAAGCTTATGCTGAAGCCTTCTTGTTATGACATCAACCTTGTCAACCGTCATCGTATCGGGAAGTTCAACATGCACTGAAACGTAATTTTTATCAGGCCCATAGTTATTTATGATAAGGTCATATGTACCGTAGACTTCGGGCTCTTCGTTGATAAGGGCTTTGATCTTTCTTGTAAGTTCCGGATCGGCACGCTTTCCGAGAAGTTCATCGATGGTATCCGTAAGGATCTCGATACCTGCACGGATGATGAATGCTGAAATAAGGACACCTACATAGGCTTCGAGAGAGAATCCCGTTGTCATAAAGATGATAGCACTTATGAGAACGGACAGGGAAATGATGGCATCAAAGGAAGCATCCTGTCCGGAAGCCTCCAAAGCTCCTGAATTAACCCTCTCTCCTGTCTTTTTAACATATCTTCCAAGGAAGAATTTAACAAGAACCGCTACCGCGATTATAACCAGCGATATAACTGAATAATCGGGAGCCTCGGGATTGATGATCTTCTTAACCGATTCAATAAGGGATGTTACACCGGCATAAAGAACAAGGGCCGCAACAAACATGGCACTTATATACTCGATCCTGCCGTGGCCCAGAGGGTGTTTCTTGTCGGGAAGTCTGCCCGCAAGTTTTGTGCCCACAATGGTTATGACGGAACTGAGAACATCCGTTGTATTGTTTACAGCATCCAGCAATACTGCGATCGAATTTGTAATAAGTCCGATAACAAGCTTGAAAGCAGCAAGGAACAGATTTGCTACGATTCCCAGGATACTGGTCCGGATTATGACTTTGTCTCTGTTTTCCATGATATCCTCCCTATAAACAAACCGGCCGGGAATAAATCCCGGCCAATGTCTTTATTTATCTGATCTTCTCCGGGAAACCGACTTTCTTTTTAACCTTTCTTAAGGTCTTCTGAGCGTAATAATCGGCTTTTTCAGCGTTATTTTTAATTACCCCGTCGATATATGCCTTGTCCTTCTCAAGATCAAAGAAACGTGCCTGTAAAGGTCCAAGGAGGTCTGCAACAGCTTCACCAACCGCAAGTTTGAATTCGCCGTAACCCCTTCCGGCAAATTCGGATACGACCTCGTCAGCGGTCTTTCCGGTACAAGCGGAATAGATGTCAATGAGATTGTGGATACCCGGCTGAGTATCGTTATAAGCGATATTTGCCTCGGAATCCGTAACCGCTCTCTTGAACTTCCTGATTATAGTATCCTTGTCATCCATAAGATAGATGCTTGCATTGGGATTCTCATCGGATTTGGACATCTTCTTTTCCGGATCCTGAAGGGACATGATCTTTGCACCGGTCTTTCCGATATAGGGCTCGGGGATCGTGAACACATCTCCGTAGATCGAATTGAATCTCTGTGCGATATCCCTTGTGATCTCAAGGTGCTGAAGCTGATCCTTACCTACCGGAACCACATCTGTCTGATAAAGAAGGATATCCGCAGCCATAAGTACGGGATATGTAAATAATCCGGCATTTATGTTATCTGCATGCTTAGCGGATTTATCCTTGAACTGAGTCATTCTCTGAAGCTCACCCATATAGGTAAAACAGTTTAATATCCATGCAAGTTCCGCATGTCCGCTGACATGGGACTGATAATAGATGCAGTTCTTTTCGGGATCGAGACCAGCTGCAATGTAAAGGGTAAGAAGCTTTCTTGCGCGGCTTCTTAACTCCGCGGGATCCTGCCTTACGGTTATGGAATGAAGATCCACTACCGAATAAAAGGTTTCATATTCATCCTGTAAAGTCAGCCAGTTCTTTAAGGCTCCGATGTAATTACCCAATGTCAGGTTTCCGGTTGCCTGCATACCGCTGAACAATATCTTTTTATCGTCTATCATAACCATCCTCCAAAAGTTTATCCCGTTTATTTTACTACTTTTTTCTTTTTAAGTACAGAAGTCTCATCATTCTTCTTTTTCAATAAGAAAATGGATACGGATCTGCCTTCTGCCTTATACTCATTTTCTCTAAAGACCTTGGCGGAATCTTCGTCAAAAGACAGATCCGTTGATCCGTCGGTTGAGAACAAAAGCCGCCACTGGTAATCCTTGCTTGTTACGGGAAGCCTGAATACACGATCCTCCCAGTGCATGTTAAAGATCAGGTACAAAGAATCTTCTTCACTGTCCGAAAACTGCTTCGCATAATCTCCCGCATAAAGGATCGCAAATTCTCTGGAAACGGGATCCTGATTTAATTTAAAGGCTTCCTCTCCGTGGAAGGAAATGTCCGGAAGTTTACAGGACATATAGTCAAAAAGCCTTAATTCCCCGGGCTGATGAAGAATGCTGTGACGCTTTCTGAAAGCTATGGCATTCTTCGTAAACTCAAAGAAATCCTTTGAAGCCTTGGTCTTTTTATATTTGATCCATCCGGTCTCATTATCCTGACACCAGGGATTGTTGTTGCCAAAACATGTGCTCAAGACCTCATCTCCGCCCCTTAAGGAAGGAACACCCTGGGAAAGAAGAACAAGGAGCATTGCATTCTTTGCCTGTCTCTGTCTCAAACGGTTGATAAGTGTCTTTCTCGTATCGCCTTCGGCTCCGCAGTTCCAGCTGTAATTGTAGTTGGTTCCGTCGGTGTTGTCCTCTCCGTTGGCTTCGTTATGCTTCTTGTTAAAGCTTACACAGTCATACAGGGAAAAGCCTGAATAATCGGTTACCTGCCTTATGGGCGCATAGGTTTTGTTGTTCTCCCTCAATGCATAGCTGATATAGCTTACCTGGTCCTCATCGCCCTTTAAAAAGCTCTTTGCGCGGTCTGCAAAGGTCTGGGTGAACAGGGACAGGTTCTTGTACTTAAGAGGCTTATCCTGCCAGAATCGGCCAAGATCCACGTTCTCAAACATGAGCTTCGTATGCTTAAGGAAGGGGTCGTTCACGATCCTGTCTATATCAAGAGAAACGCCCATTATCCTGAAGCCGTCAACATGAAAACGTGTAACGTAATATCTTAAGGAATCCGAAACCAGATCCGGCGAAATTCCGTCGGGATAATACATCATCATGATAAGCTCCATTCTGTTTTCATGAAGCTTCTTTATAAGTGTGGCAAACTCTGTCTCAGCATCATCCGATGCGGAGTAGCTTCTTTTTACGGAATAATAAAAGCCTTCTTCAAAGCCCCAGTAATTTACCTTGGGAGCGCTGTTTGGATCCTCCTTGTAATTCAAAACGGATAAAACACGATCGGCCGGATCCTCCTTCACGCATTCAAGAAATTCATAAGAAGGCATGATCTCAAGAGCCGTAATGCCAAGTTTTTTATAATAGGGGATCTTTTCGGAAAGACCTGCGAAAGTGCCCTTATGTCTGATACTGCCATCAAGCATGGTGGCCCCGCGAACATGGGTCAGCATTATCACTGTATCCGTATAAGGGATCATGGGATTAAAATCGTTAAGAAGGACCTTCTCTTCGTCAAAGGAGCTGATGGCGGAATAGATATCGTTATATGTTATCTCTTTTCCGAATTCCTCGTTACCGCAGATCCGCCTTGAATAGGGGTCCACATACTCTTTTGTGTCACAAAAATAACGATAGACCACATCCTTATCTTCAAGGCCCGAAACCACTACGGAGAAAACATTTCCGAATGCCAGGCGGCTGTCAAAGGTTATGGTCTTTAAAAGCTTCTTATTGCGGGCATCATAAAAACGGATTCCCCCCTCATGAAGAAAATCCATGTTAACCCCGAAATAAATGCCGTTACTCTGTTTCTTTGAACCAAAGCCGGCAAAATTCACTTTTTTAATATTCGTACCCATGGCACAAGTATAATTGTTTCACGGTTCATTTTCAATGAAGTATTGCCTAAAGATCAAAAAATATATACAATATGGAAAAAGAAAAAGAAAGGCAGCGAATATGAGCGAATTAAGACCCGAAGATTTTGACAAAGAAATGGATGAAGAAATGACCGTCACCATCGAAACAGATGAGGGCGATTATCTTTGCTCCATTATCACGATACTTACCGTTGACGGCAAAGACTATATCGCCCTCTCTCCCCAGGATGAGGACGGAAATCCCCTTGAGGAGGTCTGGTTCTACGGTTATAAGGAAACTCCCGGCGAAGAGCCCGAGCTTATCTACATCGATGACGATGAGGAGCTTGAGGCCGTTATGGACAAATACGATGAGTTCCTTGACGATCAGGATTTTGACAATATGTGATCCTCTTCTTTTTGTATAAATTCAGTGATAAAACGTGATGGCAGCATTCTCATGCTGTCATTTCTTTTTATAGCGGTAATATACAGGGCATTTATGGCTCTGGTCATGGCAACGTAAAACAGTCTTCTTTCTTCTTCACAGTCTCCAGTTTCGAAGGATGCCCTTCCCGGGATCTTTCCTTCGTTTACACCGGGAATTATCACTGTATCAAATTCAAGACCCTTGGAAGCATGAAAAGTCATTATGAAGTTTTGTTCCTTTTCTTCAGACCCCGTGTATTCCGATACATTTTTATCAAGAAGAAGCTTAAACTCCGATAATTCACTGCTTTTCTCTGCGTATTTTATGCATTCATTAAGGAATTCCATGGCTTTTTCTGCGGAACTTTTTGAGAATCTCTCCAGTATGTACTCTTTATATCCCACAATGTTGAACAGATATGTCAAGAAAGCATAAGGTGTGGATTTCTTAAGTATTGATATGTGCCTGTTAAGCTTATCCAGGGCCGATGCTTTAAAACTGCCTCTGAATCTGTTTGCCAAGGCATTAAGATCCACCGGATCTTCCGTGAAAATATCCTTTGACAGATATGAAGCGGGAGCTTTGATGATCCTGTACATACTGTTTCTGTCAAAATTCTTGCAAAATGATATATAAGCGGAAATATCTTTAAATATTTCCCTCTTTATATTGTCTTCACGGTCGGTAAAACCCTGTGAAACCGTATTTGTCTTTAAGTATTCCGAAATCTTTAAGGCATCTTTGTTGGTCCTTACAAGAACACAGTAAGAACGCCCTTCTTTTCGACAGAATTCAACCTTTCTTCTTATGAATTCAAGTTCATCTTTAACATTTTCAAGGATCTTCAGTTCAAATACACCCGGATCTTTGAAATACGGACTTTCATAAGAGACATTCTTCTGTCGGTAACGATTATGGACTATGACCTTTGAAGCTGCATTGATTATATTCTGACCGGACCTGTAATTCATCTTAAGTTCGATCTTTTTGGCCCTCGGAAAATCATTGAAAAAGGTTCCGATAATATCGGGACTTGCGCCTCTGAAACCGTAAATGGACTGGTCGTCATCTCCCACAACAAAAATGTTTTCTTCTTCCGAGAGTATTAGATTTAAAATCTCGTACTGAACCTTGTTAATGTCCTGAAATTCATCCACAAGGATATGATCAAACCTTTTTTTGAGTCTTATGAGAATTTCAGGCGAACTTAACAGCATATCCCTGCATTTTAAAAGGATATCGTCAAAGTCCATAGAGTTTGCGGCCTTCAGACATTCTTCATATTCGGTTATGAATTCATTAAACAGATCCTTGTTATAGTTGGGGGGTATTTTTTTATCACAGGATTTGTAAAAAGAAATTGCTGAAATAAGATCCTCTGTCTGATCCACTGCGAAACAGACATTGGAATTGAGCATTTTATTTTCGCATAGAATATTGCTGATAATGTTTCTTTGTTTGACGGGATTGATGATATCGGCTGCACCAAACCGGTCAAATTCCTTTAAGAACGAAAGGTAAACGGAATGAAATGTACCAAAGGTAACTTCAGCCCCTCTTCCCTTTGACAGATCAAGGAATCTCTGTCGCATTTCATTGGCGGCGGCCCTTGTAAAGGTTATTACCAGGATCCTGCATGGGCTTACACCCAATTGATTGATGAGATTTTGAATACGATGTGTGATTATGTATGTTTTACCGGAACCGGGCCCTGCAAGAACACATGCAGGACCCTTTCCGTGCTTTATGGCAATTTTCTGCCCTTCGTCATCAAACTGACTTTTCAAGAAGCTCAATGCCCTTCTTAATACGCTTAATGGACTCTTCCTTGCCAAGTACTTCCATGATCTCGGTAGCACCTGCGGGTGTCATCTGTTTTCCCGACAAAGCTGTTCTTAAAGGCCACATAACAAAGCCTGTCTTAACCTGCTTGCCTTCAACATAACCCAAAAGCATATTGTAAAGATCGTCATTATTGTAGTCGTTCCACATTTCAAGCATGGGAAGGACTTCCTTTAATGTTTCAAGAGATGAAGCAAGTGTGGTCTTCATCTTCTTGTGCTCATACATAGCAACATCATATTCGGGTAACTCTTCAAAGAAATCGATGTGACCGGGAATATCGGGGAATACCTCGATCCTTGTCTTGCACATCATTGCGATCTTCTTCTTATCAACGGGCTTTGTGATAACGGAATCAATGATGGGCATTGCCTTTTCAAGATACTTGTCATCGTCCATCATCTTGATATACTCGCCGTTCATCCAGCGAAGCTTCACCATATCGAACACAGCGGGTGACTTGCTGATACGATGATAATCAAACTCCTTGATAAGCTCATCGAGTGAAAAGATCTCTCTGTTATCCTCAGGTGACCATCCCAGCAAAGCTATGAAGTTAACGATAGCTTCTGAAACAAATCCCTGCTCGATAAGATCCTCAAAAGAAGAATGGCCGCTTCTCTTTGAAAGCTTCTTGTGAGTCTCATCGGTGATAAGGGGAAGGTGGATATATACGGGGCTCTTCCATCCGAAAGCATCATAAAGTCTCTGATACTTGGGTGAAGAAGAAATATACTCGTTACCTCTTACAACGTGCGTGATGTTCATGGTGTGGTCATCAACAACGTTTGCAAAATTGTAAGTGGGATATCCGTCAGACTTAATGAGGATCATGTCATCAAGTTCTGAGTTCTCAACAGTGATATCTCCGTAGAGTTCATCGTGGAAAGTTGTTGTTCCTTCATTGGGAATATTCTGTCTTACAACAAAAGGCTTGCCTTCAGCGAGGTTCTTCTCAACCTCTTCCTTTGAAAGGCCGAGACAGTGCTTATCATAAACCGTGATGGTCT
>JAEEIN010000141.1 GCA_016281385.1 Lachnospiraceae bacterium | reverse complement strand
TTTTAGCAAAGCAACAGGCGATTCTCTGAAGCATTATATAAACGCAAAAAAAATGGTTCTGGCGCAAAAATTATTACTTCAGAACTATTCTCCTTCCGATGTATGTTTTATGCTTGGGTATAACAACTATTCCAGCTTTTCAAGGCGTTTTAGCAAGCAGATCGGAACATCACCCAAACAGTTCCGGCGGGGGTGCGGACATAATCCCGGACACTTTGACACCTAAATGCGATTATGCCAAGAGATCAAAGATACACAAAAGATCAGATTACCACCGCACTCACTTTGTATAACAAACTTCAGTCCATGGGGGCGTATGTGTGTGCATAGGCTCTTATTTGTGATAGAATGGAATTTAATGGGGAAAATAATACTTCCGGAGTGACATGCTATTATGATTTATTTTGAAGATTTACCGCTTGACGAAGGCATACTTAAGGCTTTGGGAGAGCTGTCCATTAATTATGTTTTTCAACCCATTTTTTTGCAGGATGGGAAAACAGTCTATGCTTGGGAGGCGCTTATGCGACCGACTGAAATGACTGTAACTGATCTTATTGAGGAATATACCAAAAGTGAAAAACTGCATGTGCTGGAAGTGGCGACCTTCTTTGGGGCTATGCAGGCTTTCATTCTGAGAGGGTATTCGCAAAGAGTGGCTATTAATTCATTTCCTTGTGATTGCATGACACAGGAAGAAGCAGATGCATTTTTGGAGTATTTCGGAGAAGAGATCCGTGGAAGAATGATCATTGAGAATCTCGAATATCCCTATTTTTCATTCAAACATTGGGAAATGAAGAGTGAATCCGTAAGATATATGGATAATCTTTTGGCTGTGGATGATTTTGGAAGCGGGATCAATGATTTTGAAAGGGTTGAGATCATGTCTCCGCATATTGTGAAGCTTGACAGAAGTCTTATATCAGGTATAGATCATATGATCGAAAAACAGGAGAATGTACGTGATCTTTTGGATCGGTTTCATTCGAAAGGGATATTGGTAGTTGCTGAAGGTGTAGAAGAAAAAGAAGAGTTTGACTGCCTTGTCGGATTGGGCGTGGATCTCTATCAGGGCTACTATCTTGCCCGTCCGGCGTGATAACATCAGCTTACAGGATGATCACAAAGAAAACCTGGAAATGCAAAGTCTTTTAAGAATTCAGGCAGGAAGCTGTAGATGGTATTTTCAAGTATTATATTTCTTTTTTGTTTCTTTACGGTTGTACTACCCGTACATTGCAAAGAGTATCATGGATTTTCGGCGCAGCGTGGAATTTCGTTGTTTGGGGACTCTATTATGCCTTTCTTCTTCCTGGCGGCGATAGATCTCAGATAGTTTTACACTTAAAAGCGAACGCACAAGCAACAAAATGGGTGGAATAATGAGCGAAAGCAGGATTGAAAGAATTAAAAGGATGGAAAGCATCCTTGATGAAGCAAATCAGGTATTAGATGACTATCAGGAGGCTTTGGACAAGCTTCAAGGCATGCAGAAAAAGATCGGGCAGCTTGAAGCCTACTACACCGGCGGCCAATGGCAAAAGGACTACGAGTACGACGAGAAAGGCAAACTTCCCGCAGACTTAAAGCGCGGAGTTCTTTCGCAGGATGCAGTCGATGATGTGCTCGACAGAAACCGAGAAATATTGAGCCAAACAGGAATCGATGATAAGTTGTTGAACTAAAAATCAGTCGAGAAAATTATAAAGTCAAAGACTGCCTTAAGGTCTCCCGAAAACCGGGAGGCCTTTTTATTTGAAAATATCATTGGGAGGAAGTGTGGTTTTCAGGTATAAAAGGGAACGGAACTATGATAAAATAGTGCTGTTTACGGGTGCGGTTTACCCGAATGATTTTTTCGGAGGAAAAGAAGTGGATTCATACAACAATGCGTTAAATTTTTGGAATCAGGTTTTTGAAATGAGTGATGAGGAAAAGGAGCAGTTCTTAAAAGAGATCGATCCTAACGGCTGGAAGGAACTTGCTCCTTCAGAGAAGCTTAGAGATATTGTTACAGAGCATTTATCAGGCTGTGAAAAAGTCCTTGATTATGGCTGCGGAGAAGGCTGGGCAGGTATCTCCCTTAGCAAGTCGGGTTGCAAGGATGTAACGGCTGTTGACGTGGTTGAAAATGCTATTAAACTTGCTGCTTTTCTTGGCGAGGCTTATGGTGCCGGCGAAGGCTTTAAAGCCGAATGTGTTTCAACCGACTGGATAGCAGAAGAAAAAGATGCATCATATGACGGTATTTTCTGCAGCAACGTGATCGATGTAATCCCTGAAGAAATAGCGAATGACATCATAAAGAACATTGCACGAATTGCTACACAGGATGCAAAGATCATCATTTCCATGAATTATTATTCGAAGGAAGAAAGCAATCCCGAAAAAGGCATTGAAGTTAAAAACGGTAACGAAGTCTATGTAAACGGTGTGCTCAGAATGGTTTCACGGAGCGATGAAGAGTGGTCCGGAATACTTGGCAAACACTTTAATGTTGAGAAGATAGAGCACTTCTCCTGGCCGGGCGAAACAAAAGAAGCAAGAAGGATTTTCGTCCTCAGGAAGATTTGAATCAGGTACATCGCTAAAGAGGATAATGCATAGTTAAAGTGGCTGCGAAATGATAAAAAGGCAATTGAAAGCCAGTTAAACGGATGTGACTGGTTGGGAGGAGAAGGCGTGAAGAAAGAGCTTGATATCGAAGAAACAATAAAGGTCAATTCATACACCATCGTCCGCTACAATTGCGATCAGATGTCTTTCAACGTTGAGGCTTTCGATGCCGACGGGAAAAAGAAATGGAATATAAATGACATTCTGGGTCTCGACCCCAAAACCACTCTGCCAGCAGGCTCGTCATTTGTAGCAATCCGAAAGGCGGAAGAAAGCAGCAACTGCTTCTACGCATGGTCATTTGCAACTTTGCGGTATTGTATCGATGTTGAAAAAGAAGAAGTTGTAGAGACGATCTTTACTAAATGATGAGTACTGTAGTTTGATATCCGATGGGGGAGATAATCATGAGTTCAATAGAAATAAAGAAGATCGACATTACCAAACTTGATACTGATGCCATTGTTAACGCAGCCAATGAAGGTCTGTGGGCAGGCGGCGGAGTATGCGGCGCAATCTTCAGGGCGGCGGGTTCAGCAGAGCTTACGAGGGCCTGCGATGCTATAGGAGGCTGCAAAACCGGCAACGCAGTGATCACTCCCGGTTTTAATCTTCCGGCGAAGTACGTGATCCATGCGGTGGGACCTATGTGGAACGATGGCAATCATAATGAACCCGAACTTTTATACAGTGCGTACAAGCAATCATTAAACCGCGCAAAAGAAAACAACCTGCATTCAATAGGTTTCCCGCTCATTTCAGCCGGCATCTTCGGTTATCCGCTTGAAGGAGCATGGGAAAGGGCTGTAAGTGCTTGTAACGATTTTATCAAGAATAATTCTGATTATGAAATAAGGATAGTTTTTGCAGTATTGGATGACAAGATCCTTGCGGTGGGCGAGAAAACCATTGAGGAAATCGTGGAAACTGAAAAATAGAGAATAGCGAATTATGAGGACAGGCATATGGTTATCATAATAACAGGGGCATCTCACGTCGGGAAAACTGTTCTGGCTCAGAAGATGCTTGAAAAGAACAAATATCCGTATTTATCGATAGACCACTTGAAAATGGGATTGATTCGCAGCGGCAATACGGATCTTACACCGGAAGACGACGATTTGCTTACACCGTATCTTTGGCCAATTGTTCGTGAAATGATAAAGACTGCCATAGAAAACAGCCAGAATCTGATAGTGGAAGGCTGCTACATTCCCTTCGACTGGCGGAAGGACTTTGATGCAGAGTATCTGTCAAAAATCAGATTCATATGCCTTGCGATGACGGACGAGTATATCAATGCTCATTTTGATGATATCAGGAATCACGGTTCTGATATAGAGAGCAGACTTGACGATTCATGTTGTACCAAGGAATGGATTCAGGCGGGAAATCGTGAGATCTCAGAAGGGTTCCTCAGTGCGGGAGAACGGGTTGTTTTTATAAGCGATGATTATGAAAATACCATCGCAGAGATTTGCAGGAGCCTGGAAGCATAGAATGCATTACGAAAACATTACACGTGCCAAGTTCATAAAGCGCCCCAACAGATTTATCGCCGAGGTGGAGGTAGATGGCCGAAGAGAAACGGTTCACGTCAAAAACACCGGTCGCTGCAAAGAACTTCTCCTGCCGGGCTGTGAAGTGTGGCTGACTGCACCGGGCACAGAGGGAAGAAAAACAAAATACGATCTTGTTGCGGTGCGTAAAACCACAGGAGTTCTTTTTAATATCGACAGTCAGGCCCCGAACAAGATTGTGAAAGAGTGGCTGCTGACCCAAGACTTTGATCTCGTCCGTCCCGAGTTTACATATGGCGATTCCAGGATCGATTTCTATATGGAGCGTGGAAATGAAAAGTTCCTGATGGAAGTTAAGGGCTGCACCCTTGAAATCGATGGCATCGGCTATTTTCCCGATGCCCCCACCGAGCGTGGCGTTAAGCACATCAGGGAATTGATCAAGGCAAAACAATACGGCTACCATGCAATTCTCACATTTGTAATTCAAATGGACGGCGTGTCCGAAGTCCGTGCCAATGTATCCACCCATCCCGAGTTTGGAGAAGCCCTTGAAGATGCGAAAAAGGCCGGTGTTGAAATCTTGTTTCTCAAATGCCATGTGGAGCCCGACACAGTGACGGTGGAAACAAAATAAATATGAAGGTTTTAGCATATCGAAGTATGTGTGTATAAGGAGAGACTCTTCAAATCTTTCTGTGACACAAAAGGAGAAAAATAGATGGAAATCAAATCTATTCTGATAAAAGACACAACAAAAGAAGAACGCGAGAGAATCGTCGCTGAGTCCATTGGTAACATCAACGGTTCCTGCGATGGCTGCGCCTCCGGCCTTATCGAGATGTATCAGGACTACATCGATGGCAAGAAGGAGATCCGTGACATCAACATGGAATTCCGCGCCCACTACGAATCCGGCCTTGACGGCCCGGAAAAGGCCGAATGCGGCTACGTTAAGTGAAATCGACGAGCGAGTGAAAGGACATAAATCGATGGAAATCTGGGACTTATATGACAGAGAAGGAAAAAGAACAGGCGAGACATGGGAGCGGACCTTTGGTGGGTACAAGCAGATACCCGAGGGAAAATATCACATGGTGGTAGACATTCTGGTTCGGCATGTGGACGGGACTTTTCTTCTTACGAAAAGGGATATGTGCAAGGACGTTTATCCCGGATATTGGGAGGCGAGTGCCGGGGGATCGGCGGTTGCGGGTGAGGAGCCGGAGGTTGCGGCGAAGCGCGAGCTTTTTGAGGAGACCGGTCTTAGTGCATTGAGCATGGAACTTGTGAGCCACACTTTCAGCGACCGCAGTCACAGCATGTTTTATTCTTACCTGGCAACAGTAGATGCTGACAAGGATTCTGTTGTGCTTCAGGAAGGCGAGACCGTCGAATACAAGTGGGTTGACGAGGCCGGACTTATTGAGTATGTCGACTCGGAACTTGCCATGAAATCCCACAATGACAGATTCAAAGAATTCATAGAAAGAATACGGGAACAGTTAAAATAGTCCCTCTTTTTGTGATATAATACCACCATCCTGCAATAACATTATTCCTGCAAGGGGGAAAACCTATGTCACTTATGATTGCTTCAGCCGAGATCGTCAGTATTTTATTTCTGGTGATCATTCTGGGAAGCCTTTGTTCCGGTTTGAAACAACAATCAAAAGTAAACCGTCTCTTCTTTGCATTTGTATTGTCTACAATGCTGGGTCTTCTTTGTGACGCGAGCAGCTATATCGCCGATGCAATGT
>JAEEIN010000140.1 GCA_016281385.1 Lachnospiraceae bacterium | reverse complement strand
CTGTCTTTACTCTTCCCACCCACCGAAGCCTTTCGGAGCTTATGTAAGGAGCAGTAACGATATATGCTTGAATTCATTTATGACATGCTCTATATCGTCCCTCTTGCCTTTACCGCAATGGTATACTACTGCGGTCTTTTTGGTGTGGAAGAAAAAAATGTCCCGATGTTCATCGCTTTGCTCCTGCCCCTTACCATCCTATCCCTTTTCGTACAGCTAAAGGCCCGGGGAAGGCTTTTGCTGGCAGGTATCACCGCAGTTGCATGCCTGGGATTCTATTTTGTTTTTGCTGAATTCACGAAAGACCATCCCATTGAGGAACCGGAACGCTATATAGCTCTTTTGATCATATCCGTTGCCGTATTTGCTGTGGGAATGGTGATGGCCAGGGTTCGGATATTCCGTATGATCGCGGCTTTTTTACTGGCCGCTCTCCTTGTTCTTTCACTTGAGGTCATCCGCCTTCCGGAAGGTTCCGAGACCGGCATCTTTTCTGCTATGTTCCTCATAATCCTGTCGGTGGCAAACGAGATCCAGCTGAGATGGAAACGTCACGGAGACACAAATGAAAAGAAGCATATAGTCTATACCTTTGAGTTCATATTTGTCATTGTTTTTGCGGCTTCGCTTTTTAAGTTTCCGGACAAGCCCTACGACTGGAAGGCTTTCATAAACCTGTGGAACGGTATCACCGTGGTCTTTGACAGGATAAGGTTCAATTTCGGAGAAGGCGGCGATACAATGATCGGTTTCTCTGAGGAGGCGGGGCTTAAACCTCACTCGGATGGCAATAACGATATCACCCTTCTTGAGGTCGAAGCTCCCACTGCCATCAATGTTCCCATCGACCTTGCGGGATCCATATATGACACCTTTGACGGTCATCAATGGAGCACCACCGATGTCTCCGTTCAGAATTTGAGGATGATGGATTCGATAGAAAGCTATATGGCGGCAAGGAGCGGTTCCGAAGACGTCCGGGATATCTTAAGGTCCGAGACCATCTACGTTAAGTACATAAGGTCAAAGTCCCATTACGTTTTCGCTCCCACAAAGGCTCCCACCGTTGAGGCGGATCACGGGAATGTGGAATTTACGGAAAACCTCGGGTTTTTGTCCTTCAGAAACTATAATCCCTATCACATAAGGGTTAAGGAGATCTTTTACAAGGTCAATTACGACAATCCTGTCTTTTACGAATACATGGCCGATAAAACTTCTTTTTCAGAAGAAAACTGGCAAAGCCTGCTTCGCACCTTCGGACTGACGAGCAAAGCGGATATTTACGGTTATTCAAAATATCATGAATATGTGGAAAACGTTAAGAGGATCTATTCGCAGGATATTGAGATATCCCCTGAGCTTTGGGATAAGCTTGATAAGATATACGAAGGCGCCGGCTCGGATTATGAGAAACTGAAACGTCTTGAAAAGGCCTTAAGTTCCATGACCTATACCACCGCTACGCAGCCGATACCCGACTATGTAACCGATGCTTCGGACTTTCTTGACTACTTCCTGCTTGAAAGCCGGGAAGGCTTCTGCAGTCACTATGCCACTGCTTTTGTTCTTCTTGCCAGGGCAGAAGGACTGCCCGCAAGGTATGTTCAGGGCTATCGGATCGCAATCGACGGCTCCGGCACTTACCGTATAACCCCCGAAAAGGCCCATGCATGGCCGGAAGTCTACTTTGAAGGCAAAGGCTGGATCACCTTTGAACCCACGCCGGGAATAAACCGCGAGATCTCCTGGCGGACCGTTGCAACCAAGATCGAGAAGTTAGAGCCCAACGCTCCCCCTCCCACGGTCTTTGACGAACCCGAGGAGCCCGCAGCGGAGATTGAAGAGATCATAGAGGAGGAAGAAGAACCCTCGCGTATCAATCCATTCGTAATACTGATCCCCATCGGCGGAGTTATTGCTTTTACCCTTCTCTTCATGGTGATCGCAAGAGCTGTCTCAAAGAGAAGATTCTACCGGCTTGAAAAAGAAGAAAAGCTCCGTTGGCTTGCTAAGGACATAATGTCATGCCTGTCACTTCTTGGCGAAGAAAAAGACGAAAGCGAAACGCTTCGCGAATATACAAAGCGTGTTGCTCCCGTCTTAGGTGATAAAGCCACAGATTATGCCAAAATATATGAGCGCCTGATCTATTCGGAATTTGTCATGAAGCAATCAGACCTTAACATCCTTTATGCATGCCATGATGAAGTCCTGGAAAGACTCAAGGCTCAAAACCGTGTAAAATACATATTCAAAACCCTGCTCTCACAATTCTGATGAGCAGGGTTGTTTTTATTTCTATAAGATTCCTTTGTCCACAAAGAAATATACCACTCTGGTGATCGCAAAAGCGACACTCATTGTCGCCAGGCTCATAAGCCAGAACTGTGCGGAATTGTACTTAAAGCCCTTCCAGCATTTAAAGATCCTGAATAAGGCTATGAGATAAAACACGATAAAGGGCACAGCCGCAAGAATGAACACCTGATAGCAAAGGAAAAAGCAGATGGTGATGCCCACCATGGTTCCCGCCCAGAGCTTTAAAAGAGAATCCTTCGGGTGCTTATCGGTTATCTCAAGGGTCTTTTCGTTTATCTCATCAACATCCATGTAGATCTTCTTAAAGTTGATGGTGAACCTTCCTTCATGATCCTTTAGTTCCTGTGCTTCGTAATCTACATCTTCACCCCAGTTTGCCATACAACATACCTCCTGACATTACTTTGAAAGATCATAACCCACATTATTGACGATGCCCACGGAAACATAACCGTCGATTATGGCCAAAAAATCCGTTCCTTCCTGAGCCACAAGCCTTGGCGTGCCGTCAACCATGTATCTGAGACCTCCGTTATCAAGCTCCTCGATCACTTTATACCGGTCTTCATAATACATGTTCGGAGAAACGGTCCGGTCATAGAGAACGCCCTTACATTCCGAAAGGGGTATCTGAGGGAAATTCACGTTATGGATATGTCCGGCGGGAAGAGGGATATCAAGAAGTTTCTTAAGTATCTGCGGAAGATACTCGTCCGTCACCTCATGGGGCTCCTCAAATCCTTCCGAAAAGGCTATGGCATGGTAGCCCTGAAAAGCCGCTTCGAAAGCACCTCCCGTGGTGGCCGAATACTGAATGTCCCCTGCAAGGTTATAGCCCTTGTTTATTCCCGAAAGAACAACATCCGGACCTCCGGGCACGATGTTTAAGCCCCCCACTCTCACACAGTCCGCAGGCATTCCCGAACAGGAAAAGGCTTTAACTCCTTCGACCTCAAAATCCTTTATGGGATAAACATCCAGGGGATGCCTCAAAGTCACACTGTGACTTGCGGCGCTTCGCTCCGTATCGGGAGCAACCACCCATACCTCTCCAAACTCCCTTGCCGCCCGTGCAAGACGCGCGATACCGTGAGCTCTTATTCCGTCATCGTTGGTTATCAAAATCTTCATTCTTTTTCCTCTGTTTTATGATTTTATAGTAAAAAGGCTCTCCATACTACATAAATATCCACATTTTATACTTAATTCTTGCGGATAATCCACTTTTATAACTAATGGGTAACTGTTATTTTGTATAGTTTATGTGTTCGCGCAAATAAAGGCAACCGAAAGGGGAAAAATATGAAACCATCCGAAAGAAAAGAGACCATAGCAGGTTCACTTAACCGTATGACATCCACCACAAACCGGATCTTTGTGGGGCTTGCGATCCTGATGCTTGTTCTGCTGGGGATAATCGCGGTTAACTTCTACAATTTCTACAACGTACAGTATGTTACCGAAAAATATCAGATGGAGATCCGCAAGGACGTTCAGACCATAAACAAGCGTCTGCTCTTTGCCCAGGCTTCTCAGGATCCCGCCGTTACGGCCGCTCAGGCAGAGGACCTGGAAGGTCGTTTTGCGAAGATCACCAAGTACTTCGCAACCATATCCAAAAACTTAAACGATGATGCCCTCGGCTCACAGCTTACAAAAGCCTGGGACGATGTAAAGAACGCATCCTTCGAGATGCTGGATCTTGTTGATTCCGGTGACTCTGCTGCAGCGCTTGATTATTACAATAACAACCTCAACGCCGTTTCCGAAGTACTTGCCGATCTTCTGGATGCAACCGGCGAACGCGCAGACAAGGCAGCATACGACAAATATAAATCCACCATGCTCATCGCATCCATAGCCACCCTCGCTCTTGCTCTTGCAACTGCAGCTTCCATAGTCATCAGCAGGAAAAACAGCAGGCAGATCATCGACGGCATTGAAAACGACCTCAATATCCTTAAGGATGCGGCAGTTGAGATCGCAAGAGGAAATGTTCACGTTGATATAGACTATAACAAGGAAAATGAGATCGGAGAAGTTGCCGCACAGCTTCGTGATGCGGTGGCTTCACTTACAATGTATATAGACAAGATCAGTGATGCGATGTCTACAATGGCTGACGGAAAGTTCAACATATACTTTGAAAGGGACTTTGCCGGCGACTTTGCATCCATTCAGACCGCCATTGAAAGCTTCTCATTAAAGATCTCCGACTCCATGCGTGAGATCGTTGATGTATCTGGAATGGTTTCCGAAGGCTCCAGACAGCTTGCGGACGCAGGTCGTAACCTTGCGGATATCACCACACATCAGGCCAACACCGTTGATGATCTTTCAACTCAGGTTAACTCCATCTCTTCCGAGATATCCGATAACTCAAATGAAGCAGAGCGCATCTCAACCGATGTTGATTCCGTTGTTGACAGCATCGTTGAAGGCAACAAGAAGATGGCAGAGGTTGTTGCAGCCATGAACGCCATTTCCGATTCCTCCATACAGATCGGTAAGATCATCGATACCATAAACAACATCGCAGATCAGACCAATCTTCTTTCCCTCAACGCCAGCATCGAAGCTGCACGTGCGGGTGAGGCCGGACGCGGATTCGCCGTTGTTGCTTCCGAAGTATCACAGCTTGCGAACCAGACCGTTGATGCGGCACAGAATACCGCCGACCTTATCAATGAGTCCATAAAGAACGTTGAAGCAGGTATCAATATTGCCAATGCCACAGCAGAGGAGCTTGATACCATGGTCAAGCAGGTTGAACAGATCCGCGAACAGGTTAAGCAGATTGCAGACGCCTCGTCCGTTCAGGCCCGTTCCGTTCAGGATTTCTCCTATAACATAAGTGAGATCGCGGAAGACGGCAGAAACAACGCAGCCACATCGGAAGAATCCCTTGCTCTCAGCTATGAGATGAGCGAGCATGCCAACTCCCTTAAGAACCTTGTGGATCACTTTGAACTTAAGAACCGATAAAAACAAAAATGCGGCCGGACACCTGAGTGTCCGGCCGTTTTCATTTCCTGTATCACTGCTTTTTCTTTTTACTTCTCTTACTTAATACCACGCTCTGAAGGAGAATGAAGAAACATAACATTCCGCCTGTGGTGATGCTCTGCCACCAGGGATCGTTAAGACCGCTGGATACGACGATCTTCTTGATGGTGGTAAGTGTCAGGGTTCCGAAGAAGGTACCTGCCACATTTCCCACGCCGCCCGTAAGAAGGGTTCCGCCGATGATGGAGGAAGCAATGGCGTTCATTTCCATTCCCGCAGCATTGGTCGCGTTACCTGCGCCGGTATGCAACATGAATACATATCCCGAGATCCCGCTTAAAAGACCGCTTAAGATGTAGCTTAAGAAACGTGTTCTTTTTACATTGATACCAAGCATCAGTGCGCTCTGCTGGTTACCGCCCATTGCGTAGAAGTTACGGCCGAGGCGAAGGTACTTAAGCAGGATAAAGATGAGTACCACACATGCCAGGGCAACCACTACACCAAGCTCCATTCTGGCGGGGACGAGATTTCCGTTCTTTGCGGTATAACCCAGAGCATTGATCTCGATCTTGGCATCACGGAGCTTTGCAAAGCCCTCATGGTCCGCCTTCTGGGGATTTACCGAAAGGATGGTGGTCATTCCTCTTGCAAAGAACATTCCCGCAAGGGTAACGATGAAGGGCTGGATCTCAAGGTAGCTGATAAGAAATCCCTGGACAAGTCCGAAGGCAAGTCCGATGCCCACCGCAAGAAAGATCGAAACCAATATATTTCCGCCGTTGTTAAGATAAAGAACACAGCTCATAACAACAAGGGAGGTCACGGCGCCGACACTGATATCAATGCCGCCGCCGATCATTACGATGGTCAGGCCGCAGGATACGATTATGAGGCTGGCGTTATCGTTCAACATGTCGAATATCTGCTGGGCATGTAAGAAGCCGCCGCCCAAAAAGATCATTGCGATCAGGTACATCACCACAAAGATGACTATGGTAATGCTCATTAGTAACTGTGTATCTGTTAAGGGCTCTCTGTTTTTTGCATTGTTCATTTTCATGATTCTTCAGCTCCTTTCACAGATACTTTTTTCCTGTTCTCAAGCATCTTCGACATGAATTTGCCGAATTTCTCCTTAACAACGGGAGAACCGATGACAACAAGAAGAATGATGACGATGGCCTTGTAGGCCTTAACATCCGTAGAAGAAACCTTCATGGCGTAAAGCGTGATGGTAAGCATCTGAATAACATATGCACCGATTATACTTCCGCCGATCTTAAACTTACCGCCGCCTAAGTTGTTACCGCCGATGGCTACGGCAAGAATGGTGTCCATTTCTATATCAAGAAGAAGGGTCTCGTGGTTGATGAGTCCCAGACGGCTTACGCCGATGCTTCCGGAAACTGCCACGCAAACGCCTAAGATGATAAAGGACAAAAGTTTGATAAAGGTTGAATTGATACCGTTTAAGCGGGCCGCACTTCCGTTGATGCCTACGGACTGTGTAAAGAGTTCGAGGGAAGTGAAGTGGAACAGGAGCTTAAAGAGTATTCCCATAACAACAACAATGAGCACCGGTGTGGGGATCGGTATTCCCGGAATGAAGCTTCCGATGGCATTGATGATGGGGCTTTCAACCGTGGGTGTAGCTCCGCCGTTGATCCAGTATGCTATGGAACGACCGCAGGTGTAAAGGATCAGGGTTGCGATCATTGGTTGGATCTTGAACACCGCTACAAGGATACCGTTAAAGGTTCCGAATAACATTGCGACGATACATGCCAGAAGGAAAGCTCCGATGACCGTTCCGCCTCCTATGCTGTCAGCGGATTTGAGTACCTTTACGAATACGCTTCCCGCAATGGCTGCTGCCGCGCCGACGCTGATATCCTGTCCGCCGCAGGCTGCCGTTACCATTGTCATTCCCATTGCCAGTATGGCAAGCTCGCTGGCGCCGTTGATGATACTGATAAGGTTACCTGCCAGAACTATGTTACCGGCGTTGTTGTGCATGATCCCGATACTGAAGAAACCGGGATCTCTTATGAGATTGAATATGACCAGAAGGGCGATGGCAACAAGGGGGATCGTAAGCTGTCCAAGGCCGCCGGCTAAGAATTTTGTGTTGTTTTTCTTCATCTTAAGCCTCACCTCCCGCAATGGTCTTCATTACCTGTGTCTGATTAAGATCCGCACCCTTTAACTCGCCCACGATATGTCTGTCTCGCATTACGATCAGACGGCTGCAGGTACGAAGCATTTCTTCGACTTCGGAAGAAATGAAGGTTACGCTGACGCCTTCCTCGGCAAGTTTCAATACCAGCTTCTGGATCTCTAACTTTGTTCCTACGTCGATACCTCTGGTGGGCTCGTCAAGGATGAGATAATCCGGGTGGGTAAGAAGCCATCTGGCAAGGATGACCTTCTGCTGGTTTCCGCCGCTTAATGAGCCTACGGGAGTCTCACGGCTTGCGGTCTTGATGTTTAAGACCTTGATGTATTCATCCGCAAAGGCTTCTGCCTCGCTTCTGCTGATGGGCTTGAAAAGCCCGTTCATTACCTGAAGTGCAAGGATGATATTTTCACGAACGCTTAATTCCGCGATGATACCGTCCCTCTTTCTGTCTTCCGCAAGATAACCGATACCGTTCTTCATCGCATCGATGGGCTTGGTGATCTTAACGGGCTTGCCCTTTATCTTTACGGAACCGCCGGTAACCTTATCCGCACCGAATATGGCACGAACGCTCTCGCTTCGGCCTGAACCGAGAAGGCCGGTAAATCCGTTGACTTCGCCCTTTCTGATGGAGAAGTCAAAGGGCATTGCATCGGTACTTGAAAGATTTGAAGCTTCGTAAAGGACTTCGCTGTCTTTGTGTTCTTTTTCCTCGGTATCACCAAGGTTACTGAGTTCGTCAAGTTCCTTACCGATCATCTTAGCGACAAGTTCAACCTGAGGAAGCTCCTCGGTGAGATACTCGCCCACAAGCTCGCCGTTACGAAGAACGGTTATACGGTCACTGACCTCGTAAACCTGCTCAAGGAAATGGGTAACGAAGATGATGCCTACTCCCTTCGCTTTAAGGTCTCTCATAAGGTCAAAGAGCATGTTTACTTCCTTGTCGTCAAGGGAAGATGTGGGCTCGTCCAGGATAAGGACCTTACAGTTCATGTCAACAGCCCTTGCTATGGCAACCATCTGCTGAACCGCAAGGGAGCAGTTTCCCAGCTGCTGAGTGCTTCTTGCGGGAATTCCGAGATGTGTAAGGATCTCGTCCGCACGCTTTTCATAATCTTTATGCTTAACCCATGCTCCGCCTTCTCTGCCTATGAACATGTTCTCGGCAACGGTAAGGTTCGGGCACAGCGTAATTTCCTGATATACTGTACTTATTCCTTTGTTTTGCGCATCCTGCGGAGAACGTATGGATATGTTCGTTCCTTCTACGCTGATCTCTCCGCCGTCCATCTGATATACACCCGTCAGTACCTTTATAAGGGTTGATTTGCCGGCGCCGTTCTCTCCCATAAGGGCATGGATCTCACCTTTTCTCAGTGTAAAATCCACTCCGTTAAGAGCCAGAACACCCGGGAATCTTTTTTCTATATGGCGCATCTGCAGTAATACTTCTTCCTGCAAAGTATTCACCTCCTCTTTTACAAAAGGCGCAGCCAAGCTGCTTTTATACAGCTCAGCTGCGCCACTTGGTCAGATCAATTATTATTCACCCAAACCGTAGGTGTCGATATCGCTCTGTGTAAGAGTTGTTGCATCGAATCCCTTTTCTTCGTTGATGATCTTCTTTGTTGTTGTGGAAGTCTTGCCCTGGATAAGATCGCTGATGATCTGTGCCTGGAAAGGACTGCACTGTCCGTCGTAGTTCCACTTCTGATCAAGAAGTTCTCTTAATGCCCACTTGTTGCAGTCAAAGCCCATAATGATAACCTTGCCGCCAACACCGTGTGTGATACCTGCTTCGTCAAGTGCTGCAACAGCACCCTTAGCCATACCGTCGTTCTCTGCGTAGATTACGTTAAAGTCTTCGCCGCTGTTGATAACGGATTCAACGAT
>JAEEIN010000139.1 GCA_016281385.1 Lachnospiraceae bacterium | reverse complement strand
TCTGACGTAAGTCTCATAAACCGTTCAAAGGGAACTCCCGTGGAAGTAAGCTTTGAAACAGCGGAGCTTATAGAACTTGCCCTTGATATGGCAAAGCGTTCCGAGGGAGCTGTCAGTCCGCTTATCGGAAGGGTATCTTCCCTCTGGGATTTTAAGTCCGACTCTCCCGCTCTCCCCGACGAAGATGAATTAAACGAGGCACTTAAACATATCGATCCCTTTGGCATAAATATTTCAGGAAATCTCGTGACTCTGGCCGATCCCGAAGCATCCCTTGATCTTGGCTTTATCGCAAAGGGCTATGCTGCGGATATGATGAAGAAAAAGGCCATGGCCATGGGTATCACTTCCGGCTTTATCAATCTTGGGGGAAACGTCCTTGTCATCGGTTCAAAACCCGACGGATCCGATTTCAATATCGGAATAAAGGATCCTTCTTTATCAAGTGACGAGCCCCTCCTTTCCGTTTTCGTAACGGATGAGTCCGTAGTTACCAGCGGGGTCTACGAGCGTTGTTTTTTTATTGACGATACCCTTTATTTCCATATTCTTGATACAAAAACAGGTTATCCCGTGAGGAATAACCTGTTAAGCGTTACCGTTATGGGTCCGTCTTCGGCTTTGTGCGATGCACTGTCCACCACCCTTTTCATAATGGGTTATGAAGACGGAAGTTCATTCTTAACCGGATTCGAAGGCTATAAAGCCATCTTTGTCACCGATGAAGGTGATATCCTTAAAACCTACTGACCGCTTGTCTTTACGATGCTCTTTCTGGGGCATTTTTCAAGACAGGTTCCGCAGTTTGCACATTTCTCATAATCGATGGTCGCATTGAAGTTCTCGATCTTAACCGCATCATTGGGGCAGTTCTTTGCACATAAGGAGCATCCTATACATGCTGCCTTACACTGCTTCATTGCAACGGGACCTTTCTGAGTGTTGGAACATGCAACGGCATATTCCGCATCGTAAGGAATAAGGGATATAAGGTGCTTGGGGCAAACGGAAACACATTTTCCGCAGGCCTTGCACTTGTCTCTGTCTACCACCGCCACTCCGTCCACTACATGGATCGCATCAAAGGGACATACGGATGCGCAGGTTCCGAAACCGAGACATCCCTGGTTACAGGACTTGGGACCGCCGTTCGGTACAAAGGAAAGCATGCGGCAGTCCTCAACGCCATAGTAGTTGTAATCAAAAGTGATGTCATCGCAATGGGCCTTGCAGGCTACAAATGCCACTTTCTTAACGGAATCTCCCGCTTCTGTTCCCATTATCTTTGCGATCTCTTTCGCAACAGGCTCTCCGCCTACGGGACACTGGTTCACCGGTGCATTTCCCTTGGAGATCGCCTCCGCAAGTCCCGCACATCCGGGATAGCCGCATCCGCCGCAGTTGTTACCGGGAAGGGCTTTTAAGATCGCTTCTTCTTTTTCGTCTACTTCAACCCTGAAGGCTATGCCGGCGATACCTAAGAATACTCCAACAAAAATGCCGAGGCCGCCGATTATGAGGAGGGCTGTGAAAATCGCACTTACATTCATTCTTTATCCCTCCTATAAAAGACCCGAGAAGCCGCAGAATGCGATGGCCATAAGTCCCGCAGAAAGAAGGACTATGGGCATGCCCCTGAAGGCTTTGGGAATATCGTTATACTGCATTCTCTCTCTGATACCGGCAAGGATCACGATGGAGACGGTGAAGCCCACAGCGGTGGCAAAACCGTTTACCGTGCCTTCTAAAAGATTGTATTCCTTGGTTACGTTTGTAAGGGCTATACCAAGCACCGCACAGTTTGTGGTTATAAGGGGAAGGTAAACACCCAGCGCCTGATAAAGGGAAGGAATAAACCGCTTTAAGAACATCTCAACAAACTGAACCAAAGCGGCGATGACCAGGATAAATACGATGGTCTTTAAGTAAGCGATGTCAAAACGCTTCAAAAGCTGCTCGTAAATAATGCCCGTAACAATGGAACTTAAGGTAATGACAAATATTACCGCAGTTCCCATACCAACCGCCGTCTTAACCTTCTTGGAAACTCCGAGAAAGGGACAAAGACCGAGGAACTGGCTCAATACAACGTTGTTTATGAGTGCGGATCCAAGTGCCAGCACTATAAGACTTTTAATCATCTTCGCCGTCCTCCTTTATGGTTTCTTCAGCCTTTGAAAGCATGGCCATGGCCTTTGCGGTGTTGCCCTTTTTGCGGGGAGGCTTCTTCCCCGTCTTCGGCTTCTTTGAAGCCAGTTTCATGTATTCGTCCAGATCAAATACTTCAAAGCCTTCTCCGTCTTCACTGTCGATGATGATGACTTCCTCACCATCTTCCTCCACGGGAGCGGGCTCTTTTGTATCTTCGACTGTCGATTTCGTTTCTTCCGAAACACTGTTATCCGTTGTTTCCGTTAAAGCTTCTTCTGCAGAAGGTTCCGAAGTTTCATTCCTGTATTCTTTACCGGGAAGATCTTCTTTCTTACCCTCTTCCCCCTTCGAGGATTCCTTCTTATCCTTTTTGAAGAATGAAAGGAAAGCATTTTTCTTTTTGGGCTTTTCGGACTCCTCGGCCTTCACTTCGGAAGGCTTGGACTCTTCAGTCTTGTCTGAATCCGAAGGCTTCTCCTCCGAAGCATCCT
>JAEEIN010000138.1 GCA_016281385.1 Lachnospiraceae bacterium | reverse complement strand
TGTTGCAAAGATCCAGCGACTGAAGTATGAGATAAGAAGGTGAAGTGGATCCGAAAAGAGACATTGCATACTTCGCCTGTGAAGCAAGTTCATCATGCCCTTTATTAATATGAAGATACGCACCTCCCGTAAGGACCGGAAGTGTCTTGTGAGCTGAGTCACAGCACATATCCGCTCCGCATTTCATGGGATGAACAAAATCCGAATATTTTTCATTATCAAGAAAATCAAAATATGCTCCGTGGGCATTGTCCACGGTAAGTATGGTGCCATATCTGTGGCACACATCCGCAAGTCCCTTGAGATCAATGGTATTTCCCAGATAATCGGGAGATGTTACGAATACTGCTGCCGGCGGATATTTACAGGAAGCCAGTACATCTTCCAGCATCTTCCCCGTAACATCACACTTACAGATATTGCCGCTCTTTTCCTCCGGCCAGATCCATTTTACATCAAGATCAAGCAAAGCTGCCGCATGTATGAAAGAAGCATGCGAATTTCTCGCCGCAACAACCAAGGGCCTCTTCCCCGAGTTCTTCTTTTTCCACTCAAAAAGTGCAAGTGCAAGCATCCCCTTTACGCATTGACTGCTTCCCTCAGTGGAGTATACAGTCCTTCCTGAGCTAAACAGGGAAGTGGCATTTGCTTCGCTTTCCGCAATGATCCCCTCTGCAAGATACAGATAGTCCGCGTCTTTGATCTCGGTTATGTCAAATTGCTCAAAGCCCAGAAAAGACGCGCCTTTATGCCCCGGCATATGTGCCCGGACACCACCCTTTTCAATATATTGTCTGACATAGTCAACAACAGGTGTGTTCATATATCACATCTCCGATTCGGCAACGCGCATCATTATCGCACATTCGATCCTCTTCTTAAACAGTTCACAGCCGGGCTTATACACGCCCCTTATATCACCGCTGGCATGATAGCCGTTTGCGGCGCATCCGCCGGAACAGTATAACTTGGCCCAGCAATCCTGACATTCCTTTCTTGCGTAGGCATTACAGCCTCTGAAGTTATCTCGAAGTTCAGTATTGGTAACGCCCTTCCAGATATCTCCCAGTCTGTACTTCTCATCTCCCACAAACTGATGGCAGGGATAGAGATCTCCCCAGGGAGTTACAGCCATATATTCTGTTCCCACACCACAGCCGGAGATCCTCTTATAAATGCAGGGACCACCCTTAAGATCTAACATATAATGATAGAAAGTAATTGGTTTTCCCTCTTTTTCACGCCTTAACATATCCTTGGCAAGGATCTCGTATTGTTCCTTTACGATCTCGATATCTTCAGCCGTCAATGTAGCAGGATCGTCGGGAGCACCCACAACGGGCTCCATGCTAAGCTCCGTAAATCCAAGATCCGCCATATGGAACACATCGTTTGTGAAATCGGGATTCGCATGGGTAAAGGTTCCGCGCATGTAGTAGTTCTTTCCGCCGCGGGCCTCAACCAGCTTCTTAAACTTGGGAACGATGGTATCATAGCTTCCCCTGCCCGCATAATCCACCCGCAGTCTGTCGTTGATCTCTTTTCTTCCGTCAAGAGAAAGAACAACGTTGCTCATTTCCTTATTGGCGAATTCGATAACATCATCATCGATGAGCATTCCGTTTGTGGTGAGGGTGAATCTGAAGTTCTTGTGGGCTTCCTTTTCTATGCTTCTTGCGTAAGCAACAAGATCCTTTACCACCTGCCAGTTCATCAAAGGTTCGCCGCCAAAGAAATCCACTTCCAGGTTTGTCCTCTTTCCCGAATTCTCAACCAGGAAATCAAGGGCACGCTTACCCACATCAAAGCTCATGACGGCACGCTCACCATGGTACTTGCCCTGAGCGGCAAAACAATAAGAGCAGTTAAGATTGCAGGTATGGGCAACATGAAGACAAAGAGCCTTTATGACATCTCCGCTTCTTTCCTTGAATGTACCCGCCATGTCCTCGTAGGTATCGGGTGTGAAAAGCTGTCCGCTTTCCTTAAGCTCCGTAATATCCTCGTAACAGAGTTCCAGATCCTCACGGGTAACATCGTCCCTGTCTTTGTATTTTTTCAAAAGTGCCTCAATGATCTCCTCCTTTGACTTATCCATGAACATTTCGATCATGTCATAAGCCACTTCGTCCACGGAGTGAACTCCGCCGGAGCAGGTATCAAGCACTATATTGTATCCGTTTAATTTGTACTGATGTAACATATATCTCCTTACGTAAAAAATGGTGCCCGTTTAAGGCACCATCTTAATTACTTATTATTGTTCTCGCACTTCTGGTTAGCTACGCCGCAGCTTGTCTTGCATGCTGACTGACAGGATGTCTGGCACTCACCACATCCGCCCTTCTTTGCGCTTTCGCAAAGGTTGCGAGTCTCAAGAGTCTTTATTCTTTTCATTGTTTTCACAACTCCTTTCCTGCTTGATTAATAATTCCTTGAAATAATAACATATATGGGATTTGCGCGCAAGATGGGATTTTCATATCCTGCGCGCATACGCCATTATTTAACAACAATATTTACGATCTTACCCTTAACGTAGATCTCCTTGACAATGGTCTTGCCATCCAAAGCTGCCTTAACAGGTGCAAGTTCGTGAGCTTTGGCAATGGCACTGTCGGATTCTTCATCTACGGAAACCATTATGGTTCCGCGAACCTTACCATTGACCTGAACACCGATCTCTACTTCATTCTCCTTGCAAAGTTCGGGATCGTATACAGGCCAGGGCTCAAATGCAAGGGTATTGTCATGGCCGAGAACCTGCCACATCTCTTCGCCTACATGAGGTGTGATACAGGACATCATCTTTACAAATCCCTCTGCATACTCCTTGGGCATCTTACCCTCTTTGTATGCTGCGTTCATGAAGATCATGAGCTGGGAGATTGCGGTGTTGAAGCCTAACTTCTCAAAGTCCTCGGTAACCTTCTTAACGGTCTGATGATAAAGCTTTGTAAGCTTTCCGTCGTTTTCTTCCGTGATATTTTCCTCATTTGTGATGAAGGTCCATACACGTCCGATGAACTTTCTTGCGCCTACTACACCGTCCTGGCTCCAGGGCTTTGAAACCTCAAGAGGTCCCATGAACATCTCGTAGAGACGAAGGGTATCTGCACCGAATTCATTTACGATATCGGAGGGGTTAACAACAAACTCAGGGAAACGCTTACCCATCTTGATACCGTTGGAACCAAGGATCATTCCCTGGTGAACGAGCTTCTTGAAGGGCTCCTTAGTGGGCGCAAGTCCCTTGTTGTAAAGGTATCTGTTCCAGATACGGGAGTACATAAGATGTCCTACCGCATGCTCGGGTCCGCCGATGTTAAGGTCAACGGGCATCCAGTGCTTCAAAAGCCCGGGATCCGCAAAAGCTTTATCGTTATGGGGATCGATATATCTGAAATAGTACCAGCTGGAACCGGCCGAACCGGGCATTGTCGAAGTCTCTCTCGTACCCTTTACGCCGTTTTTGTCGTACTGCTTCCACTCGGTGGCATTCTCAAGGGGTGCCTTGCCGTTCTTTCCCTTGTAATCCTCAAGTTCGGGAAGAACAAGCGGTAACTCATCATCGTCAAGTACGTGTATCTCACCGTTTTCAGTATGAACAACGGGCACGGGCTCGCCCCAGTAACGCTGACGGGCGAAGATCCACTCTCTGAAGTGGTAGTTAACCTTTCTTCTTGCAACACCCATTGCTTCAAGCTTCTTGGTGATGGCTTCCTTGGCTTCTTCAACGGTAAGTCCCGTAAATTCCTCGGAATTGATGAGCTTGCAGCCCTTTCCGAGATAATCCTGCTTCTCAAAAGCATGCTCGCTTACATCTGCTCCGTCGATTACCTGGATCATATCGATTTTGTGGGCGATGGCATATTCAAAGTCTCTCTGATCGTGGGAGGGAACTGCCATTACCGCGCCGGTTCCGTAGTTTGCAAGAACAAAGTCACCGATGAACATGCGGACTTCCTTGCCGTTTACGGGGTTGATACAGGTAACACCCTTAAGCTCGCAGCCGGACTTCGTCTTGTTAAGTTCTGTACGGTCCATATCGTTCTTCTTAAGGGTTTCGTCTATGTAAGCCTGAACTTCTTCTTTATTCTGAATACGAGGCATAAGTTCCTGAACAGTCTTTCCGTCGGGAGCAAGAACCATGAAGGTGATTCCATAGATGGTCTCGATACAAGTGGTATAGATGGAGAACTTTCCGCCGCCTACGATATCGAAATCGACCTCAACACCGGTGGATTTTCCGATCCAGTTACGCTGAATGTCCTTTGTGGATTCGGGCCAGTCAACCTCGTTCAGTCCTTCAAGGAGTTCCTCGGCAAAAGCAGGCTGGTCGATGACCCACTGCTTCATATTCTTTCTTATTACGGGATAGCCGCCGCGCTCACTCTTTCCGTCGATGACTTCGTCGTTGGAAAGAACGGTTCCAAGCTCCTCACACCAGTTAACGGGCATGTCGATGTACTTGGCATATCCGTCAAGATAGAGATTCTTGAAGATCCACTGAGTCCACTTGTAGAACTCGGGATCCGAGGTTGCGATGACTTTGGACCAGTCATAGTCAAAACCAAGCTCCTTAAGCTGCTTGGAGAAGGTCTTGATGTTTTCCTGAGTAAAGCCGTTGGGATGATTACCGGTGGTAACCGCATACTGCTCGGCGGGAAGGCCGAAGGAATCATATCCCATGGGATGAAGGACGTTATAGCCCTGCATACGCTTCATTCTCGATACGATATCCGTTGCGGTGTATCCTTCCGGATGACCTGCATGTAAACCTACTCCCGAAGGATAGGGGAACATGTCAAGTGCGTAGAACTTGGGCTTTGAAAAGTCCCATACATCTGTTTTAAAGGTTTCGTTTTCTTCCCAGAATTTCTGCCACTTGGGCTCGATCTCCTTGGGATTATATACTCTTTCTCCGTTTTTCATATTAAAATTCCGTCCTTATATTAAACTATTTTCTAATGTACCCTTTTTAATAGGAAAAAACAAGCATTATTCCTTATCTGGAACAGGGTATTTCCGCTTCGTAAGAATCAAAGGAAACGGTATCCACAAATTCATAACGCTTCTGATCGTAAATGAAAAAGTTCATTCAGCGACCGTTTCTTGAATAGTCAACTCTTCCGATCTCGATCACTGCCTGAC
>JAEEIN010000137.1 GCA_016281385.1 Lachnospiraceae bacterium | reverse complement strand
GAACACTAAATTTGGAAAGGTCCTCAATTTCCTGGGGCTCCACACTTTGTTCTATTATGCATTTTCCGGTATCGTGCGTGAGTTCTTTTATATCGGGATCAAAATGATTGGCCTGTCCGCAGAAACCGGTGTGATGAGTTTTGTTCTTCCCATCACATGTGCCGTATTCATGGCGGTCATCATGGCACCTTTTGCATACATTTCAATGAAGTGGTTTCCCTGGGCATTCGGGAAATGGCCCAAGAAGAAAAAGTAAATCGTCAACAATAAACGTTGCGCAGATATTCGGATTGTTTCTTTTGGGAGAAGAATTAAACATGAAAGTTTTGGAAGTGATCGCCGGTCCAATAAGGGCTGACGGTATACAGACGTTTGTTACACAGATCATTAAGAACCTCGACAGCAGCATCAGCATTGATTGCCTGACGCCATTGACTTACATAAACGGGGATCTTAAAAATGCATTGAACGCCCGCGGAGGCAATTTATTTACATTCGAATTAAAAGCATCGGACATCAATGGCTGGTACAGGCCCCTGTATGCTTTTTTTAAGGAAAATCCTTACGATGTTATTCATATAAACGGTTCTACGATCCAGCAGCTCGCAACCATAGCTGCAGCTACAAAGTGTCAGAAGTCTGCAAAGATCATCGTTCATTCTCATTTGACCGGTACCAGATACAATCCGGCCATTCATTTATATCGCAGTATCGCTTCGCTCAGCATGCGTAAGTATGTTGATGTGTATTGCGCCTGTTCAAAGGAGGCTGCTGCCTGGAAATTTACCCGAAAGTATCAGAAAAAAACCCATATAATCACCAACGGTATTGAGACTGACCGTTTCCTGTTTGATCAAAAACGTCGCAACGCAATACGCGAATCTTTAAATATTTCCGATACGGAGTTTGTTTTGGGAAATGTGGGACGGCTGTGTGAGAACAAAAACCAGTTTTTCACACTGTCCGTTTTTGAAGAGCTTCTGAAAGTAAGGCCCGACTCCAGACTGATCCTTGTCGGTGACGGTCCCGATCGCAGTGCCCTTGAGGATATGGTCAGCAAAAAAGGTCTGTCTGAGCGTGTTGTTTTTACGGGTATTACGGAAGACGTGCCGGGTTATCTCATGGCAATGGACGCTTTTATTCTTCCGTCAAAGCATGAGGCTTTGGGTTTTGCCGTGATCGAAGCGCAGGCATCCGGATTGCCGGTAGTAGCCTCCGACAGCCTTCCGGATCTTGTGAAAATAAATGACAGTGTGATCTTCCTGCCCCTGGGAAAAAGAAATATACCTAAATGGACCGATGCGATCCTTCACGTAAAGCATTATGCACGTGAAGAGGGCGTGGACAAGGTCAAAAACGCCGAATTTGATATTGAGCATACAATAAAACAGGTAGAACGATTATATCGTTCCACCTGCTAAAGGATGCATATCAGTCAGCCTTTTCGTACCTGCCGGAAAGTGTTGAAAATAGATTAAAATCTATGTAAATAAGTCTCGACTGAATATTGTCAGAAAGACTGTTCACGTCATATTTGGCCTGGGTAATGCGCTCTGACCACGCCAGTCCCGGTCCGCCTACAGTATTGTAATAATATCCAAGCTTTCCGTTTTCACTCTCTGCGGAATAATAATAATCCCTCCACAGTTTTCCTGTTCCGTCAAAACTGAAAATATAGCGACCGTAGTAATAGAAATTGTCCCCATCCGATCCTGTGAAAAAGATAGAATCATCATTAATAATGAAAAGCCTGTCGTTTCCACCCCCGCCGGCGATAAAATAGGGCTCGCCGTCTTTTACGGTATAGATATTCATAACGGGACTGGCTTCACTGTATTCCATCATAGCCGGAAAAGTTCCTATGATAAGCTCCGGAGTCTCATCTCTGGTGAGGTTCATGATCTTATATCCGTAAGTGTTCATCCGTTCATCAACATCTTCAATCTTCATTGCATCATACAGCCAGCCGAGTCTGTCATAGTTATTAAGATATTCTTCGTCATCGAAGGAAAAGGGCGTATTGCCGGCAAGTATATTGTAATAATACTCAAGGACGCTGTCGTATACGGTAACGTCATATCCGTTCACATCTTCCGCTATCAGTTCGGTTGTCACTGAAGCCCCGGACACTTCCGACGTCTTTCCGGAACCCTCTTCACCGGATCCGGTCTTTTCCCCGCAGCCAAATAGCGACACCGTCATGGCAGCGGCCATTATATATATCAGAAATTTTTTCATATTCAATGATTCCCTTTCTGCGAAATATAACACAAACATATTAGCATAAAGATTTCGGAATGAAAATAGTGCAGGTTGCGTGATAGGAAAACTCCCGAGAAAACACTTGCTAAATCAAGGCAAGAATGCGATTATAAAAGGGTACTAATTTGCTTTTCGGAGAGGGGATATGGAAAAGATAAGCGTAATAATTCCTGTGTTTCAGACATTGAATTATCTGCCCGAAACCATGGACAGTGTTCTTTCACAGGAATTTGATGATTTCGAGATCATTCTTGTTGACGACGGCTCCACCGACGGTTCCGGCAAACTTTGCGATGAATATGTGCAGAGAGACGCCCGTATCAAGGTGATCCATCAGGAAAATATGGGGCTTGGCCTTGCAAGAAACTCCGGACTTAAAGAAGCCAACGGCGAATATGTCATGTTTCTTGATTCCGACGACCTGCTGGACGGGCCAAAGGCTCTTAAAACATTATACGATTCTGCCGCTGCAGACCGATCGGATGTGGTGCAGGGCAACTATCGCCGTTACTCCGACGGAGAAGTAAAATCTATCCAACGTCACAATCTGGACGGGCTCAACACAAGGAGCCGCCTTTTCCGATTCAGGGGATTTTATCAAAACAGTCATCTGTCCTTTAGCTGGGGCAAGCTATATCGCAGGGCCTTCCTTATCGACAATGACCTTTGGCAGAAACCCTATCCCTTTACTCAGGACAAAGCCCACAGCCTTATGGTCCTGTCAAAGCATCCCAAGTATTCCTTTATAGATTCCAGCGTAGTTTTATACAGAGTCAACACCTCATCCACTACTTTTAAGTATAAAGAAAACTACGGCAAAAAATGGAAATCGATAGCCGCCGATCTGAAGCAGTATCTTATTGATACAGGTGCAGACGACGACCTTATGGACATGATCGCACTGCATTACTTTTCCGGAGCGAACTTTGTTGCCAAACAGGAATTGCTTTGCCACAAGGATTCCGGTAATAAAGCTGCGAAAGCAGCATTAAAAGAATATTTTTCAAATGATGTCGATGCCAAAAAGGCCATCCGAAAGCTTGCCTTCGGATGTCTGCTACCTTTCAAGGCCCCTCTTTACTGGCATCTCGCAGTAAAGATAGGTTCGCTTCTTTTGGCTTTGAAAGCCTATAATATGTTTATTGTTGTCTGCAAAATGGAAATGAACAAAAAGACGGAGGGTTAATTTTATATGGAAAGACCATTGATCGATGTTGTAGTACCTGTATATAAGGTTGAAGATTATCTGGGAGAATGCATAGAAAGCATTCTTGACCAGACCTATGAAAACATAAGGTTATTCCTTGTTGATGACGGATCACCGGATAAGTGTGGCGAAATCTGTGATCAGTATGCTGCAAAGGATGAGCGTATACACGTTATCCATAAAGAAAATGCCGGAGTTGCCATGGCCCGTAACGACGGAATAGATGTTGCGGATGCACCCTTCATCATCTTTGCGGACAGTGATGACTATTATGAAAAGGATGCCATCCAGCACCTGTTCGATCTACAGCAGCAGTATGATGCCGATTGCGTTGTGGGCGGATGCGTAAAGCTTTTTGAACAGCCGGATAAAACATACGAACTTGAAAAGACCACTTTAAAAGATGGTGTCGTAGAAAAGGTTTCTGCAGATGAAGCAATGAAGAAGGTTCTTCTTAATGGCTCCGCTATCTGGAACAGACTCTTCAAGCGCGAGATCTTTAAAGAGCTTCGTTTCCCCGCAGGAAGGGTAAACGATGATGAATATACGGTCTTGAGAGCATATAACATCTGTAACACGGTAGTGTTCTCACAGCATCCCACATACATATACAGGATCCGTGCCAACAGTATCACAACCTCTTCTTTCTCCCTGCGCAAAGTGGATGTGTTCAAAAACGCGCTGGACAACATGAATTTCATTAAAGAAGAACGTCCTCATCTTGTAAAAGAGGCCGAATTCAAATATATCTTTTCCGCTCTCTATTGCTACTGGAATCTTCGTCGCATGGACAGAGGGGAAAAAGAAAACGAAGCATTTAAGAACATCAAGACAGAGCTTAAAACAGACAGCATGCGTGCGATCAAAAAGAATAATCCCTATCTTAAACTGCCTTACAAGCTGCTGTATGACCTTATTGTGATCGGTTTAATTTGATGTTAACTTTTATGTGGTTCAGTCATTACAAGATAAAATGACGTCAAATTTTTTTATGAAAGCTGTCATATATGCTTTTTTCTATCATAATACCGATTTACAACGCAAAAGAATACATGCATAGATGCCTTGGAAGCGTCCTGCCCCAGAAAAGCTGTGAAGCCGAGATCATTCTGGTGGATGATGGTTCTACAGACGGTTCCTCGGAACTATGTGATGAATATGCCAAGCACGATGATCGGATCAGGGTAATACACAAGCCTAACGGTGGATTGGTTTCTGCCCGTAATACAGGGATCAAGGCGGCTCGGGGCGACTACATCTTATATATTGACGATGATGACTGGGTAGCTCCCAACTGGCTTGAAACAATACACTCCTGCATCACCTCTGCTCCCGAGAAGCCGGATCTTGTTATATTCGGCTCCATGCGTGTCCACAGCGATCGTAAGCGAGTGCATCTGATCACTGCCGAAGCCGGCTTTTATGACAGGGCCAGGCTTGAAAAGGAAATATTCCCCCGCCTGGTAAGCGATCCCGACTTATACATTGAAGATGCAGTCTTTTTACCTGCCTCCTGGAACAGAGCCTTTAAGCGGGAACTTCTTGAAGAACATCACTGTTTCGACGAAGGGATCCGTCTTGGTGAAGACACCGCGTATGTATTTGAATGTGTTATGAATTCAAATGCAGTGGTGATATGTAAAGATGTTTTATATTTCTACAACAAGTTAAATGAAGGATCCATCACATCAAAATACGATACAGTGCGAATAAGGAAGAGACTGCGCCTTTTCCAATACATTGAGAGCCGTAAATGGACCAAAGATCCGCTTATCGTTCCGCAGATGAACGATTTCTATGCAAGCAGAATAATATACGACATAACAGGTACCTATTTAAGCAGTTCCACTCCCGCAAAAACCGCTCGTCATTTAAAGAAGGAACTGAAAGAAACACAGATTCTTAAATACGCCCATGTAAGCCAATTGCCGCTTAGACCTGCATTGGTGATCCTCATGCTGAAACTTGGATTATGTCGGTTCGTTCTGTGGGCAATAAAGAGGTTTTACAAGTAAAAAACAAGAGTGTATCAAAACATCGTTTTGATACACTCTTTCTATATCAGCAAAGTTCTTCAAAGAGGTTCTCCCAGTCGTCAAGTATATTGTCTATGGAAAACTCTGACACTTTCTTAATGCTGTTATGTCCGTATTGACGGCGTTTATCCTGGTCGGCCATTACTTCCGCAAGTTTCTTCGCGTATTCATCCACATCAAAGGGCTCGATCAATTCACCATTGAATCCCGAAAATACCTGCTCACGAACTCCGCTCTTACATGCGAAGGCAACTATGGGCAATCCAAAGGACATGGCCTCCAGATTTACCATGGGGAAACCTTCACTCTTTGAAGTCATTACAAAGACGGAACCATTACTGTAGGCTTCCCTCATATTTTCACAGTTTCCTTTAAAGACTACACGGTCAATCTGCTCATCCGTGACTCTGGCTTTAAGAGCATCCTCATAGTCCCCCGAACCATACAGATCCAGCTCCCAGTCCGGATATTTATCCAGGACCATCTTCCACGCATCAAGCAGCATATCCAGGCCCTTAAGGTATATCAGCCTGCCTGCGGATATGACTTTCTTAATGGAGTAATCAGGCTCCTGTTCAACGATCTCATATGGAGAAGGATTATATATCCTGCGGATCTCACATTTTATCTTCTCATTTTTCCTGTAATAGCCCATATCCTCATCCGTAAGGATAACAAACACATCCGTATATCTTAACACAAGCTTCCGAGTGATCTTACGAAGTCCGGCATTTACGGGAAATATTGAATAGTAGTTGAAATGCTCCCAGGATATTCTTTTCATCTCAGGACGCATTCTGTGCATGAAAAGAGAATAAACAATGAGAATGGAATCCACATCGATCCATATATCCGGCTGCATTTCCTTTAAGATCTTCTTTAAGGAAGAAAGATTACGAAGAATATTTGATTTAAGGCTTGCGGATTTAAGCCAGAACACCCTGATGGAATTATCAAACTCAAAATAGGGTTCTCCTTCCCCCGTAAGGCTTACTATAAATACCCTGTATCCCCTTTTAACCAGTCCGTTTGCTATCGTGGACAATACACGCTCCGTTCCTCCGGAATGTGTGAGATTTCCCGAAAAGAAACCGATACACTTTTTGCATTCTGCCATATTTTTTAACTCCCCAATATATCTTAATCAGCCTTCTTTAAACTGATGTCCTTATTGTCTATCTTATATACCTTGTGACATATATCCATGACCTCAGGCCTGTGAGTTGTCACGATACAGGTTCGAGGATATTCATCGCTGACAATATTGTCCAGAACCTTCTTCTCGGTATCCATATCCAGTGCGGAAGTAGCCTCATCAAGAAGAAGAATGGGTGAACGCCTTATAAATGCCCTGGCAATGGCCAGCCTCTGGGCCTGACCTTCTGACAATCCGCCACCGCGTTCCTTAAGTTCGCTATTGATTCCCTCCGGAAGCTTGGCTACAAAGTCCCATGCACATGCTTTCTTTAATGCATCTATTATCTCCTCATCCGTAGCATCTTCTTTAACATTTCTCATATTATCCGCAATGGTTCCGGGGAACATTGAATTACCCTGAGGAACATAAGCGAAAAGCTGTCTGGCCGAAGCATTCAGTGGCATCAGCGCATCCCCATAAGCCTTCTTCGCATCTCCGGCAGTTATGAATGCTTCCCCTTCTTTTGACTTCACTATCGAAAGAAGAAGCCTGAGCATTGTTGTTTTTCCTTCACCGGACGGGCCAACCAGGCCGACTATTTCACGTGGAGACGCATCCATGGAAGCTTTGTCAAATACTTCCGTTCCCGACAGATATGAAAAAGAAATATCGTTCAGCTTTAATCCAATTCCCTTGGAAGCATTCTCTTTATAAAATGCTTCCACTTCCCCCGCCATTGAATAATCTTCCTTGGGAAGATCCACGATCTCTCTCAGGCGTTCGGAGGCATTTGAGATCCTTATAAGTGACGGTACTACATTGATCAGTGTCTGGGCAGTGCCCGTAAGCGAATTCGATAAAGTAAGAAACATCGTCATGGTACCGTAAGTGATCACATCCGACCAGACTCTGTATATTCCCCACCCATAGGTTGAATATGTTACCAATTGCGTAACAAGAACCAGTACAAGTGAATTAACGATGGCTACTTTCTGGGTTTTAAGCCTTACAGAGGCTCCTTCCTTTTGCAGCTCTCTTAATCTCTTTGAATACAGCTTTATCATATCAAGCGCTTTTACAGTCTGGATATTTGAAAAAGAATCCTGAGTAAAAGTGCTCATCTTAACGGAAAGCTCATTATTCTCTTTGTTAACGGAACTCATGCGTGAAAGATTTGTTCGTGACACAATAAAGCTTAAAGGCACACTAGCCAATACAAACAACGCAAACGTCCAATCTTCTTTGACTATCAGATATAATGCAGCGAAAAATCTGACCAGATTTGTTACAATACTCGGAACAGTATTTAATAGTCCATTGGCAATGGTGCTTGAATCTCCTCCCCATCTGGAGACGATGGCTCCCGAATGAAATTTGGAAAGAGACTCCCAATCGGTAACAACAATCTGATCATAAATATCGGCTTTAATACCGTTTTCTACTTTGATGGTCATGACAGTGTTCAAATATGATGAAACATTACTGATGGCTACTGAAAAAAGCTGATAACCGATAAGCATGATAAAAGTTTTTATCAAAGTACCCGCTTGCCTTCCGGTAATGATATCAACCAGATCCTTCGAAGTAAGGCTTGATAAAAGGGAAACCAAAACACCCGACAATCCCAATAAAGTATAAATAACTATTGTCCAGAAATGTTTTTTGGCGTAATGTCCCACCCACTTATAGTTCGAGATCATCGAAGTAACTTTTTCCTTGGCAGTATTCTTTTTGTTTTGATCCTTATTGTTACTTCTGTTTTTCATCTATCCCACTTCCGCAAAAAGGCGGCTTGCAAAGCCGCCTTTTACAAATATGCTTATATAAAATATTCTACTACTATAAAATCTCTTCTGTATGCTTTGTGATCATCCACTCGGGAGCAATTATATGAGCATAAGGACTTTCGTTGCCGGATTTATCACGCGGAGTATGGTAAGCACCATGTACCAAATCTTCCTCGCCGGGCGCACCCTTCGAGAACGTAATGTGCCACGTGGCTGCTATATTCTCTCCCGGGTTAAACGGTCTTTCACATTTCCAGGTAAGCGTTTTAGAGGTCCAATCTACTGAGCCCATAGAAACACTGTCGACACCGGTAATATCGGCTTCTCCCAGGAACTGCATTTCAACGGTGATTCTGACAGTACCTGATCTGTTTCCGCTGTAATGACCTTTGATCTGCATTTCGGAATGGGATCCGGAATTGTGACCTTCCCACCATGCCTCCCAGGTCCACTCACCGGTTTCGCCACTCCAGGTGTTTGCAAATACTCCTTCAGTCATTTCAGCCGATTCAAGAACCACGGGCTTTACATATTCTTTCATATATATACTCCTCTCTCACAAAATGTGAACAAAGACACTTAATTCATCATAGGTATCTTTAATGTACCAATTTTTCGCGAAATTGTCAATCCTTTTGGGAATTTGGTACTAAAAACACGAGTGTTTTACCATAACCCAATTTCCTTTGTAAGGCGGCTTCGCTTTTTGGCATTTCCGATGATCTCTTTTGCGCCGGTATGTCTCACAGTCTTGTTATTCTTCATAAAACGGATCAACGAACCTATCCATAATATCGGCCATATAAGAAAAATTCTTGAGGCTTTGGGATAGTTGATCCTGGTCTGATGATGAAATTCCTTGATCAATCCAAAGATCGAAGGATTCCTCAAATTTACAAGTCTTCCGGTGCCTTCGCCAAACCGGCCGGCATCAAACACTTCTCGCGCCAGTTTATCTATAACTTCATTTTTATCCAAAGCCTGCAAATAGCCGGGACTCATGATCTTTTCCGCTCTCTCGGGAGACATCCCCAGATATTTCACACATATGCCGGTTATGGCATCAGAAAATCCTCTGACCTTGCATGAATCACAATGAGCCTTAAATTCCGTAAATGCTTTATCATCCCCCACACCGTTCCAGAAGGCCATCCAGTCAAGCAGAAGCCTCAATCCGAAGCCCGCAGCCAGAAAATGCTGGAGTGTATGTAAAAGAAGATAAAAGCCGTTCAATGAATCCGGAAGTACTTTGAATCGGACTCCGAACAATTCCCTTTCAAAGAAACTATAGTCCGTTGACTTATATATATCTGCGATCCTGCTGTTGACGGCCTCGCTGTCAAAAGGACGGACCATATCCGTATGGAGTTCTATCTCAATCCGTTCCTGATTCAAAAAGGCTATGTGATGTATGGAGCTTTGTTCTTTTTCCTTTTCAAATCCACAGTTTTCAATTATCCGTACGGCGTTGTCGATCTGCTCCCTGTCTCGGATAAAAAGATCTATATCAGCAAACCCTCTGTATTCCGGAACGGGATATCTGCTTGCCAGGTCAACGCCTTTAAGAACTGCACAATCTATTCCTTCAGCTTCCAGTTTTTCAAGAATATACCGAGTATTCTGAAAGAGACGATAACAACTGACTGCATTATTCTTTGCCGAGTATTCAACAGCTTTTTTTAGCCCGAGATCCGATATGTCATCAAAAAACGGATAAAGAAGGGCAAGCACACCACGGCCTTTATCATTCTTGAGGACTTCCCTTTCAACCGTTTCATCGGCTTTTGAAAATTCCGAACCATTGATCGAAGCCTTTAATGCCGAACAAAGCCAGATTTCATCATCCCTTAACCCGGTGGTCATTGCGCCTTTTTCAGTTTTTTCCCGAGAATAAACATTGCCTTGTTCCATAGAAGTTTAAATTCCTTTGTTCTGAAAAACAATAAAAGAAATCCCAGATCCACGACAGCAACACAAATGATACCCCTAAGCAGACAAACCTTAAAATGTGCTCCCTGTATATTCCTGCATATAAGATCACAAACAAGCCAAAGCCCCGCAGTGGATGCCGAATAGATGAAATACTTGGCAAAATAGGGTAATACCGGACTTTCGAGCCTCTTTTTATATAACACATAGGGCTCTATCCAGAATAATGTGGTTATCAGGCTTACAAGAGTTCCAAGGAAGATTCCCACGGTACCCAGCCATAATCCGAGAACAATGGAAGCACCCAGGTTGATGATAGCTGCCAGAATGGATTTATATCTGTCGTAATAGAATAATCCCAGGGAATTTCTGAATGCCAGAGTCGCCTGTCTCATTCCGTTTATGTAGAAATTAATACATAATATAAGCGTTATGTTTGCTTCGAAAACATAGTTTTCACCAAAGCTCATGGCTACGAAGGGATTCAGGACCTCATAAAGGGCTATGGCGGCCACTCCGTTCATCCAATGTCCCATGAAAAAGCAGCCTTCAAATATCTTTTTAACCCGGCCTTTATTCTCTAAAACTCCCAGATTACCCACGCTTGCGGTAATACCGTTAAAGATCTGGGCAAAGACCATCTTCACTGAATCAATGATCAGATAATAGTTTGAATATAACCCCGCTGCCACAATGCCAACAAGGGAAGACAAAAGGATATTATCCGTGTTGTTTATCGCAACATCTCCGATCTTGTTAAGGATCAGTGCTCCCACATTTTTAAAGATATCCTTTCTCTCCTCGGGCTCAAGGGGCTCCACTTCCTTGTCCTTAAGATAGGGATACATCTTTTCCGCTATAAAGGATATAACCAGGTTAAAGCACAACGTACTGAGCAGGTTTATGGAAAGATAAAGGATAAAGTTCTTTGTAACAACAAGAATTATGATCTGTATGAGAGTCTGTATGACCCAGGAGGTTGTCCTGACGATCTCTCCGATGTAACTCTTCTGATGGGCATCTATCAGCGTCCTCTTATAAACAAGAAGATAGGAAATCACCGTATTCGCAAGATACATCAGGTAGATCAGCGTAAGATGCGGTATATTCGGTTTGTTTTTGATTATCACATCCAGGAAGGGTGTGACGCATAATCCCATTGCAAGTACGATCACCGCAACAATATGGTAAAACAGGCGGTAGATCTTCATATAGGATTTTTGTTTTTCTATATCGTCCTCGGCGATTGGCTTATAAAGGGCATAGGTGATGGCGGTTCCGAAGCCCAGCTCCGTCAGTGACAGAACGTGGAGGATATCGGTAAACAGACCATTAACACCCACATACTCCGTATCGAGTGTGTGGGTGAATACTACACGCGAAACAAACCCCATAAGAAGGGCCGCAACCCTTCCCACCATTGCAAATGTTATATTTCTCGCCGAATATTCTGTTCTGGATTCGGTTTTATTACCCATTTTGCTTAATGTAATTTAATACTTCCCAAATAGATTTCAGAGTTGAACTCACTGTCAATCTGATTACGATTGGCAAAATAAATTGCCTGCTTTGTATCTTCCTTGGTGAAAGAAAGATAAACCTTGCCCACAACTACGGGTGTCATGCACACGAAAGTATGCTTCTCCCCGGATGCTATCTGGTTTAATTCGATCCAGTCAGCCAGTTCCAAAACAACTTCATTTCCGTAAATATCCGTTGCACGCATTGTGCAGCCGTTCTTAAAGAAAATACGGGCAAAACCTATATTTTCAATGGTTATATCCCAGCGGAGAATGCTGTTGTCGCTCTCCAGCAACGAACATGCCACCTTTCTGAGAACGAAACGGTAGCCGAGATGTCTGCCTATGTACTCGTAGCCGTCCATTCCTCTGTAGAGATCTCTGCCGTTCCATTTAAGAGTCTTTAAATGCTCTACGAAGTTGATGTCATGTATTCTGTTTAAGTATGTAACATGAAGAGTGGAGAAATACTCCGACATTGCTTTCAGCGAATGCCTTACGGAAGAAATGGCATCCTTTTCCTCCGAATAAAGTCCTTCACCACCATAAGGAACACGGTCGCAGAGAGACGAAACGTACTTTATTTCTTCCTTGGGAAGCCATGACTGTTCACGCCTTACATCCTTGGCAGGTTTCTCACCAAAGGTTCCCAAATGGGTGGGTGAAGCAAGGATGGCATCATCAAAGATACCTACCCTGTTCTGCCTTAAATCCTCTCCTTCGGGAAAAAGAATGCGAACATAAGCCGGACGACGTACCGCAAGGAAAGCCGTTCCGTGAATGTTCTCAAGGAAGTCCGTAGCCAGTCGGCTGAGGCGGGCGGGAGAAAGAAACTTTGAAGAGTGCATCTCACCCCAGTTACCGATAAGAAGGCCTTGATAAACGAAAATATTAGCGGCGTAATCCTTCATTATGGGAACCAGCTGATCCATGTGCTCCATGATCGTTGTTTCCTCCGAGGGCTCCGTCTCAAGACATTTTCCCACGGTGTCATATACTACTCGCACGATCATATCCAGTCTGTAATCTCTGAAGAATGCAAATATATTCCTTAGATTATTGATTGCCTTGTCATCAAGTGCGCTACTCCTGTAGGCACTGATATCCACAAGGATCAGCGCCAGTGTATCCGTGTGATTAAGGGTATACTCCCTGTCAGTCATATCTATATCTTCATCGAGCTTAAAGGTGTGTATCTGATACCAGCCTCTGTAAGGATTAACAAGTTCATCAGAAATTTCCTTTAATCGAGGTGCCTTAAAAGACGCTCTTTTGTAAGTCTTCGATGATTGCCTGCTCATTTATAGCTCCTTTATCCATACCGTAAATTCTTACCCTGGCCCATACGGCAATGATCGAAAATGCCATTCTGAACATATAGACCATGGGCTTGATGATTCCGGAGTGCATGCTTGTTCCTTCCGTTCTCGCATACATTACCGAAGGGATCTCTTTAACATTATATCCCAACATCTTCATCTGCATAAGCATATTTGCGTCCGGATATTTATCATCAAAATGGGAATATCTGGAATAATACCAGAATGTTCTCTTGCTGAGTCCCTGTAAACCTGAAGTGGGGTCCATTATCTTTTGACCGGTGGCCCACTTGATGAGAGTTCTGAAAAGCACAAAGGCTATCTTCTTGGAAATGGGCACAGGGAAAGCAATGGCACCGTCAACAAATCTGGAACCGATGACTATATCCGGATATCCGCCCTTCTCGTCCTTTGTTTTCAAAGCATCATATATTTTCAGAACATTGGAAGGGTCATGTTGTCCGTCTGCATCCATCTGAATGACATAGTCATATCCCCTTCTGAAGGCATACTTATAACCGACCTGAAGACCGGAGCCGTAACCCAAATTATAAACATGGGTTATTACGGGAATCCCGCGACGCTTACATATATACTGAGTTCCGTCCTTTGACGCATCGTTCATGACCAGCACATCGCACACATCTGATATGGGCGGTGACTGCAGAGCGTCCAATACGGGCTCAATGGTCTTGGCCTCGTTATAGGCCGGAATTATTATAAGTACCTCTTTTCTCTTCTGTTCCATAATTTTCCCCTATGCTAAAAGATTTATCAGCTTCTGCAGATCAGCAGAATTCTTTTCTTCTTCCAAAATGCGGTTAGCGGCCGCAATTCCCATTTGTGTTGCTTTATCCTTGTCCTTAAGCATTTCAATAACGGTTTCGGCGATCGCATTGCTGTCAAAGTCGCATATCCTTCCGTCCATTCCATCATTGATCTGTTCCCTGTTTCCGCTGCAGTCGGTGACAACAATGGGCTTACCGAGAATCCGGGCTTCCTGGATTGCAATACTCTTTCCTTCAAATTTCGAAGCATGTACGTACAGGTCACATTGCTTAACATACGGATAAGGGTTTGCACGATTGCCAAGAAGAATAAAATCTTCTTTAAGACCCAACATTTCTATTCGTGACTCAAGGAATTCTCTCTGATCACCCTCGCCGAGAACATACCATCTCGCCCTGATACCCGCATCCTTTATAAGCTTCATGGCATCTATGGATACATCGAATGATTTCTGCAGATTAAGACGTCCAACCGTTACAATTCTCAATCCGTCAAAGTCGTCGTCAAATCCGCCGGGTAACTCAGCCTTATGCTTTATTCCTTCGATATCCAAAAGATTATGGAATACTTCGATCCTGTCGGTTAATTCGGGATAAACCTCGGAAAATACTCCTTTAACCTCATCCGATACGGTAAATATCCGGTCAAATGAGAGGTAACAGTTTTTATCAAGCTTTCGAGTATATCCTGCCTCTTTGTAATCGATATGTATAAACCCTGCTTTCCTGTCCGCATTTACAAACTCTTTGACATAGTACGCCGCACCGCCCTCAATATAAGCAACAGCCAGATCATAGTGCTCGTCAAAGCGGTCCGCACTTACTGCCATGGCACGCCAAAGCAGCTTATCGACCTTTAAACCGCCTTTAAAGAGCATTCTGAATGCATTGACCGTCATATAAGGAAAACATCTCAGGAATGCGCACCTTTTGAACAGGGATTTCATAACATGCTTCTTTAAATGTGCCTTACCTTCTTCTCCGTGAATGGGACAGTCATCAAAGCATTTGTTCAACAATTTGACGTTTGACGGAAGTTCTTCCCGTAATTCGCCCTGATTCATTAAAACGAAAAGAGACACTTCGTAATCCGGAGTGTCCAATCGTCTGAGCATCTCGATAAGAGCCTTTTCGGCACCTGCGAGGCCAAGAGTATTAATAACAAACAGTATTTTTTTCATACACTATAATTCCCGTACATCTTTTCCGGTAACTTCGGCCAGCCTTCTCAATATACGTTCATTTTCCTGATTGAGTAACGAAACCTGAATGGCCAGTTCCTGATTCTTTCTTGTGATCTCGGAAACCTTAAGACTCGTAAAATATGCTGCGTAAAAGATTGCGGTGAAGATTATAAGTACCAGGGCCAGGGCCTTTCCGCTTATGTACTTCTGCCATTCAGCAGGTCTTAAAACAATACCTGCCGCAAACAATGCCAAAGAAATGATGCTCCAGGCAAGACAGAAGGATTCGTTCATCCTTCTTTTTGCAAGGCTGCCGACGGTAATGAGCATCATCGCACCGCCGGATAAAATGAGAATAACTCGTAAAATAATACTGGGACCCATTTTTATTTCCTCTCGTAAACAAGGTTTGAAGGCATCTTTCCGCGGCCCTTTTTGAGAATGCTGCCGCTGCAGAAAATATGCACATCCAATGTCTTTTCCATACGTCTCATTCGATAGTAAGCTACCGAGAATCCCGCAACTGCACCTACAACAAGGCCGGTACCAAACCAAACCACGGGAAGGTGAGTTGCCACAATACTTGCAAGCATCGTAACGATAAAGAAAGTAACGGATGTTACAACAGCTCCCGTAAGATCGTTGAAATAATACAGGAAGATTATGAAGGAATACATAATGAACATGATAAAGTATCCGACCGTAAGGCAGGGATAGATTCTCATGGTGTTTCCTCCGAATCCGAATCTGGGAAGGATTATCATGGCGATCATGAAAACAGGTGTGGTAACGATAAACTGTACACGAACAAGTGTCATGATCTCTTCCATAAGCTGACGGAACATTCTCTGCTTTGCGCTCTGTATATCAAGACCTCTTCCACCGATAACGGCTTCGGAGTATGCCTTGTACTTTGTGTGGAAATACATTTCAACACGGGTAATGAATATTACGCTGGCGGTAATGTTTGTAAACATCGCAAGGCAGCTTGCCATGTCGTAGGGCTGGTTACATACAAAACTCTTCGCAACGATAAGGTGCCAGTCCGTAGTCCAAAATACAAAGTTGTGAACATAGAGACCGAAGATATAGAAGAAGTCGGCTACAACCAGCTGCCAGTATTTCTTAAGATAGGGAACCATTCCGTAATAGTTTCCCGAGTTCTTTTTAAAGTATCTTCTGAAAAGAGAGAATTCCTGTACGGCGATGAGCAGAAGTCCCACGTCAAGTGAAACAAGCATCGCAATATCCGTACGAACTCCGAATATGTAGTGAAGGATAAGTGAAAGAACAAGGGTTACCATCATTCCGAGGACATAGAAACCGGAGATCTTCTTATAATCCTTACAGATGGAAAGGTAAAGCATAACGGTGAAGGTAAATATCATGCACATGTATCCGGTGAATCCGGCAAATACATACCAGATATTTATACCGCCTATGTGATACTCTCTCCAGCAGAAAAATGCTGCGGGTATGAAGGAAAGGATCGTGTTAAGAGCAAGTCCCATGTAGAAGCAGGGAGGTATGTCTTCATATCTTTCCTCGTAAATGATATCCGACATGTACCTTGATACAACGGCGTTAAAGGGCGAAGTTGTCAGCAAGGCAAATACGAATATGTAAAGAACCGTACATGAATACAATTCTCTGGTATAGAAGTCAAGTTTTGAAAAACCTAACAGAAGCTGCATCAGAACTACTACCGTTATGATTATGAGCATGGGTGCAATGGTTACAACCACACTGTATCCACAACCTACCAGCTTCGATGCAATAGAATTTTTGTTAAAGATCTTATTAAGTCTTATTCCTATTCCTGCCATAGTTATTTATCCTTATTTATTCCCTAATTCCTCATAAATGCTACGATATGTATCTCTCATCATTTCGATGCGGTATTTCGAATTCAGTCTCTTGAATCCGATATCGCCCATCTTGCGGCGTTCTTCTTCATTGGATGCAAGATATACCATCGCATCGGCGATCTCACTCACGTTCATGATATGAGTAAGAATACCTGATTCCCCTAATTCATCGTCATCCTCACCATAGATAAGTCCGCGGCAGTTTCCTACGTCCGTTGCAATGGTAGGTACATGCGCTGCATAACTTTCGAGAATGGTAAGGGGCTGTCCTTCACTTATACTTGTAAGAATGGTCGCATCCATTCTTCCCAGATACTGTGAAACATCAACCCTTCCGGTGAACTCTATATCCTTAACCCCCAGGGCGTCCACGAGATCAAAACATTCCGCTGCGTAGTCCTCATCCTCGTTGGTAGGACCCATTATCCAGAGCTTCAGATTTGCGCATCTGGACTTTGCAAAAGAAAATGCCTGTATCAATGTCTTAACATCCTTTATGGGAGCAACTCTCAATACTGCTCCGATATTGAACCATCCCTCATCCTCGGGCTGCTTACCGGGAATATTTCGGAACCTTTCAACATCTATACCGTTGGGAGTGATCCTGGTCTTCTCTTCGGGACATCCAAGTTCGATCTGAAGCTCTCTTGCATGTGCATAAAGGCTTGTTACGATCTCTGCCTTTTCATATGCTACCATGGACATCTTCTTAAACTGATCGATCCAGATATTTTTGTAAATACCCTTTACCCATGTAGCTTTGATGACTTCTTCCTCACGTTCACGGGTATAAATACCATGCTCTGAAAGAAGAAGCTTGCTTCCGTAAAGTCTGTTTGCCATAGCTCCCAAAACTCCGGCATAGCCGGTGGCAACGCAGTGATAAATGTCTGCCTGAGGCAACGGAGTCTTAAGTATCAGGAAAAGCGGAAGATATATGGATCTCATGGTCCATAAGAAATCCGAGAATACGATTTCCGGATAATTCGTGTTGTAATACTCCGTAACGATCTTTAAGAAGTCGGCACCCATTAAAAGGTCGTCAATTGAGAAGGTATCCTTTGAAAACATATCAAAGATCGCATCCCATTCAACACGCCTGTTCATGATAAGGCTTCGAAGTGCCCTGTATTCCGATTTTCTTAACTTTGTGCGTCGTCCTTCTTTTCTTGTTTCGCTCCAGTCAAAATCATCCAGATATGCTTCATAAACAGCGCTTACATTGTCCGGCAAATGATATTCGAATTTACCGCTCTGTTCACGATCGGGTATGATTCCGAGAATGACAAATTCGTGTTCAGGAAAAGCCTGGACCATACTGTGTATCCATCCGGATACACCGCCTACTACATATGGATAACATCCTTCGGCTACAATACAAATCTTCATATATTCCCCTTTGTGTATCTTTATCTATCAGTTATTAATATTCTGTGTGTTCTTTAATCTGATAGTTACAGTTTCCGAATTTACCGTAAGAAGGTAAGCATCGGTTTCAACCTTCTTATATGTTGCTCCCTCGATCTCATCGATCTTTGCATTGTGGGTACGAAGCATGAACCAGGTCGTATTTCCGTCTGCTCCGGAAACGTTGAGAGTGATCACATCACCATCAATGGATGAAGAAGAATCAATGTTTAAGAAGGTTCTTACTCTCTGATCGCTTTCGGTAAGTGTAGTATTGTCAAATACCTTGAATCTTCTCCAGTAAGTTGCAAGCGAACTAGCCATGTCGATGTAGATGTTCTCCCACTGATCATCAACGGATTCCGGCCAGATAACGGGACTCATGTTAAGCTTTGCGTTATCATATCCCAGAACCGTTTCGATACTCTTAAGCATAAGATCCTTAGAGTATGTAAAATAGCGGGTGTTACTTGTAAGGCTCTGTAAGGTGATATCATCGGTGAGATAGCTCAGGATAGGAAGCTGAACATCTGCATCGCAGGCGATGGTCCTAACATTTCTTACATAAGCTACCTTAACAGCCTCATCCAGTTCATCAATGTCCGCAAGGTCCATGAATGCGCTGGAATTCTGATATCTGTTTTCTATTCCATCGTAATAATCCTTATCAACCTTAAGTTTTTCAAGAAGTGTAATGCCGTCGGCATGTTCAAGTGACAGACCAACTTCGGCATCCTTTTCATTAAACAGCTGAAGGAGTGTATTATACTCGTCGTAACTGGGCTGTGCGGGATCCGAATAATTGTATTTTGGTGACATGAAGCAGGTGAATTGAAGATCGTTCTGCTCGCCAAGCGCCATAAGTGAAGCCCAGATAACATTTGTCTGAAACTCGTTGAAAGATCTGGAATAGATCTCATTGAATCTTTCGTCGTTTTCATCCGCCATAAGAGGGAAATCTATAACCAGCGTATTCTGTGCATTTACAACCGGGTACAACTGATAGCTGCTCAGTTCGTAACTCATCGCACTTAAAATTCCAAGTCCGGTGGTGGTTGACATATAGTCTCCGTTTACACAAAAGATCTGTCCGTTAGGTGTGCTCTTTCTCCATATGATTGCAGGAAAATAATCGTTTTTAAACTCATAATCCTCGATCACGCTATCGAAATATTCGTCCATAACGCCGACCATATAGGTCTTGGTTCCTCCGGTAGGAATATACCAGGGCATTGTAAGCTCCAGATCCTGTCTCTTCTCCTCCTCCTTCTTCTGTGGCTCATATATTTCTTCGCCTCCTAAAAGGAAACCGGCAAAGAGCTTGATTCCTTCAACCGTCACACTTTCTTCTTTGATGAAGTCGATTCCCAATACGGATTTAAGTTCAAGATTGTTCTGAATAACACTAACGTCCGGAAGATTGCAAAGGATCACCGAATTACCGGTATTTAACATATCTGTCAGGATCTGCGTCTCTGTGTCAAAATCCACACAGGTGGAATCGATAATGACAAATTCCGGAAGGGCATGCTCTTTCTTTGCAAAATCAGTCAGACTGTCTGCGATCAGGATATCTCTCTTGGTATAATAAGTCCACTGCGTAACGATACTTCCGATATTTGATCCTTTATCTCCGACAAATACGGTATATTCCTTATCGCCCCAGGGCAGATCATCGTCCACTGTCAAAGATACCTGCTGCCAGGGCCTTTTTTCAGGTAATTCAAGTTCAATAAACTTGTTTACGTTGAAATCATTCCCTGCCGATCTGGCAAACTGGCTGAATTGGAAGAGGACAAATATTATCCCCATTACAATCAGGATGATAAAGTAATTTCTGCGTGAGATCATTCCATTTTCCCCTTTTTCCTATGGTTCTACATCCATAGGGTTAGTGCTGTTGTATTCATAGTCTATTGCAAAATTAAATAACCTGTATGGATTTTGTATGATCTTGTAACATACAAAATTGTCTGTCTCATAATATACTGACATCTCATTGGGATAAAGCTCCATAAATGCCTGCGCCCAATAATACAGTCTCGACATACATATCCATCGATTTGCCTTGGTGTACAATCCCAAAGATCTACCCAAAGGCAGGTCACGTTTTGCGCCGAATTTCGATACGGATTGTCCGCTTCCCCAATAGGTCGCGAAGTAATCTATCGGGATTTTTTCCACGAAGATATATACATACTTGGTAGGCATACGAACTCGGCCCTTGTCCGCAACATATTCCATTCCTCTGAGGAAATCTATCAGCTCATAATGGAAACCGTGGTCATAGACCATACGGCCTTCATCGTTGGCCGAACATATTGTCCAGGAATAGTCCTCTTCTTCCATGGAAATTCTGGTAAGGCACTCAACTGCGCCGTTTGTCTCCATTCCACCGGGAGAAAGAGGTTTTCTTATGTAGTTGGTGCGTATTACCATTCCGCCCCAGAATGCAAGCAATGCAAATGATGCAATCGACAAAACATATTTCTTTTTAGTGCCCCATCCAAGGATGAAGTACATGACTGCATCTACAAACATCGGGATTGCAAAGGCAGCACTGTAAGCCACATATATGCTGGCTCGGGCAGGGTCCATCAGCATCGGAATACCTATATCACCTGCGCACAGTACGGTTGTGATCACTACCATGTGGATTCCCGTTGACAAAAGCACGGCACCGTACATCTTATCCCTTTTTCCAAGCATTATCACTACGCCCAAAACAAGCAGGGTTCCATATCCTATAAGCACTACATATATCTGACTCTGATCCTTCTCCTTGAATACGTTGGAGCTAAGATCGGCTTTTAACAATTCCACATAAGCTACGGGCGGGCCGGCGATACTGCCGTATTTTTCGGAATAAGTCTCTATAAATCTTTGGAGACGAGTCGTTCGATCTACTTCTTCCTCGACTTCCTCAACCTCTTCCGTAACTTCTTCAACAATTTCTGTCTGTTCTTCCGTTTCGGTGTTTTCCTTGTCCGCTTCATCATCGCCCTTTACACCGAAGATGATGCTCAGCCCCCATCTCAAGGATCCTTCGATCTCTATGCCTTCGGCAGCTGCCAGGAACATGGGCGTAAGCGCAATGCCCATGGTAATAAAGATCGTACACATAACGCGCTTAAAGTAGGTCTTTCTGAAGAGCCATACCGCAAACCCGGTGGCCATTGAAAACGCAAAAATTCCTGCCGCCATAACGCCGTAAAAGTGAGTCGTGATACAAAGCGAAAAACTCATGGCGAATCCGGCAAGATACCGATAGCAGTCCTTTGAGTATAAACCGCGCTTTTCCCTTCTCTGTGCCCTGAAATATGCGAACCCGCAATAAATGGCGGGGAATATGAACATAATGCCGTACTCCTGAGGAAGGGGAGCATTATATCTGCCGTATGTATGGGACAAGAAGCAGTCGACCACGGAATACATAAACGCGCCGATATACGGTATATATCTCGACTTGCAAAGAAGCTTAAGTGCACAGAAAAGCATCAGTATATTGAACGTCACCGTATGAAGGCTGAACGTTCTCAATAAAGCAACCGTATCTATGCCAAAAACCTTGTGTATGTAATACACGGTGTTGTGAAAACCAAAGGGATAAATACCGGCGCAGAACAGCCTGTTTTCACTTAAGCTGTTGATCCAGTAGTTATGTACTATGAGGTCGGAGGCTTTATATCCGTATGTCTTCAGAAGATGCGATCCGAAGAAATAAAGAATACATAAAAGCAGTGTAAGTGTCAGCAGAACATCGACTATATTGTTCAGATATACCTTCTTTATCTTTGCAAAGAACTTCTTTCTTCTCTGTGCAAGCAGCGGCTCTATCTGATCACTTACGTTCTTTACTTTAAGCTGTCCGCCGGTCAGCTTTCTTAAGGTGTCCCATATATCAAGAATGTATTTTCCCAGAGGGATCCTCTCAAGTCTGACTTTAATGATTATTGCCGGAACGACTGTAAACAGGATCAATGTTAAACGATAGGAAATATGCACCAACTCAAGCAGATATACCAGGTTGATCATATAAAAGTTGCCCGAGATCACATAAAAGAGAAAACGTTCATATCGGTTCTTAAACCTGACCGTTTTTCCGAAGGCGAAATGAGGCAAAAAGACCGTTATAAGCAGATATGCACAGTATATGCCCGTTATTTGAAGCACAGTAATAACTGTCATAGACATAAACTGTATATCCTCCTTAATCCTGATGTCCTTCTCTACTGGAATGCCCTTATAAGTTCCAGCGTCTCCTTATCGATTACCACAGACGATTTCTTTAAGTTGTCAAGTGCCTCAAAGAATCTTTCCTTCTGCCCGCTGTTAAAGAAGTATTTGATCAGGCAGGTGTGGGATGAAAGGGTGTTGGGGAACTGAGCCATTGCTCTGTTTGCCCAAAGCTCGCACTTTTCGAAATCCTTGATCTCCAGAAGTCTTAAGCAGACGATCTCGTAAAGTTCGCTGGTAAGTGCCTCCGGATGCTCCTCGTGAAGGATCTGTGCGGTATCCTCCAGAATATGTGTGAAGGATCTCTGTTCAAGATCCGTAAATACCTTCTGAACTAGAACCTTGTTCATATACTTGATAAGACCCTTTGCGGTATCTTCAAGTTCTTCGTCTCTCTTCTGAACCTTGTTGTAGCCCTTCTGGACCTTAAGTCTGAAATCGTTGATCGCATCCTGTAAAAGTGAAGCGGCGTAGTGGGCAGTTTCTGAATCCTCACTGTTAAGTGCAAGGGAAATAGCTGAAAGGGAATCCTCGTAATCACCCTGGGCAACACCCATTACCAGGCTTCTCAAATCCGCTTTATCCGTTACTGCAATGGCTTCCTCGAGGGAAACAACGTTACGCTCTATCTCCTCGTTGGACCTTACAAGTTCGCGGCCTCTCTCCTTACTGAAGATAACGTCGGAAAGGTCTACATCCTTACGGAATACATATTCATATCCGAACCATCCGAGAACCATCAGCAAAGTGCCCGCTCCCGGAACAAGAAGCATTACCACAGCCCGGGCATATGCAAGATGGCGTTTGATCTTCCTGAAGTGGATGGCAACGATGAGGTAACATGCCGTAAGGAGAAAATTCAACAGAAGAAAGATTATAAAAAATCTTACACTCCAAGTCATATCGTTCCTTCCTCCACTATTGCGGCCTCAAGGCCCTTCTCAAGGAATCTGTTGAGAACGAAGGTTGCGCCCTCTTCCGTAGTATTGGAAAGAAGTGCATATACCTCGCTTCCTCCGAGATTTCCGAGATAATCCGATGTTCTTAAGGACTTTTCGATGATGCCGATAACGTCCGCTCTGTTGGACTGATCTGTTTTAACCCTGATTACCGAACATTCGGTAAGATCTTCTTTCTCAGCCTTTAAGAACGCATCAAGCAGAGTTCTGAAGCTGTCCTTTTCAAGCATCTTCGTGCCTTCCTCGTATCTCTGATCCTCAAGAGCAAGGATGTAACGGTTAGCGCGAAGGACTGCGTTCTGTATAAGTGCACTGATGATGACAAGCTTGTTTGCCTCGCCGAGAGTCATATTCTCCCATGAGAGACCCCAAAGCATTACGATCATCTGCATCTCATCATTTTCAAAAATGGCATTGGCCATAAGGGGGTAACGACCGTCCATCTTACGGTTGATATATACCCTGCGGTTTCTGAGGGCTTCGTAGCAGTCACCCATTTCGGTATAGCGGACGGAGTTACCAAGTACTCTGGACTTTGCAGAGGTTGAAGAGAACAATCTTGCGTAGTCGGCATTGGAAACCTGGTAAATGGCAACATCCTCGGTCTTCATAAGTTCGCTCACGGTACGAGCTGCATAGAAGAGAACCTCTTCAGGGCTGTACTGATCAAGCGAAGATGTGATGCCGTAGATCTTTCCTACGGAATCAGTCTGGTTAACAACCTGTGTTTCAAGAACGTCCTTAACGCGGACGTTTGTGGAGTTGATGACCTGAATGTCTTCGATCTGCTGCTTTAAGAATTCCTTCTCCTCTTCGTTCTCTTTTCTCAGCTTAATGATCTGATCGCGAAGGTAACCTACCGAAAGGCCTACGATGAACAGCTGAGCAACCCATACGTATGTATTGGAGTCAAGCAGAAGTCTGAATCCGGTCTGTTCATAGGTATTTCTGAAGAAATAACCCGCAACCGCAAGAAGGGCCGAAAGCGTTGCCTGCTGCTGTCCGTATACGATAGCGAACAGAAGCACATAGAGAAGATAGATATCAAGCCTTGCAAAATAAGAACTCTCCGCAGCTCTGTTATAGAACATGAAGCAGGGGATGAAGATGATCACATTCTCAAGGAAGGGGATCATGGTGCTGATGAACCAGCCCAGCTTCTTCTTAAGTCTCTGTGTGAAGGAAAGGCCTGTCTCCTCATCGGTGAGGAATACATATGCTTTCTTCTTCATTGTGGTTGCGATACGCTTTACGATGGTCGCAAGATCCATGAATCTGGGGTTTCCGAATTCGCTCTCGTACAGACGGTTTGAAAGGACGCATCTGTATGCGGAAGTACCGGGTGTAGAGATAACATCACACTCGGGGTTCATGTTGTCTCTGACGAGATTTGCCAGTTCTTCCTCGGAGATCTGATTTGAAGCGGATACATGATATACGTCTGCGTTGTGTTTTGCACATGAAATGATCCTGTAAAGGGCCTCTACGCCGTCATTTTCATATAAAGGCGAAAGGAATGTGCTCTTTGCATAATGGATCGTCTTCTCCTCCAAAGCTTCAAGGCACATGGATGTAACAACATCCTTGATATCCGCGCGCTTCTCGGGAATACAATAAAGGTGATCGAAGCGGACCGTTACGATATCCATATCACGGTTGGAACGATAGTTTTCACACATCTGCTCGCCTTGATAGATGGACTGGGCACGGAATCCGTCGGGAGATGTCATAAGATTCTCGGTGATATCCGCATCGTGATTATCGCCAAACACTTCATGTGAGGAAAGATAGATAAATCTTCCCTTACCGCGCATGGCGTAACCCATAAGAATATTTGCCAAAGAAGCCGTATATTTTACCGAATCGGCTTCCTCGTTCTTCCATTCAAAGTTGGTATCAAATGCTCCCATGAATATGGTAACATCGGGGGATACACTTTCGAAGATCTCGTTTAAGCAGCTCGCATCATACTGGAACTTGTAGACTTCGAAATTCTTCTGATAGGCATCCTTGTCGGCGAAACGATTACCGGTAAGAACGGATACCTTATGTCCCTCCTTGTGAAGTTTGATCAGGATATTATTAAGGAAGGTTCCTGCACCACCTGCAATTAAAATATTCATACAAAACCCCTTTAATTGTCTAAAGGCACACCAAATGCCTTAAGTTTTTCGCAGAAAACTCTAAGATCGGAATCCGCCTCTTCCCGAGAGATTCCGTACTCTTTCACAAGTTCCTGCGATATTGCATCCAAATTCATGCCGCGTTCAATCTCCTGCCATATAATGGCTCCGGATTCATTGAGTCGCAGCGGCTCTTTGTAGGGAAACTCAGGATGGCTAAGATCTAAAAGGTTCCACATCCCCGCGGCATGTCGTAAAACAAAGCCCGGATAGTTTCCTTCGCTCATATCCATATTCACCCCACTTTTAATGTTGCATACTTTAACTCATTAAAGTTAACACAAGTTTTATAATAATACAACCCCCTTAGGCGAAATTTCTTGAAATAATTTATGTAAATCAAAACGTAATCGTTTTCGTTGCATCTTTCCACCGAAAGGGTTATAAAAAACGGCCTTTTCCATGTTGTTATTAAGTTGCAACATTGATATAATTTTATTAATAAAAATTCAAGGAGAAACCCTATGACTTACTCCGAATTATTGCAGCAGCATTTTTCGCTGATTCAGTATGCCGAGTTTGCACTTCGCATCGTTGTGGCCTGCGCCTGCGGTATCGCCATCGGCTTCGAAAGAAGCAAACGTCTTAAGGAGGCGGGTATCAGGACACACCTCATTGTCTGTGTTGCCTCGGCCCTTATGATGCTGGTTTCAAAATACGCATTTGTGGATCTTGCAGCCGGCGGAGATGTTCTCTTAATGGGAACACGAGGTGCGGATCCCGCCAGAATAGCGGCCCAGGTTGTAAGCGGTATCGGTTTCCTCGGTGCCGGCGTTATCTTCCATAACGGAAACGCCACAAAGGGCCTTACCACTGCCGCAGGTCTTTGGGCAACCGCAGGTATCGGCTTAGCCCTCGGATCGGGAATGTATTATATAGGAATATTTACCACCGTTGTTCTTCTTCTCATCCAGATATGCCTCTTTAAATTCCGCGGCGGAATGGATTCGGTAAGCACCACTCAGTTAAGGTTCGTGGTCAGGAATTCCGCTTCCGTGAATGAGGCGCTTAACAGATACATCGCCTCAAAAAATGCGGAGATACTTGAGAGCAAGATAAAGATCGATGAAGAAGGATACGCAAACTACAGCATCACCCTTAAATCAAACAGAGCCATAACCCTTGACGATCTGAACATTTTCCTTGGATCATTGGAAGGTGTCAAAAGCGCAAGCTGCTCATCCATCAATTAATATCAGCAATAACAAAGACCGCCGGCACAAAGCCGACGGTCTTCTTTGACCCATCAAAGTTCAAATGTCTCGCCACATTCAAAGGTAAGTTCAAGAGGTCTCTTTCCGGTAAGTTCGGCACTTCTTTCATCCGGTGCCTGATTTCCGGCATATACCACAAAGTTTCCTTTGTGAACAAGCTGTCTGCCCTCTTCATCAAAGAGTGCGAATGCGGATGCAGGAAGATTTACGGTAACTTCCCTGCTCTCGCCTGCTTTAAGGAAGATCTTCTTAAGTCCCTTAAGCTGGAAGTTGGGAACGTTTGAAGCCTTATCCGAAGGGATGGACTTAACGTATACCTCAACCGCTTCTCCCGAGTCATATTTGCCCTTGTTTGTAACCTTTACGGTAACGTTCATGCCGTTTTCGGTCACCTTGTCATTGTCGGCCTTAATATATTCAAAATCAAAATCCGTATAGGAAAGTCCGTATCCGAAGGAATAAAGCGGATCGTTCTTCATGTATCTGTAGGTTCTTCCCTCCATGGAGTAATCCTCGAAGTCGGGAAGTTCGTCCGTCGTTCTGTAGAAGGTTACGGGAAGCTTTCCTTCGGGGCTGCACTCACCGAATAAGATGTTTGCAACACCGTGTCCGCCCTGAGCACCGGGATACCAGCAGTCAAGGATCGCAGGAACCTTTGCGTCTGCATAAGCGATATCCATTGCCGAACCTGCAAGAAGAAGAAGGATCACAGGCTTTCCGCTCTCTGCGCAGATCCTTAAGATCTCGTTCTGTCTTCCGGGAAGGCTTAAGTTGGGCTTGTCACCGCTTCCGTACTCGTTACCGGTATCACCCTCTTCACCTTCAAGAGTTGCGTCAAGTCCGAGACAAACGATAACGACATCGCTCTCCTCACAAACCTCCTTAACCTCGGAATAACGCTCAACACCGTTGGCGAGGTTAGAGGTTTTGTCCTTATATAAATGACATCCTTCGGAGTACCTTACCCTTACATCGTCGCCCACATAATCCTGGATTCCTTCAAGGATCGTTACATATCTTGAAGAGGTTCCCTCGTAGTTACCTACAAGAGCGGCTCTGGAATCTGCGTTGGGTCCCACTACACCGATGGTCTTTAACTTTGACTTATCTAAAGGAAGAAGTCCTCCCTCATTCTTAAGAAGAACAACACACTTCTCTGCAGCCTTGCGGTTAAGCTCTCTGTTCTCCTTTGTATCTACCGCCTCATATCCGATCTTGTCAAAAGGATTGTCTCCCTTGTGATCGAATACGCCGAGTTTCATTCTTGTTGCGAAGAGGTTTACAAGTGCCTCATCGAGTCTGCTTTCATCCACAAGACCTTCTTCAACAGCCTGTTTAAGGTAGACGAAAAGGTTGCCGCAGTTGAGATCACAGCCGTTATTCATAGCCATCGCAACGGACTCAACGGGATCTTTGGTTACGTGATGTCCTTCGTGGAAATCTCTGATTGCCCAGCAGTCGGATGTAACATGGCCCTTGAATCCCCATGTATCCCTTAAGAGATCGATGAGAAGGGTCTTGCTCCCGCAGCAGGGTTCGCCGTTGGTTCTGTTGTATGCGCCCATTACGATCTCAACATTTGCTTCCTGTACGCAGGACTTAAATGCGGGAAGGTAGGTCTCGTACATATCCTGCCTGGTAGCCTTCGCATCAAAGTGATGTCTTACAGCCTCGGGACCTGAGTGAACTGCGAAGTGCTTGGCACAGGCAGCTACCTTTAAGTACTCCTCGTTATGTCCCTGAAGGCCTTCGATGTAACGGACACCGAGCCTTGATGTAAGGAAGGGATCCTCACCGTAGGTCTCGTGGCCTCTGCCCCACCTGGGATCTCTGAAGATATTTACGTTAGGTGCCCAGAAGGTAAGACCCTTGTAGATATCGGTATCTTCAAATTTCTGCTGCATGTTGAACTTACCCCTTGCCTCGGTGGAGACTGCGTCTCCGAGGGTCTCAAGGAAGTCCTCGTCAAAGGTTGCCGCAAGGCCGATGGCCTGGGGGAAAACCGTTGCAACGCCTGCTCTCGCAACTCCGTGAAGAGCCTCGTTCCACCAGTTGTAAGCCTTTATTCCGAGCCTTTCAACTGCGGGAGCGGTATGAAGGGTCTGGGAAACCTTCTCGTCAAGCGTCATCTGCTTAACAAGTTCCCTTGCCCTTTCTCTGTATTCGTTTGTCTTTTTTTCGTTTGCTGAGATATCCATTTAACTCTCCCTCTACGATACGATTTAGGTTTTTAACCTATTTTCAGTTATGGGAACAGTATAAATAAAGGGCTTTTTCTTTGCTCGTTATCTCTTGCGTACAATTAGTCAATATTTGCGAAATGATATAAAAACAAAAAGGCCCGCACACCGAAGTGCGCGGGTCGTCATTCATCAGATCTGGGGTCCAAGATAACTTGCAAGAGGCTTGTGTTCCTCGTTGCTTACAAATGCTTTTTGAAGATAAAGTCCGTTTCCGTTGTAAGGGATCTCGATCTCATTAAGGCCTTTCTTAAGAAAGATTTTCTGTACGCATTCGCGTCTGTGATCAAGAACACCCTTTGCCCATGTGCGCTCGTAAGCTTCACCTGCCCTGTAGCCTTCATGCACGGCATTTGCAACAGTCTTCTTTCCGCTCACAACGGTAACATACTCAAGGATACCGTCTCTGTGGGGAGGGTTAACGGGATCGAACCACATCGTAAGATCGTATTCCCCTTCTTTTTCCGCATCTATGATCCACTTATCCTTGGAAGAAGAATTGTCCTTGGTAAGGATATAGCCGAAACGTCTTAACTTTAGGCCTTCCCCTGCGGGGATCTTTCTTCCCTTAACCGCAACTTCAACAACAGTATCTCCGTCAGACACGCGGGCCACGACTTCACCCTCGTTTCCGGGGATCTTTGAACGATCCACGGTAACGGTGATCTCATCTTCGTTATCAACATGACCGGAAGCCTTGTCAAAGGTTACCCAGTCATTGTCGGGCACGGTTATCGTATAATCGAAAGCTCCGGTTCCGGTATTGCAGACAGTAAATTTTGCCGTATCGGATCCTTCATAAAGGAAATCATCAAAAACAATACACATGGGCGCGCCGTACTTCTTGTCATATACCCATTCCTCGTCATTGCGGACAAGGGTCATTCTCGGATGATTTACAGGCTCAACACGCATCCTGATGGGATATCTGCAGCCGTCCTCGTTCCATTTGGTGAAACCGATGTGAGGAGCAAGCTCCATGCCCTTCCACTTCTCGTCAGCGAATTCGGAGAATTCCTTGGCAATGGCCCTGTCGCGCTCGATTGCCAGGGTAACAAGGTCAGCCATTTCGTTTGCCTTCTTCCTTCCCTGAAGCGCAAAGAGTTTGTTCTTGCCGGCATAGAGGTGCATTCTCAAAAGATTCACCGCAGCCCTGGTCTGGAAGAGCATCAGACTGTAGAAAGCGTCCTTTGCACCCTCGGGTATCTCCTTGTAAAGAGCCTCCGCCGTACGTTCAAGCTTCTCGGCTCTCTCAAGCATGCGATCGGCTTCATTGTAATGGCAGGGATGATAGATTTCGGGATTAAGTGCCTCAGGCCTCCTTGTTCCGTTAATGTCAACAGTCTCCGTAAGCACGTAAACCGCCTTCTTAAGCTGATCTGCGGAAAGAAGATTGCCGAAATGGTTCTTCAAGAACAGCTCCGTGAATTCGTCACATCTTTCCGTTTCTCCCCACTCCTCGAAATCGTAAGCCATCTGTAAAAAGAACGCGAGAGGGAACTCGTTATGCTTAAGATCCCCCACATTTAAGATCCAGAGGGAACGAACGCCGCTTTCGTAAGCCCGTTTCATCTCTTTTCTGATCTTCTTTATGGGAGTTGAATTGATCCACTCGTAAGAGATGGGATCACCGTGATAATCAACATGATAATACATACCGAAGCCTGCGGGATGATCACGCATCTTCTCATCCGGAAGCGTCCTTAACCAGCCGTGATTATCCTCACAGAGCATAAGAATGACATCGTCAAGCTCCTTCCAGCCGCAGAGCCCCTCGGTATCTGCATCGCCGTAATAGAAAGGCTCAACCTCTTTATAAAGGGCAAGCATTTTGGGAAGCTTATGTCCGAGCCTTGCCTCCTGGGTTGCAAGAAGCTCCTTCTGACAGGTTATTACATTTCTTAAAAGATCGATATTGTCCTTAAGGGTTGCGTTCTCACCGAGGATCTTACTGTCGGCCTCGCCTCGCATTCCCACGGTAACCACGCTTTCAAGATGCGCGCGTTCGTTAAGTGAATCCTCCCAGAACTTTCTGATACCGTCGGGATTGGTGATAAAGTTCCATGCATCACCGTAAGGGCTGTCCTTGCCCCTTACCTTCCCGTACTCGGCTCCGGCACGAAGACAGGGCTCGTGATGGGAATTTCCGATAACAACACCGTATTCATCCGCAAGCTCATAGGATTTAAGTCCCGGACCGTCCCATGCGAAATTGGAAGACCACATGGCAGGCCAAAGGTAATTACCCTTAAGCCTTAAAAGAAGTTCAAATACATGGTCGTACATCTTTGCATTGAAGCCGCCGAAATGCTCGGTGGTCCAGTTACCGTAGCAGGGCCATTCATCGTTTATGAAGAAGCCGCGGTATTTAACCGAAGGCTCCTTGGATAAAAATCCATCGAAGAAATCCACATTAAGGGGATCCTTGTGAGGTATCACCGAATCGCCCCAGTAAACAAGGGGAGTCACTCCCATCATCTCGGAAAAAGAAAACATTCCGTATATGGTTCCGCGTTTGTCGCTTCCGGCAATGATCAGCGTCCTCTTTGCGCCGGGGATCACATCATTTTTTATAAGATATTTGAAACATTCGTTCTTTCCGGCCAAATCCTTCAGATCATCGGAAAAAGACTCAAGAACAGAGCTTTTCCCCATGGTCGCAAACAAAACGGCATTTTCAAAACCACCCGTTATTGTTTCGTCGGTATCATGAAGCACTTCCTCCGCACCGGTCACATTATTGAAATCTCCGATGACTTTTGAAGCAATCTTCTTCACACCGCCGAAAGCCTTCGATTCAGCAAAAAAGCGGGTTTTTGAATTGTTTTCAAAAAGTAAAATCTTCATTTAATCACTCGTCCTCCTTCTGAAAAGCCTGATCTTTATTCATTGAGCATCTTATACATACAGATCCCGGGTTCCATTTTATCAAAATCCCAGGTATGGAAAGAATCACCCCTGCAAAAGCGGTATTGTTTACACCTTTTGCATTGGCCGGTCTTTCTGAAATCGGTTCTGAATATCTCAAAGCCCTTCTCCCAGACCTCCTTAAGGCTGTCTTTCCTTATATTCCCGAATATCACTTCGGGACGTCTCTCTATATCAAGACATGCCCCGATGTTTCCGTTATTCATGATGCTTGCGGTGTATACGCCCGCATTGCAGAGAAAGTACCAGGGCCTTACTTCCCTCTCGTCTTCCACTCCGAGATAATGACTGCAGCCGTAGCTGACCTGCATCTTATCTTCAAACCGATGTTTTCTGATGAAATCTATCAGTCCACGGTATTGCTCCTTATCAAGCATCAGCTCGGGATCGTCCTTGGCACGGCCAATGGGCTCTATGTTGATAACTCTCCAGGAACGTACTCCCGTCTTTTTAAAGACTTCATACATTTCATCCAGTTCATGATAGTTTCCTTTATGAACAACAGTTGTTATTTGAACATGTTTGAAGGCTTTCGTTTCCAGAAGATTCGCAATGCCTTCCATGGTCTTTCTGTAACTTCCCGGGGACTGTCTGAAGATGTCGTGGCTTTCTTCAAGGCCGTCCACACTTATTGAGATAGTGCTCATCCCCGTTTCTTTAAGTTTAAGCGCAGCCTCTTTTGTTATAAGAGTTCCGTTGCTGGTCATTCCCCATGTAAACCCGAGGGAATGGGCATAGGCCATAAGCTCAAAGAACTCAGGCATCAGCAAAGGCTCTCCTCCGGTGATGCAAAGCCGCAGTTCGGATATGTTAAATTCAGATTTAACCCTATCCAATATCCCTTTCCATTCATCCAAAGTCAGAGGATCGTCGGCCTTTACATCTCCGCATCTGCTTCCGCAGTGTTTACAATGCTCATTACAAAGTGTCGTAACTTCAAAAAACAAGGAGCGTAACACGGGATGCGGACGCAAGGTTTTGTCCACATATCCGGCCAGCTCCTTCATGTGCTTTTTCTTTATACCGTCGGAAAGTCCCGAATTACAGGTCATATTTTCCTCCAGATCCGGGCTTGTCAGTCCTGATCATTCTTTCCATTGTCTTCAAACATTTCGGGCGGGCCGTAGATGCATTCCTCAACATTTAAAGAAGGATCGTATTCCTCCTCATTTTTAGATACATCGTTGTAGCCCTCGAGAGTTCCGTGCTCGTTCTGATACTCGATCATTTCGGGTGGACCGTAAATCTCAACCGCCTGATTGTTCTCTGCGCTGAATGAATTACTTCCGCAGCCGCTTAACGTAGCAGCGATCATTGAAAAGAATGCCGCTATTCCCGTAATCTTCTTTCGTTTACTCATAAACTTCTCCTTTATAAACAAAAAAAGCGGATAACGGGAGTCGAACCCGCCTCGCAAGCTTGGGAAGCTCGTGTACTACCGATGTACTATATCCGCAATAACCCGTAAAGAAATTCTATCACAAAACGAGGGGCGTAACAACCCGCCCCTCGCAAATTTCATATATTTATACACCGTTTATACATCAAGCGCCGGAAGCGCATTTCCGTCATAATCAAACAGTGCCTGATTGGCCCATTCGTTACCGCAGGGGCCTGATTCATGGGTGTATTCCAGTGCTTCGTAAGTAGCCCATCCGCAGCCTTTGACAGGGATCCACGCAGGTTCCCAGTAATAGTAGCCTTTTCCCAGATCTCCGGGCACACCCTTTATCACCCGCACCACATGTTCCATAAAGGCCTTCTGTCCTTCCTTCGTCATGGGATAGTCCAGATCCTTAAGCAGATGTTCCTTTGTGGCATAGCCCTTTCTTTCTTCGGGAGAGAGTCCCTCATAGGATGCATAATCTTCCATGGTGTAACCCATGGAGACCTCTGCTATCACAAGGGGCTTTTTGTACCTTTGGGCTATGTCGTTCATATTGTTTTCAAGGGCCCTCAGATTTCCGTGCCAGAAGGGATAATAGGAAAGTCCTATTACGTCAAAATCCGCTCCGCCCAAAGCCATATATCCGTCGAACCAGTCTCTGTACAGTTCGTTATTGCCGCCGTTATCAAGGTGAAGCATCACCTTTGCCTTTGGTAATATCTCCCTTACAGCCTTTATTCCTGCTGAAAGGATCTCCTTAAGGATCGGGTTAAAATAGCATTTAACTCCTTCCGTCCTTTCATAATGGCGGTTTCCCAGGGGCCACAGACAGCCGTTTGTGATCTCATTTCCCACCTGAACCATAAAGGGAGAGACACCGCGAGCCTTCATCTCTTTAAGTACCTGTACCGTATAGGAATAAACATCTTCCACAAGCTGCTTTCCGTCATGACCTTCCCATGCCTTCGGTACAAACTGTTTTCCCGGATCTGCCCAGAAATCGCTGTAATGAAAGTCAAGAAGTATCTCCATTCCGGCCTCTTTTGCCCTCTTTGCCAGCAAAAGGGTACGTTCAAGATCGTTGGTACCCGCACCATAGGGCTTTCCCTCCGGCGAATAGGGATCGTTCCAGAGACGAAGCCTTACAGAATTCACCCCGTGGCGCTTAAGGATGGCAAAAAGATCCTCGGCTTCTCCTCCGTCGTAATATCTTGCACCGCAGGCCTCTTCCTCAATGAGTGTCGATACATCCATTCCCTTGATAAATTCCATCACTGTCTCAACTCCTCAAGTGTATATCTCTTCATCATGCTGCGGTATCTGAATCGTGCCATTTTGTTTTTCTCAAGGACATCCTCTTCGGTGCCTGTGTACTGACATCTTAAGCAGTAGTATTCCTTCTTGTCCTTATCATAGAACATATCGATATCAAGATCCCTCATGAAGCATGAAGGACACCTGTAATTTAATCTTCCCTTGCCAGACTGAGCCATGTCGTAAACACCTCCTCATTCTTAAGTGTACCTGTGTATCCCAGGGTAAACATCGGCGAAAATGCGTAGCCTTCCTTTATGTAGCCGGTCTTGCCAAAGCCTTCGCATCTTAAGCCTACCCTTGTCTTTATTGCACCGATGGTCGCATATGCCTCGTCCGCATCGTCAAGGTATTCCTCGCGGCATTTATATGCGTAATCAATGGTTTTATTTTCTTTTCCGGTTAGATTTAACTTTACACATTTCATATCTTCCGGGTATTCCGTGGTACCATAGCAGGCAACCATGTACTCGTTTATGGATACTTCCGCGGAAGGATCGCTCATTTCGAGGATCTTTCTCTCGATCTTTATCTCCGAGCTTCCTTCATCGAAAACAACTTTGGTCTGAAGCTTCACCGTAAGATCCGAGAACTCGATATCCACGGGCTCCAGAAGAAGAAAACGAACCTTTCCTCCGTCTGCTTTCTTTTCCTCGTGGAATTTTGCCTTGGTCCTGCAAAGGCAAAGGTCCACTTCTTCCCCGTTATGGCTGATCTTGGCACTTCTTACGGTACCTTCACCCGCATAGTGTGTGAAATAGCCCGCACGGTACTTCTCCTGTATTAAGAAAGGATAGGAGCAGTCCTGCACATGATCCGTTCCGATACCTACCGGCCATTCAAGCTTTGCGGCATAGGGGCGAAGATCCACGATGGCACCGCCCTGATCCATGTTCACACAGACTCTCATGAAGGGATCGCAATACCAGAAAAGCTGCTTGTCGGATCCGTAAAGGATATCCTTCCAGAGTGCGCATTCAGGCTCAGTATAGCGCTTGTTTGCTCTCCAGAAGTCGGCAAACTCGGCCATTCCCATATCTTCAAGAAGGCCCTGTTTCTTAAGTTCTCCGTAATAAGCCATTCCATCGGCATAGGACTGTCTTAAAAGCTCATAGGGTGCCTCCCAGCGGCCCATTTTGTTCATCCAGCCGGGGCCTACGAACATCATGTTATATGCGATTCCGTTGTTGTAATCTCCCAGAACTCTGTACTGATCTATGAGGTTGAAAAGATAAGGGTACTTTCCGTCCTCATAGATCATTCCGCGAAGCACGTTCTGGGGGTGGGTTCCGAAGTTTGAACCGTTTCCGTCGTAGCATGCCAGCAGATCTCTGGAAAGATGGGGTATCGCTACAATGCCGCTGTCCTCGGACTCATCGGCTGCGGGGGCATGGGTGTTGACCTTGGAAGGGATCCAGGGAGCCCAGGGACCGCCGTCCATAAGGGTATACCAGGAATTGTTACAGGTATGATATGCCTTGGGTCCTTCCTCCCAGCAGGTTGCCACCGCACATTTAACGGAAGGGTATTTTTCCTTGATATAGTTTATGAGTTCCGCATCCATGTAATAAGAACCCGTTGACTCGGGATAAAAACCGAAGCAGTCATGGAACTTTCCGAATACATCGTCAACGATGGACATCTTGTCCTCCATGGAGAACATCCAGATGCAGAAATCCTTTGTTTTATACTTTTCACGGAATTCCGTGCAGGGAAGGCCCAGAAGTGTAAGGGCGATCTCGTCACCGAACTCCTCATGATGTTTCTTTGCCAGTGCAACAGCCTCTTCGTTAAAAAGGCTGGCATAGGTCATCTGAATCGTTGTCTTAAGTCCGTTGATATGAGCCAGCTCCTGCTGAGTCTTAAAGATATCAAGAGATTCGGTCAGAAGAGCCTTTCTTCCTATATCCTCGGCCTTTCCGTGTCCCGTGACCTTTTCCGCATACTCCGGAACCATTTCCGGACGGTGAATGATATTTACGATAAATCTGTTTTCCACGTTCATTCTTCCTTTCCAAGTATTGTTTTTGTGGATTCCTTCATGGATACCCTGTATCCGAGAAGACTTCTTGAAGGAACCGTTTCTCCGTTTATGAGCTGTATAAGAGTCTTGCAGGCTACCCGTCCAAGCTCCCTTGCATCGAAATCAAGGGATGTGATGGAGGGAATGTTTCTCTCAAGCACGCTTGAATTGTAAAAAGAAGCAACCTTTATATCCGCAGGCACCTCAAGTCCCGCTTTTCTCAGGCGGTCAAGTACCTTGACACAGATGGAATCGTCCATGCAGAGGATACAGTCCACGTCGGACTTAAGCACCCGCTCCAGAACCCTGTCCAGGTTCTCATCCGTGGTATCGTCAAAGATAAGTCCGTTGCTTTCGGGAAGCCCCGCTTCCTTAAGTGCATTCTCAAATCCGTTGCAACGGCTTCTTGTTACCACATAGGCTCCGCTGTCACAGATAAGCGCAAAGCGCTTTATGCCCATTCCGATGAGCCTTGTTGTCAGGTCAAAGCAGGCGGTTTCATGGTCGTTGTCCACCTGGATTATTCCCTGCATCTTGCTTAAGCCCACAGAGACAAAGGGCACTTTCTTATCCATAAGGAACTGCGCCGGCAGATCCTTTGTAAGGGTTCTGGTAAGAACAACACCGTCGACTTTCCTGTTGTTTACCAGCCTCTCAAGCTGGGATATGTCATCGATGGATGTAAGTGTCACCAGCACGTCATAATCCTCGGAGGCCGCATAGTCGCATACTCCCATAAGACATTTCTGGAAGAAAGGAAGGTCCACCAGTGTAAAGTCCACAGGCACCGTTATTCCCAGATTGTAGGTCCTTGACTGGGCAAGGCCCTTTGCAATGGCATTGGGCACATAATCATGCTCCTCAATGTATGCAAGGATCCTCTCCCTTGTGGCAGCCCCTATTCTTCCCTTGCCGGATATCGCACGGGAGACCGTGGTCTTTGAGACCGACAGGGCTACCGCCACATCATCGATGGTTATTCTTTTGTTTTCCATATACCATTCCTTTTTATTTTTCTTTGCACAGATAGAAATCGTCGAAGGTACCCCACGCGCCTTCGCCACCGTTGAAGGATATGCCAACGGTTATGGTTCCGTCCGTAACTTCTATTCCTTTGACCTCAACAAACTGCCAGTCGCACCAGCCGTTTACGCTGTAAGGCGTTTTGAATTCGCCTTCCGAGGTCTTAGCGTACAGATACATTTCCGCACCGCTTCCGCTGTCACCGCCCTGGGTGTACATGGAAAGATAATAGGTTCCGTTCTCAAGATCCGTAATGGTGGTTTCCGCCGTAAATTCCACTGCGGACTGGCGCCAGTAATGCATCGCCCATTCCCCTGTGTATGCGTCGGTTTCTTTTTTCTGGAAATCCGTGCAGGTGTCGCCGTTTGTATGGAACTTCCACATGGATCTGTCTTCATCCTCGAAACTCGGGTTTTGGATCCAGTTGACCTCCGCAACCTTTACGGTGCAGATGATCGTGGTTCCGTCCTCAAAGGTTCCTTCAACTTCATACTCGCCGGTCTTTGAAGTATCTACTGCCGCAACCTGTGCCTCGTTCCATGTTATGGGCGCAGGACCGTTCATTGCGGAATTGTTGTAATGAACCTCCACCTCGCCGGGCATTTCAAGCGCCGCACCGGGATTGACCGTAAGAACAAAATCATTGGCAAATTCCACTTTCAGATCGCATTTTGTACCGTATTTGAGATATTTGAAAACATAGAGAGAATCAAGGGCTTTTCCGTTGTGGTCGAACATCGCCTGATTATCCCAGGAGGAGCCGCCGTAATAAACTCCCGCATCCTTGGGATCGTATTCCGTTGCATAGGATGATGCCCAGCCCGAGCCGTATTTTTCCCAGGCTTCCTTGTTGGATGCAAGGATGGCCTCCGCGCCTTCCTCACCGTAAACATATTCCTTTACGGGGATCCATGCAGGCTCCCAATAAAAGACTCCGAGAGCGTTCTCACCCACCGCAGCCGTTGCCGCAAATACATCTCTTACCGCATTTGCCTGGCTCTGAACGGTGGCAGCGTAATTCTTGTTTAAATCCTTTTGGCTTATGTTGTTTCCGGTTCCGTCACCGTCCTCAACCGTGTAGGCATAGGATGTTTCCGCTACCATTACCTTCTTTCCGTAGGTATCAACAATGTATTTCATTAGATCCGTAAGATTCTCAAGGGTTCCGTGCCAGTAAGGATAATAGGAAAGGGCGAATACATCGTACTTAACGCCGGAGCTTTCAAGCTTTCTCAAAACGCCTTTTATTCCGTCGGAATTCTCGGGATTCGTAAAATGGACCGCGATAAGGATATCGTCGTTACCGTGAGCCGTTCCCGCCTCAAGTACCGCACGTCTTCCTTCGTTCATGATCTGTGCGATATCGGACCATTTTGTTTCTCCGCTCATGCCGTTGTTGGTCTCGTTACCAAGCTGTACCATGCCAACGTCCGCACCTGCGTCAAGGATCCTGTTCATGGCTTCAAGAGTGAAATCGTAGCAGGCAGAAGCCTTCTCCTCAACGCTCATACCGTCCCAGGCCTTGGGAACCATCTGCTTTCCGGGATCGGCCCAGAAATCGCTGTAATGGAAATCAACAAGAAGCTTAAGGCCGTAAGCCGAAGCCCGCTTTCCAATCTCGGCTGCCTTGTCGGCATCGCAGTTTCCGCCGCCGTAGCCGTTTCCGTTTTTGTCATAGGGATCGTTCCAGACACGGACACGGACGTAATTTACGCCTGCATCCGCAAGGATCTTAAAGATGTCCTCCGCTTCGCCGTTTTGGTTGTAATAAACAACCCCCGACTGCTCCTCGGAGATGACACTTGATATATCGACACCCCTGATGAAATCATCGCCGATGCCCTCAACGGGTGCCACATAGATTCCGAAATCCTCCGCCTCCGTGGGGGCAGAATAAACATAACCGTCTCCGGATGTACCGGCACCGGCTTTTTCTTTTCCGCAGCCTGCAAAAAGCGAGAATGCCATCCCCGCCGCAAGCGCACAAATAATGAGTCGTTTCATAATCTTCTTCAATCCTCCGAACAGTTTGAGCCGCGCTTTTGCGCAACCGTTTGCTCACATATAAAGTAGCATATTGCGCAAACACTGTCAATGAGGAATTGGATCAGAGTTCGACTCTGAGTCCCTTGGGGTAATGATTCTTGAGGATACCGCCGGTGGCCTTGCCGTATCCGACGGAAAAAGAATCGGCAAAAACAACGCACCAGCCCTTTATTCCGGGATCAACGGGTATGGTCTCACCTCTGAGATATTTCTTCGCCTCATCCATTGTCACTTCAACATATCTTTCGGTCTCATTTTTGCGCAACGACATTGCTAGGGCATGAGCAGGCTCTATGCGCTTGCCAAGATCGGAAGCTATATGAAGTCCGGGCCTTACAACGGAAAGCCCCGAAAGAGGTCCGAAGGTTTTGGGCGTAAGATATATGTTTTCTCCGAACACATTGACGCAGGATGTCTGCAAAAGCCCCTCCGCGGTCTCTTTCTTAACACCCGCCTCATTTATAAGAAATTCCTTAAGATCTTTTTCACTGTAAGAAGAAACCGCCGTGCGTCCCTTTTTATCGGGCTTTCTTCCCGCATTTCTGCTGACGGGAGCACTCTCTTCATAACTGTATTCCACCGCCGCACTGACGCTTTTGACCAGTCTTGCCACGAAATGGCCTTCGCCCTTTATCTTGTGAGGCATGAGCCTTTCGCTTTTCTCAAGGGTGAATTCCCTGTGTCTTTCAAGGAAAGAGGCAATATTATCCTCGTTCTCGGCCTTGGAAAAAGTGCATGTGGAATAAACCATGATACCGCCGGGGCGGAGCATCTTTGCGGCTTCATCAAGGATACCCGCCTGTCTCTTTGCACACATCTCAACGTTTTCCGGTGACCACTCGTTTACGGCATTTTCGTCCTTCCTGAACATTCCCTCCCCCGAACAGGGAGCATCCACAAGGATCCTGTCAAAGAATCCCGTAAATCTCGACGCCAGACGATCCGGCATTTCATTTGTTACAACGCAGTTTCTTATTCCGAGCCTTTCGATATTCTGGGAAAGGATGCGGGCCCTGTCACGCTCAGGCTCATTTGAAACAAGAAGTCCTTCACCCATCAGCCTTCCTGCGATCTGGGTGCTCTTTCCTCCGGGAGCCGCGCAAAGATCCAGGACCTTTTCGCCGGGCTTCGGATCAAGAAGAGCCACTGCACTCATGGCACTGGGCTCCTGAATATAATATGCCCCCGCTTCATGATACACATGCTTGCCGGGGCGCTCACTCTCCACATAGTAATAGCCCTCCGAAGCCCACTCTACGCGGGTTAACTCAAAGGGCATGATCTCTGTAAATCTTTCTTTATCACATTTTATAGGATTAACTCTGAGACCATATGCCCTCTCCTCGTCATACGATCTCACAAATGCCTCATAATCCTCATTAAGCATATCCCTCATCCTGTTTAAAAAGGCTTCGGGTAGCTTTACCGTTCCATTCATCATTTATCCGCCGATCTCTCTCATGATCACGTTTATGAACCTGCTGTAATCATCCACAAATTTCCGGTGGCGCAGGCTTAAGAGCTTTGTATCGTGTTCCACGATAACGCTTTCGATCTTCAAAGCCGCATCCGCAAGGGCAAAGGCTCCGATCTCCATAGCATCCACTCTGATAACGCGTACATATTCTTTGTACTTTAGAATCTCATGTTTGTCAAAGCTTTCCGCCAGTTCCGCTCTCTTATCCTTGGCTGCGAAGGCCTTCAGTTTTTCTTCCAGCAGTTTCCTGTCGTTTCCGCAGTTTGCCAGAGCCTCCTTCATATTGATGAAGTCCTCGGTCTTCTCCGTGTCTTCTTTTGCCGGCACGGTCTTTGAAGGCTCGTCCGGTTCCTTTGTCATTTCAGGTTCTTTAACCGTCTTTGCAGGCAACACGTCCACGCCTATCCTGTCAGGAGGAAGCAGTTTTAAGAGCACGGACTGCAGGCCTTCCACGGAGAAGGGCTTGGAAATGTAATCGTCAAAGCCTTCGGACATATATTCATCCTTCGCTCCCGCAATGGCATTTGCCGTAAGCATGACAACGGGGGTTTCGCGGTTTTGATTGGTCTCATCCTCCCGGATCTCATGGAAGGTCTGAATACCGTCCTTTTCGGGCATCATATGGTCAAGAAGAATAACATCGTACTTAACCTCTTTTGTCTTTAAGATGGCATCGTCACCGCTTGAGCAGGTATCTATGGTCATTCCCGTCTTCTTAAGCAGGCTCTTAACAACCTTTAAGTTGACCAGGACGTCATCAACAACAAGGATCCTTGCATTCGGTGCGGTAAAGAGATCCTTCTGCACCTTTCTTACTTCGTGGCTCACCGCTCTTTCCAGGGTGATCTTTCCGACCTTTGTATCGGAGGCTATTCCCTGAGGGATGGAAACCATGAATACGGAGCCCGAACCGTAGGTACTCTCAACCTTTATCGTTCCTCCCATAAGGTCCACAAGCCTTCCCGTAATGGCAAGGCCCAGACCGGTTCCTTCGACTCCCTTGTTTCTGGCAAGGTCCACACGTCCGAAAGCCTCAAAGAGCTTTGCACGGTCTTCGGCCTTAATTCCCATTCCCGTATCGGAAACATGGATCTTAAGATCTATGGTCTTATCGTCAACATATTCGCCGAAGATCTTAAAGCCCACATGACCCTTCGAGGTATATTTCACCGCATTTGACAATAGATTGATGACTATCTGCTGAATGCGTACCTCATCGCCGGACAGACGGGAAGGCAGTTCTTCATCAACTTCAACAACAAAGTTCAGCCCCTTGTCCGCAGCACGCTTGTCTATCAGATTGTTACATGAAGCGACCAGGCCTCTTAAGCTGTAATCCGAAACAACAAGATCCATCTTTCCCGATTCGATCTTGGAAAAATCAAGGATATCGTTGATTATGGAAAGGAGCATCTTTCCCGCTCCGTCAACATCCGTTGCGTATCTTAAGATGCTTTCTTCGGAGCTTTCGCGAAGGATCGCCTGATTCATGCCAAGCACCGCATTTATGGGCGTACGGATCTCGTGGGACATGGTGGCCAGGAAATCTGATTTGATGCCGGCTTCCATCTCGGCCTTTCTTTTTCCTTCCTCAACCCTTAACAGATATTTGATGGAATGGGTCAGAGCGCAGACCGCAAAGCAGGCAAAGCCCAGCGCGAGATTTATACCCCTTGCCTCCGAAAGGGAAATATAAGAAAAGGTCTGGGCGGTTCCGAAAAATGCCATGAGCATCATTCCGACGAATACCTCTTTATATTCCTTCAAAAGATCGTTTTTCCGGTCCGTCATGGCTGTGTATACGAACAGTACGAACAAAACTGCCAAAATGATGAAGATCGTCGGCAGATCATCCCTTACGGAGCGTATCCTCAAAAGAGCCAATGCTATATGCACAAGGGCCATTACTATGGTGAAAAGGATGTAAACGATATAAAGCTTTCTGTACCTTCCGTTCTGAAGGGTATTTAAATAAAGCGCAAGGGTCATGGGAAAGAGCGAAAGCGCTATACTCGGTATGGCGCTTATACCCACGATATTGGTAAAGATAAAATCTCTGAAGCCGCACTGGGTCACTTCCCAGATAGCGACTATCATCATACTCCAGCCAAGATAGTCAACCTTCATCCTGCTGCCTGCGCCGTATCTGAAAAGAACACCCATGATCCCTATCATGAATCCGAGAAGCAGAAAAAAGAATCCCAGGATCATCTCAAAAAACTGGGGCTTTACATATTCAAAATCTATATCCGTCTTTTCACCGATATACATCGCCGTAAAGTTACGCGTAATATCGGAGATGGCCGTGGCTTCGATCCTTATTGTTTTTCCCGCATCCTTTGAACTTATCGGAGCATAGATATACTTTGAAATGATCTCCGACCAGTAGAAATACTCAAAGGTCTGGTTGAAATCACAGCGAAGATCTCCGTCCACATAGACCTTCATGGCCTGGCTTCTGGCACGGGTGGAAAAATAATATTTATCCGAGATCTCGGAAGGAAGGGTGGTCTCAAGAACAACGGTCTCGCCGGCTTTTATGCCTTTTAAAGATGCGGGGATCCTTATGGGTCTTCGGGTCCCGTCGTGGTTCACCAGCTCCCAGCCCGTGTCAAAACTCTCCACCCTGAGCTGCTTCTTCTCGCTGTCCTCTACCCAGTGATCTCTCAGCAATATAAAAAACATAAGCGCAACAAACATCAATACGATGACGAGGGCCTCGGTCATCGCAAAGAGTTTGTCCCGCTTTATATCGTTTTGTATCACTTTATTCCCGAAGAATTTCATTAAAATGCTCCGTAAAAAATCAAAAAGTTCCCGACTGATCACTAATGATATCAAATGGGTTTAAACGTCCAATTAACACTCATCGTCGTTAAGAACGATGTACGGACTGTCGGATGTCCTTTTTGCATATATCCCCGTAAGCAGCTTAAGTATCGCTTCCTTCTTCCTTATGACCCCGCCGTCGTGGCTTAAGTAACACTTATCCTCCGGCTGCGCCTTAAGGGTATCGATGGTCCCCTTAAGAAGCTGGGAATTGTAGATCACCTTCCCGTCCTTCCACATGGCATAAGTCGCATCTCCCGTAAAAACAACACCATCCGCCACCATAAGAAGGGATCCCTTTGCATGGGTGGACGGAATGGGAACAATACGGACTTTAATACCGTCCTCAAGGACCACAGGCTCGGTCACCGTTGTGCCCTGCCTTACGGACTTAAAGGTCTGATTCCCGACGTAAAGCTCGTCAAACACCGTATCCTCAAGCCTTGCGGTATGATCCGAATGGAAATGGGAAAGGATCACAGTCTTGTGCATATGAAGCTCGTTAAGATAAGTGGTGGCGGCATCACAGTTTCCCACATCAAAAACAAAGAGCCCGCTGTCACCCCTTACAAGCACGATATCCGCGGAAAGAGGATGCTCCACCGCCGGCAGATATGAAATCCTGTCAGTTAACTTTATCTCTTTCATGAATAAACAAACCAGTCCGCCAGAATAGCGTACAGCTCCCTTATATAAAATGATGAGAACATTCCCCAGGGTGAATGAGCGGAAATGTATGTATGGTCGATATCAAGCCTGTCCGCTATCCTTCCCGCACGGTAAAGATGAAATTCGTTGGATACGATGACTATCTTTTTGTTTAAGGAATGCTCCTCTATTATATTTTCGGCAAATTTCAGGTTCTCCCTGGTATTCTTCGACTCCCGCTCCTTGTAGATGCGATCTGCCGAAATTCCCCTCTCCACAAGGTAATCGCACATTGCGTCCGCTTCGGGCCAGGGTTCGTTATCCCCCTGTCCGCCGGTGACTATGCAGACTGCATCGGGGTGAGCCGTAAGGTAGTCATATGCTGCATTAAGCCTTGTTGCAGTCATTATGCTGGGGCCGGCGCGGTTGACATAACTTCCAAGAACCACCACTGTTTCCGTCCCGTCCGGGCCTTTCCTCGAAGCTCCGAACATGCATATAGTCTCTATGATCGTAAAAACAGCGATCACGGCAACAAGAAGCTCTGCTGCCCCAAGAAAGATCCTTCCCGCCTTCCTATCCCGTGTTCTTTTTATAAAGGCTTTAAAGCGCTTATAAAAGATACCGATGGCAAGGAATGCCAGAAAAACGATGATCCCGGTTATGTTTCCGATATTGAGCACTCCGTAGACGATCCTGGGGATCAGACACCAGATAAGTCCGAGAATGCCGATGATGATAAATAATAAAGCCATATATACACCCATAAAGAATACCGGCCCGGTTAAGGGGCCGGCATTTCATTTCCTTTGTATCATAAAGTTTCGGATATCCTTCTTGCCACATATACCCCGCTTGCGGATGCGTGGGAAAGGGAGTGGGTAACGCCGCTGCCGTCGCCGATGAAGTAAAGACCCTTGTAGTTGGTCTCAAGATTCTCATCGAGAGCAACCTCCATGTTGTAGAACTTAACCTCAACACCGTAAAGAAGTGTATCGTCGTTTGCGGTACCGGGAGCGATCTTGTCAAGTGCGTGGATCATCTCAACGATACCGTCAAGGATACGCTTGGGAAGAACAAGGCTTAAGTCGCCGGGCGTAGCCTTAAGAGTGGGACGAACGGTATTCTCGTCCATTCTCTTCTGGTTACTTCTTCTTCCCCTTTCAAGGTCGCCGAAACGCTGAACGATAACGCCGCCTCCGAGCATATTTGAAAGCCTAGCGATACTTTCGCCGTAGCCGTTACTGTCCTTGAAGGGCTCCGAGAAATGCTTTGCCACAAGGAGTGCGAAGTTTGTGTTCTCCGTCTTCTTGTCGGGATCTTCGAAGCTGTGTCCGTTAACGGTAACGATACCGTTTGTATTCTCATTAACAACGATACCGTTGGGGTTCATACAGAAGGTTCTTACATTATCCTCGAACTTCGAGGTACGGTATACGATCTTGCTCTCGTAAAGCTTGTCCGTAAGGTGTGAGAAGATGACTGCGGGAAGCTCAACCCTGACACCGATATCCACACGGTTTGACTTGGTGGGGATGCCCATGTCCTTGCAGACCTGCTCCATCCATTTGCTTCCGCTTCTTCCTGCGGAAACGATAAGGTTCTTACACTCCGCGCTGCCGCCTTCATACTCGATACTGTAGCCCGCATCGGTCTTTGCGATCTTTGAAACGGGAGTCATAAAATGGAAATCAACGGTCTTGCTGAGTTCCTCGTAAAGATTCTCAAGAACTATGTAGTTGATGTCGGTTCCCAGGTGACGAACGGAAGCATCAAGAAGGGTAAGGCGGTTCTGCATGCAGATCTTCTTGATCTCGCTTCCTGCGGTGGAATACATCCTTGTGCCCTCTCCGCCGTGGGATACGTTGATGTCGTCAACATATCTCATGAGTTCAAGAGCCTTCTCCTTGCCGATGTACTCGTATAAGGTTCCGCCGAAATCGTTTGTGATATTGTATTTACCGTCGGAAAAAGCACCTGCTCCGCCGAAACCGGACATGATGGCACAGGTCTTACACTTTATGCAGGACTTAACCTTGTCTCCGTCTATGGGACATTTTCTTTTTTCAAGGGGAAATCCCGCATCAAAAACCCCGATCTTAAGGTCAGGGCGCTTCTTTGTAAGCTCATATGCGGAATAGATCCCTCCGGGTCCTGCCCCTACGATAATAACGTCATAATTCATACTTGTTCATCCACCTCTCTGATCGCTTCGAGCACCTGCTCCGCCGCATCGTCATAGCTGTAATCGGCGATATCGTCAAGGGCGCTCTTTAAAAGATTTTTCTGCCTCCGGCCGAAGGGATATTCCATCAGCTGCTTTGTAAGTTCCGTGGCTTTCTTATCGTCAAGTTCCTCCAAAGCCTTCAGTATCTCGCGGCCTATGCGTAATGCATCCTTTGCGGCAAGATCGTTTTTCTCCTTTACGGCTTCCGGTTCTCCGTAGGGCTTTAAGTACCCGCACACTTCAGTAAGTTTCCCAAGAAGTGCAGGAGTCTTCTCAAGTACCCCCGCCTTATCCTCAGCCTTGGCCATATACTCAAGCTCCTCGGCCATTTTGGAAAGGTCATTTGCACCTATCATTCGGGAATTACTCTTTATGGAGTGAACCGCGCGCATGTAAGAAGAAAGATCTCCCCTCACGAGACAGTCGGAGATCGCATCCGAAGCAGGACCCGCATTATCATAATACCTTTTCAGCATATAATAATAGTTGTCCCGGCTGCCGGTATATCGGATCCCGGCTTCAATATCAAAGCCGGCTTCCCTAAGATCTAAAAACTCTTTGTTCATTCGGATCTCCTTATGAATATCTTACCTTAAAATGCCAAAATTGCAAAGGTCTCATTGTTAAACCGGTTATAATATCTGCCGCTCTTTCCCCCTTTGCCGGGGCAGAATTCACCGAAGAGGTACACACCCTGAAAATTCACATTTTCGGGGAGTTTCCCAACATATCCCCTGGCCTCGGTACTCTTGTCCGCCACGATAAGGCAGTATCTGCTGGCACAGGAAGAACAGAGTATCGTCGAATACTTCCCCGTACCTTCTTTTTTCATATCCGAAATAAGTTTATCCAGAAACGTATTTACGGACTTGCTCATCTCATCCTTGCTTATGTAGGAAAGGGTTATCTCGCTTCCCTCATCGATATTTCCCACAAAGCCGCAGGAACCGTTCTCCTGGTTCACGTGATCGAGGTTTCTGAGAGCTGAGATCTTCTCCCCGTCTTCCTCCCTCGATACGATGAAGGGTGCTACCATAAAGCCGTCCATAACGGAAGTCTTGGCGGGAAGTATACCCTTGTTCGCTAGGTAATTCTCTGCGGTCATACCCTCTATTTCGTAAACGATCCTGTCGGAAGCCTTTGTTACCTTTCCCGTTGTTCTCGGTACCGGTACCACCGACTGCTCCATCCTGAGGATCGGATCGATGTTTCCGGATATGAGCAGCATTACCGCTCCGTCCCTGGATATCTGCCCGTTAGTAAAAACAACGGTCTCCGTAAAGCTCCAGGTATCCGATGACACGCCGCCGAATACCGGGACTCCTTCCGACAGTTTGTCAAGGGTTGCCACCACTTTGTCGTAGGAAATGTCGAAATTCCACGGCATATATGAGATTATGACCTTTTCCTTCTCGGGCAGCCTGCTTCGTGCCTCGTCATAGGCCTTTCTCAGTTCTTCCTCCGTATCCGCTTCCGAAAGGCTGTCACTTAACGCAACGCTGAATTCGCAATCGGATGCAGTCAGAACAAGAAGGGATATCTGCTCGTCCGCATATCCTTCGGAATTAAGTATTCCCAGACCCGTACATCCTATAAAGGGAAAATCAAAGGTCTTTGAAAGCCTGCCTGTAAGCTCCGCTATGTCAGCTTCATGACTGGCATATACGATGCCGCAGGTGTTCTTAAGGAGGGTCCGTGCCTTTATCTCGTCTTCGAACTGTCTGACCACAAGGTCAAGTTCGTCGATCTCCTTTGAAAAAGACTGAAAGGATATCATTTCCCGTCCCCCCTTCTCACAATATAGTCAACACTGTGCTTTGACAGATATTTTTCCGCCTTTTCTTCATCCTTGACAAAAACTCCGTCGGCATTTGTCCCCATTATGTGTCGGATCGCGTCAAGTTCCTCGGTGGTAGGCGCAACAACAAGGACCTTCGGCTTTGTTTCCTCTTTCTTTTTAACCTCGGTCAGTGTATACAGTTCGCTCGGAAGGTGCTTCATCAGTATGGTTTCTAGATCTTTGTAAGCAACGGGCTTTGAGAGATAATCCGCAAAGCCAAGCTTCAAATACTCCTCTCTCGCTCCGATGACCGCATCCGCAGTCAGTGCGATTATGGGGGTATCGTCGGCGATATGCTCCTCCCTGATCATCCTTAAGGTCTCGTCGCCGTTAAGTCCCGGCATCATCTGGTCAAGAAGCACCAGGTCAAAGCCGGATTTTTTAAGCCTTTCGATGCATTCCATTCCGGAAGCCGCTTCCTTTACCCTTATGCCCGTGGGCTTTAAAAGCGCTCCTATCACATCAAGGTTCATGTCATTATCATCCACAACAAGAACTCTGACCGCAGGGGCCGAGAAAAGGATCTCCGTGTCCCCGGGGCCGGGCTCCGGGACAAGATCCCTTGCCGCTTTGTACTTAAGATCCCCCAGGGCCTTATGCTTTACATATGCCCTGAAGATGCTGCCCTTGCCGTATTCACTCTCAAAGGTCACATCCCCGCCCATGAGCATTGCCAGTTCCTTTGTGATATTGAGTCCGAGACCGGTTCCTTCGATCTGTCTTTCAACGGAATCCTTAAGTCGGGAAAAAGATTTAAAGAGCCTTTCCGCATCCTCTTTCCTGATTCCGATCCCGGTATCCTTAACTTCGATCTTTAAAAATCCCCCTTGGGGATCGTAGGAGATCAATACCTCAACGCTGCCGTATTCGGTATATTTGATGGCATTGTTTATGAGATTTATCATTATCTGACGAAGCCTTAACTCATCGCCGTAAAACATTGCAGGTGTATCGTCATCCACCTCCACGTTGTACTTAAGTCCCTTTTCAAAGGCTTTGCTGCGTGTCATGTTAAGTACATGATTGACTACGTCCTTAAGTTCATATTCGGAATCGGTGATCTCCATCTTTCCCGATTCGATCTTGGAAAGGTCGAGAATGCCGTTGATTATGGAAAGAAGGGTCTCCCCCGCGGTCTTTATGTCGGATGCATACTTAAGAGTTTCCTCTTCACGGCTTTCCTTAAGGATCATCTCATCCATTCCCATGATGGCATTCATGGGTGTCCTTATCTCATGGGACATGCTCCGCAGGAAATTACTCTTTGCCTTATTTGCATGCTCTGCCTTTTCCTTGGCTTCCGCAAGCTCTATGATGCTCCTGCTTCGCTCCTCCTCGTTATAGTCCCTTAAATAGAGGGCACAGTCATTAAGGCTTGATAACATGATCACGTCACGTTCAAGCCTTACGGTCCTTCTCCGAAGCTTTTTGTTTTCTTTTTCCAGTTCCTCAATATACGCAATAAGTTCTTCTCTGTTGTCCATCCCCACAAAATCTCCCCTTGTCACAGATCAGTTTATGACTATGACCGTAGCGTTTTTATCCTTGTACTCCTCGGGCAGTTCTCCGATGTCCCAGCCCTTGTTGGTAGTTTCTATGTAGTAATAGTCAATGCCGTCGAGGGAATAGAAAGCCCCGGAAGCGGTTTCGTCGGACTTTATGCCCACGGCCATGTGATCCGCATATTTGATGAGTGCCGTTCCGTATCCCATCTTTGAAAGCAGGCCCGCAAGAAGAATACTGGTGTCCTCACAGTCCCCTCCCCGCTCATACAAAGTTTCCACCGGGTATCTGGGCCACTCGACCCCCGTTGAAGTATCGCTGTCGTCCGCATAGGTAAAGCTCTGCACAAAGTTTATGGTCTCCCTGACCTTCTCGCCCTCGGAATAACCGCGCTTCTGTGCGATCTCGTTGATGTTCTCCACAAGCATATCAAGATACTGGTCGTTTAACGGATCCTTTATGTAATTGATGTATTCGTTGTCTCCGTAATACCTGGAAAGGCCCTTATAGTAGTTGTAAAGTCCCGAATCTATGGAGTAGCAGATGGTGGCAAAATAAAGCTGCTCGTAGGATGTCCAGGTAAACTCGATGGATACGGGATCGTTGTTAAAGGAATTGACGATGAGATAATTGGGCTTTCGCTCATCCCTGTAGCTGGCTGAAAGAAAACCGTCCACTCCGCCGTTTGTTGATGCGCTTTCGCCGTTTGCGCTGTAGCTGCTCTCTCCGGTTTCAATGCCGGAGGAAAGCTCCTCATCGGGGATCCCCGCAAGAAACCTTCCGATGCGGTCCCTGCTCGTGTAAACAAGAAGGACCAGAGCCGTCACCAGAAGGACTCTGTATACGTTCAGTTTTGCTCTGTCGCTCATATTCTTTCCTCAGTCGGGAAGCCTTGCAATAAGGGCATCCCCGTTCTTTTTAAGCCATCTTCTTTCGTACCGCCAGTCGGGGCAGTACTTTGAGACCTTGTCCCAGAAGCGTTTTGAGTGGTTCATCTCCCATAAATGGCAAAGCTCGTGCACCACCACATAGCGCCTTGCGCCTTCGGGAGCCAGCATAAGAAGGGCGTTGAAGTTAAGATTCCTGTCCCTGCTGCAGCTTCCCCATCTGGTCCTCTGAGTCCTGATGGATACCCGATTGTAATCAAGGCCCATGATATCGGCATACTCTTCGCAAAGAGCCGTCAGTTCCCTGCGGGCTTCGTTTTTAAGGTCTCTTATTTCTTTTTCGGACAGTTTATCTATCTTTAACAGTGCTTCGTTTCTTTTTTCGTATTTTCTCTGTGCATCCTCTATCCACTCCTCCCTCTCAAGAAGAAAACGGTCTATCCTTCTTTTCGAAAGGGTAAGGGGGGCTCTCACAACGATCCTTCCGTCGGGTTTCACCTCAACGGACAGAGTCCTTCGGGCCGACCTTATGAGCTCGTATTCCACTGCTTTTCACTCTTTCTTCCTTCACGGATAAAATATGATATGGTCTTAAGCATCACCGTAACCTGGATGGGCTTTGATAAATGCGCATCCATTCCCGCTGCCCTGGACTTTTTGATATCTTCATCAAAAGCATTGGCCGTCATGGCGATGATGGGAATCGATCTCGCATCCTCACGGTCAAGCTCTCTTATTCTTTTTGCGGCTTCAAGACCGTCAAGAACGGGCATCATTATATCCATGAGGATCAGATTAAACTGCCCCGGCTCTGCCTTTGAGAACAGATCCACGGCTGCCTCACCGTTCTCGGCTATGGCAGGTATCGCGCCCTCGCTTGTGAGGATCTCCTTGACTATCTCCACATTTATGGGATTATCCTCCGCAACAAGGATATGCGCTCCCTTTATATCAACCTCGGATTCCTTAAGTTCAAGGATCCTTAAGTTCTTGTTTACTTCCAGTGATATTTCTATGGCGAAGGTGGTGCCTTCGTTCTCTACGCTTTTTACGGAAACATTACCGCCCATCATATCGATGAGCTGCTTGCATATGGTCATTCCCAGACCGCTTCCCTTATATGATGTGTGGATGGAGGTATCCTCCTGAACAAAGGGCTCCCAGATGTGCTCCACAAATTCCGGCTTCATGCCTCTTCCGTTATCGGTTACCACAAACTTAAACCGTATCTCATCGTCGGAAGCTTCAAGCTCCTCAACCGCAAAGACTATCACTCCGCCGACGGGTGTGAATTTTACCGCATTGCCCAGGATATTTATGATCGCGCGTCTTAAAAGAAGCTCGTCCCCCATAACCTCTTCACTTGAAAAGTCATCATATTTCCTTATAAACGTAATGCCCTTTTCCTGGATCTGGCTTTCCATGATGGTGCAGCAGTTTTCGGCAAAATTGCGGATATTCATGGGACCTTTCGTGATCTTTGTTTTTCCGCTCTCGATAAGGCTCATGTCCAGAACATCGTTTAAAAGGGCCAGAAGGTGATGGGAGGCAAGATGGATCTTGTCAAGGGAGTCCATTACCCTGTCCTTGTCATCTATGTATTTGCGGGCTATGTCCGTCATACCGATGACCCCGTTGATAGGCGTTCTGATATCATGGCTCATCTTCGCAAGAAAAACACTCTTTGCATGGCTGGCAGCCTCCGCCACCTCTTTTGCTTCCTTCAGGCGGTTCTGGATATCCGTTTCATGCCTGATGATCTCTGTATTGTCCGCAAGGGATAAGACGGCTCTTGTACCCTCTTTGTTACCGCGGATGAACTGAAGCTCATAATTAAATCTTGCCCCGCCGTTTTCAACAACAAAGCTCATGCTGAGGGTGGTCTTCTTCGTAAACTGCTCCTGAACATAGCCGGGACTTGTCATAACCCTGAACCTTGCCCTGTCATCGGGAACGATACCGGCGGATAAGCCTGCCGCCACAAATTCCGAGTAGGTGTTTACGTTTAATGCAGCAAAACCTTTTCTGTCGCTTACGCGATACACTCTCATATGGTCGCTTTCAAAATCCACATAGGCAACAAAGCGGAAGCTCTCCGCTATCTCGTTAAGCACCAGATGCTCCTCATCGGTCTGGTTTCTTCTTAATATGGCATTAAGACAGAATGCGCCGGCGGTACGAAAGATCATTGGATCGTCAAGGCTTACCCTGCTGTTTATCATGGAAACGACTCCCAGGATCTTTCCGTTTACCTTCATCGGAAGAAAAGCGATATTTTCAAGATACGGGAATCTCTCAAAGGGGAAGGGAGAATTTTCATCTTCCCTGCGAAAGATCCGGGGGTCGCTGGTCTTCAGAAAATGTTCTCCGACACCCTGCATCACGCTGATGGGAAACCTGTCGGGAGGTCCTCCCCTTCCCGTTACACGACTGGTGGAATATTCATAGGTCTTGCAGATCATGACACTCTCACCCTCTTTTTCATAGATCATGGTACGGGCAGCATCATAGTACTCCGTTGACATCTTAAGAAATGTATTTATAGCCTTGCCTGTATCCTCTTCCTCGCATAGGACATTGATGCTCTCATAAAGGGTACTTTCCTGTCTTTTTGCCCTTTCGCGCTGAAGATCCAGTTCACGTTCGTTGATCTGTTCCATCCAAAATATTCCTCCGACTTCTCCATTTTACCATAATCACTTAACGAACAGGCAAAAAAGGCAAAAAATATGCCGCACCCGAAGGTGCGGCAATACATTATGATCAATGAAGATCATGGTCGATGTCTTCGTCGAGATCGTTGTCAAAGTCATCACCATGCTCGTGCATGTATTCTCTGGCGGATACGCGCTTGGAAACTCTTTCTTTTTCCACAAGATCCGAAAGG
>JAEEIN010000136.1 GCA_016281385.1 Lachnospiraceae bacterium | reverse complement strand
TCCCTTGTAAGGCCGTACTCGTCAAAGAGAGCCTTCATTGTTTTGCTTGGATATTTAAGGATTGACAAAAACAGATGCTCTACGGATACGTAGTCATCTCCCATTGCCTTCGCTTCGTCCTCTGCAAAGGTCACGGCCTTGTTAAGATACTGTCCCCAGTAAAGCTTTCCCCCCTGAACCTTTGGTTTCTTCTCGATCTCGGCGATCACACGGTCCGTAAAATGCTCCGTATTGATCTCCATCTTCTCCACCAGCTTCAGGATCAGGCTGTCATCAAGCTTTAAAAGCGAAAGAACAAGATGCTCCTCCTCAAGCTCCTGGTTGCCATGCTCCATTGCGATCTTTTCTATGTCCTGAACCGCTTCCAGCGATTTCTGAGTAAATCTTGAAATGTCCATACACTACACCTCCCTGCATATCTGTTCTATATCAAATATAACACCGTATGAACAAAAAACAATAAACATTCTCTAAAATATGATAAACCATTTGAGAAGAATTATGCAAATAAAATGCGGCACAATACGTGCCGCATGATACTATCTTTCCTTTTCGATCCTGCCCCCGGCCACTCTGTAGACCATATCGCATTTTTCTATGGTCTGAAGCCTGTGGGCAATGATGATAAGTGTTTTTCTTCCGTGAAGGCTGTTTATGGAATCCATGATGGCTGCTTCCGTATCGTTGTCAAGTGCGGAGGTGGCTTCATCAAGGATCAGCACTTCGGGATTTTCAAAGAGGGCCCTGGCAATACCGATACGCTGTCTCTGACCGCCGGAAAGCCTTATTCCCCGCTCTCCTATGCCCGTATCAAGTCCCTCGGGAAGGCCCCTTACGAATTCGTCAAGGCTTGCTTCCTTCAAGGCCTGCCATACCTTCTCATCATCAATATCCTCATCGGGAACACCGAAAGCCACGTTCTTTCTGATGCTTGCATCTATCATGAAGATGGTCTGGGGAATGTATCCCACGTTCTTAAGCCAGCCCTGATAGTCAGTCATCACATCGACTCCGTCCGCAAGGACCGCTCCGCTTTCGTTCTTAAGAAGGCCCAGAAGGATGTCGACGATGGTTGTTTTTCCCGCTCCCGACGAACCTACGATACCGACACTGGTTCCCACGGGAATCTCGCAGGTTGCGTGGTCAAAGATCTTAACATCCGTGTTGGGATATTTGTAGGTAATGTCCGAAAGAACAATATCTCTGGTCACGGGAAGCTTCTTTATATCAAGCTTCTTTGCGTAATGTTCCTCATCATACTCGATGGATCCGTCCCTGATCTCGTTCTGAAGATTGTCGCTTACCCCCATTAAGAAGGGTTCAAAATAGGAAATGGAAGTAAGGTATGTGTTCATTCTGTTGGCACAGGGAATGAGACGCATCGCAACCATTGCCAGCAAAGTAAGCTGGGGCATTATATCCACCGCTTCCGCTCCGTTTAACAGCATCACCAGGAGGTAACCCACCATTCCCGCGATGGCCACGGTCTCGATGAGAAGCCTGGGAGTTGCGTTAAAAAGGGAATATTTACGTACAGCATTAACATATCCCGCGCCGCATTTTGAGTACTCGTTGATGAAATAGGGCTCTTTTGCGGCGATCTTTATTTCCTTGATACCGGTAACGGACTGATTGATCCACTTAAAGAGACCGCTGTAATAATCCTGGTTGTCCTTTCCCGCCTTCTGCATGGTAGGCTTGATCGCAACCTTGATGATCAGAAGCACCGCAACAAGAAGTATCGTCACAGTCACCGTCATCCACACATCCGTAAGAAAGCTCATTGTAACCAGTGCCACAAAAACAATGGCTTCGCTGGTCAGCTGCAAAAGTGCCAGGATAAGGCCGTACATATTGTTTACATCCGATGTGATGCTTCGCTGAATGACCGAAGTGTCCGCATTCAGATAGTACTCATAAGGACGCTGCATATAGTTGATCATCATCCTTCTTGAAGTTGCGAACTGATTCGTATAAACAAACTTAAGCACCGCCTTCTGCTGGAAGAACAAAAAGGTATTCTTGAACACGAACATGAAGATCAGCGCGCACATCACGAATATCATCAGTTCCCTTACGGTCGCAAAATGAAAGATATCCACTATTAACTTAAGATACCAGTGATTCTCCACCGCATTTTCTTCCAGTATTATGTTCATGACCGGAAGGATGAGCCCGACACCGAGGGTCTCCAGCATGGCGCCTATGAGCATCATAAACACCAGGAGGATCATCTTATGCTTCTGCTTTTTATCAAGCAAAACCATTAATTTCTTAACGATCTTATTCATTACTGTTCCTTATTTTCGTTTCTGTTTTCTCCGGTAAAAACTGCATCATTGCCCTGAGGCATCATATTGGGATCCTGAGGCATCTGTGCAACGGGAGGAACCACCGTTCCGTCGGGCATATACATGGGCTGAGGTGCGGGCGCCGCATTGGCCATTGCATATTCCATTCTGTACCTTCCGTCAAAGAGCTGCTCTCTTTCCCGGGCCTTCTTATCGTTGATGATAAGGAAGAAGAACACAACAATAAGAACAACGGCAATGCCCGTAGTGATCCACATGATCATGTTCTCATTGTCACCTGCGTTTCCGTAAACCCAGTTGTTAATATAGGTTCCCGCAAAGTTAAAGGTAAGATGTGCAAGCATCGAAGCATACAGTGAATTAAACTTCTTATAGATATATCCAAGTGTCAGTCCCAGTACAAAAGCATATACGCCCTGAACAAGGTTCATATGAGCCAGACCGAATATTGCTGCCTGAATGCAGTTTGCAACCCAGAAATTGCTCGTGAACTTTCTTGCAAATTTAAAGGTCATTCCTCTGAAGTAGAGTTCCTCTGCCAGAGGAGCCATTACAAGGGTTGCAATGGTGGAGAACAGCGTCATGTCTCCGAGTCCGCTCTGCTCGATAAGTTTCTGATAGGACTCCATTATCTCGGGAGCAACAACAAACAGAAGCTGAAGGAGAAATCCCACAAAGAATTCAACTCCCACAAAAGCGCATATGATATATAATGCTCCGGGACCGCCTACAACCTTTAAAGGGTTTTCAATATTCTTTTCCTTGAAAGCGAAATAATAAAGGATCGCTCCCACGATCAACGCAACGATCTGGAAGGAGACCGTGACCTTCAAAAGAAAATCCGTGTCGGTGGCAAGGCCAATGATAAAATCCAGATAGTCATCACCGAAGCCGCCGTTCTCGGCAAAATACTTAACGATCACACCGACTTCCACCACCAGTGTAACAATGAACTGGATCACCAGAAAAATGACGAACGGCAAAAAACACGCCAAAAACTGTCCTACTTTTTTCATTCTGCTACTCCTCCTCTTTTGACGGATCCTCTCCTGTAAGGATCGCATCCATCAGTTTGTATATCTCGTCCCTGCCCTGCTTGGTCTCCGCAGAGAAAGGGATCATAACGGTTTCTTTTTTCGCTCCCAGCTTCTCACGTATGATCTTAAGCTGCTTCTGTATCTGGGAACGGTTTATCTTGTCAAGCTTCGTGCAGATGATGATGGGATCGTAGCCTGTGCTGATGACCCATTCATACATCTGGACATCATTTGCGGAAGGCTCATGACGTATGTCGATAAGAAGAAAGACCGCCTTAAGCTGCTTTGAGGTCCTTAAGTACTTCTCTATCATCTTTCCCCATTTTTCCTTAACGGAGACGCTGACATTGGCATAGCCGTATCCGGGAAGATCCACAAGATACATCTCGTTATTTAAATTGTAAAAGTTTATGGTCTGAGTCTTTCCGGGCTGGGAACTGGTCCTTGCAAGATTCTTCCTGTTTATAAGGGCATTTAAGAGGGATGACTTTCCCACATTGCTCTTTCCCGCGAAAGCTATCTCCGGAAGTGTATTCTCCGGAAGCTTGCTGGTGACTCCGCAGACCGTTTCCAGTGCTATGCTTCTTATTACCATTTCTTTCCTCTTATTCTAACAAAAGGCGCCACCTTTTGAGTGGCGCGTTTACAGTTTGTTTATGCCGATCTCTCGGTTATCGGGTCAACATTGTCAAGCACCGATTCCTTTGTAATGGTACATTTTACAATGGAGTCATCCGAAGGGATCTGATACATCACATCCATCATGACACTTTCAAGAATGGAACGCAAGCCCCTGGCTCCGGTCTTTCTCTCCATGGCTTTGTCGGCTATGGCTTCAATGGCTTCGGGTTCAAAGATAAGTTCCACATTGTCCATACCGAAGAGCTTCTTGTACTGCTTTACAAGGGCGTTCTTCGGCTCGGTAAGGATCCTTACCATTGCGGCACGATCAAGACCTTCAAGGGATACGTTTATGGGAACACGTCCCACAAACTCGGGGATCAGTCCGAACTTGATAAGATCCTGAGGTGTAACATCCTTTAAGACATCGCTTATATCCCGGGCCTTCTTGGAAATGACCTGTCCGTTGAATCCGATGGTACTCTTGTCCATTCTTTCATCAACGATCTTATCAAGACCGTCAAATGCTCCGCCGCAGATAAACAAAATGTTCGTGGTATCTATCTGTATAAGCTCCTGATGAGGATGCTTTCTTCCTCCCTGAGGGGGTACGCTTGCGGTGGTTCCTTCGATTATCTTAAGAAGTGCCTGCTGAACGCCTTCGCCGGATACATCACGGGTTATGGAAACGTTCTCGCTCTTCTTTGTGATCTTGTCGATCTCATCGATGTAGATGATACCCTTCTGAGCACGTTCAACATCATAATCCGCAGCCTGGATAAGCTTAAGAAGGATGTTCTCAACGTCTTCACCCACATAGCCTGCCTCCGTAAGAGTGGTGGCATCGGCAATGGCAAAGGGTACGTTCAGTATCTTTGCAAGAGTCTGGGCAAGATAGGTCTTACCAGAACCTGTGGGTCCGATCATTATTATATTGCTCTTCTGAAGTTCGACATCATCATCGTCCTTGCCTTTGTTGGAAAGGATCCTCTTATAGTGGTTGTAAACCGCTACCGAAAGAACCTTCTTGGCATTTTCCTGTCCGATAACGTAGCTGTCTAAGAATTCCTTTATTTCCTTGGGTTTAAGAAGATTTATATCGTCCTTGTCGACGTTTCCCCCATTGTCTGCGCCGTTCATCTCGTCTAAATCTTCATCGATCATGGATGCGCATACCGAGATACACTCATCGCAGATGAAGATATTGTCCGGTCCGGCAATGAGCTTCATTACCATGGACTGGGGACGTCCGCAGAAAGAACAATGAGGCTTGTTCATTTTAGCCATTACTTATTCTCCGATTCCTGATCCTTGTGATTTGAGATGACCTCGTCCACAAGTCCGTATTCCTTGGCTTCAACAGCTGTCATCCAGTTGTCGCGTTCCGTATCCTTGCATACTTCTTCATAAGGACGGCCCGTGTTTTCGGAAAGCATTCTGTTTAACTTCTCCTTCGTATGAAGGATGTGCTTTGCGGCGATCTCGATCTCGGTAGCCTGTCCCTGAGCTCCGCCAAGGGGCTGATGGATCATGATCTCTGCGTTGGGAAGAGCGAATCTCTTTCCCTTTGCGCCGCCCGCAAGTAAGAATGCGCCCATGCTTGCAGCCATTCCGATACAGATGGTCGATACATCGCATTTTACAAACTGCATTGTATCGTAGATAGCCATTCCTGCGGTAACGGAACCGCCGCGGCTGTTTATGTAAAGATGGATATCCTTATCGGGATCCTCCGCTTCAAGAAAAAGCATCTGAGCAACAACAAGGCTTGCGGTCACTTCATTGACTTCTTCTCCGAGGAAGATGATCCTTTCCTTTAATAATCTTGAATAAATATCGTATGAGCGCTCGCCGCGGCTTGTCTGCTCAACGACAACAGGTACTAAACTCATTTCTTTACCTCCTGTGTATAAACAGGGCGACCTAAGGAAGGCCGCCCTACGGTTTCATTATTTTGCTTCTTCCTTTGCAGCCTTGGGCTCCTTTGCCTTTGCTTCCTTGGCATTGGATACAACAAATTCTACGGCCTTCTGAATAGCAAGGTCTTCTCTGATCTGCTTTGCAGCCTTCTCGTCAACCATTTCCTTAAGCTTGTCAAGCTCCATCTGGTAGCTCTCGGAGAGACGCTTAAGCTCGTTCTCGTAATCCTCGTCTGTAACTTCGATGTTCTCAGCCTTTACGACGTTCTCAAGAACAAGGCGGGACTTGATACGCTTCTCTGCAGCGGGTCCGGACTGCTCCATGAGCATCTCAGCGGTTGTACCGGTGAACTGCATGTACTGTTCAACGGAAAGGCCCTGTGCCTGGATCCTCTGAGCGAAGTCCTGAAGCATCTGACGCTTCTGAGTCTCAAGCATTGCCTCGGGGATCTCGATCTCGGAATCAGCGATGATGGCATCGATGACTGCATCTTCCTTAGCGTCCTTTGCAGCATCAGCCTTCTTCTGCTGAAGGTTCTTTTTGGTTGCTTCCTTATATTCGGCGAAGGTCTCGTACTCGGAAACTTCGGATGCGAACTCGTCGTCAAGTTCGGGAAGCTCTCTTTCCTTGATCTCGTTGATCTTGCACTTGAATACTGCGTCCTTACCCTTTAAGTTGTCTGCGTGATAATCCTCGGGGAAGGTAACCTTAACTTCAACTTCCTTACCCTTTTCGGCACCGATGAGCTGCTCCTCGAAACCGGGGATGAACTGACCTGAACCGATGGTAAGGGGATAATTCTCACCCTTGCCGCCTTCGAATGCTACGTCGTCTACGAAGCCTTCGAAGTCAAGCATAACTTCGTCCTTCTCTTTAACGGGACGGTCTACGGAGATCTGTCTGGAGTTGTTTTCTCTCTCCTTCTCGATCTGAGCATCAACCTCAGCGTCCGTAACATCAACGTCGATCTTGTCGATCTTAACGCCCTTGTACTTGCCAAGCTTGATCTCGGGCTTTAAAGCAACCTCAGCCGTGAAGATGAAGGGCTTGCCCTTTTCGATCTGAACCACTTCAACCTTGGGGTTGGAAGTGATCTCCTCGCCGCACTCGTCATATGCCTTCTCGTACTCTGTCTCGATAAGGTCGTTTGCAGCATCTTCATAGAAGATCTGGGGACCATACATCTTCTCAACTATGTTTCTGGGTGCCTTACCCTTACGGAAACCGGGAATGTTGATGGAATTCTTATTCTTATGAAAAGCTCTCTCAAGAGCCTTTTCAAGTTCCTCTGCGGGAACCTCTATTGTAAGCTTTGCCATGCTTTTCTCAAGTTTTTCTACCTTTACGCTCATTAAAACATATCCTCCTTAAATGGCATTTTGCCACAAATACTAATGGATTATATCACAGTAAAGCCACAAATGCCAACAAAAACAAAACTTTTTATCCTTTTTTAATAAGAAAGTCTTTTTGCGTTGAAAACCACCGCGGACGGGAGTATCATTTATTTTGTCTTTTAATAAAAAACAAAGCGAGGTGTCGTTATGAAAATATCCACAAAACAGATTGCCATCGGCGGTGTACTCCTTGCACTTATGATCGCAAGCCAGTTTCTCAAAAACATTTCGGTCTTCATCACAGGCCCCATCGTTAATCTGATCCTTATAATCGCCACATTGAGCGTAGGATTGGGAATGGGCGTCATACTTTCCGTCATCGCTCCCATCACATCATTTCTTATTACCGGAGCTCCCGTCATGAAAGCGGTTCCCCTTATCATCCCTGCGGTCATGGTTGGAAACATCATCATCTGCGTGGCAGCATGGTTCTTCTATTACAGGCTTAATTTCAAAGGAAAGCTTCCCGCAGGACTTGTTGTGGGTTCGGTATTTAAATTCCTGTTTATGACCGCTGTCATCGTTAAATTCCTCTTACCCACATTCGGTACCGCTTTACCCGAGAAAGCCATCGCCGTTGCATCAAATACATTTTCATTTGTACAGCTCATCACCGCACTTACCGGTTCCGCACTTGCATGTGCCGTCTGGGCACTTGCCGGCAAACAGTTAAAGCGCGACGCCGCAGAAACAAAATAAGTCCTTATACAAACATGACCCGGGCCTTCACGGACCCGGGTCTTTTTCTTTTTCCTTATTTACATCTTAAAACAACGCTTGTCTGCTCGTCTATGGTAAGGATGCTTCCCTCCAGGGTTGCGCTTCCGAAGCCTGCGGTGGCATTTATCTCATTAAAGCCTATGTCGGTCACCGATGAAAGATCCACGGTTCCGGTGCTGCTGGTGGTGTTGTGTATAACGCAAACGCTTGAGCCTTCATAGGTGCTTACAAATCCGCCTATCTTTGTATCCTTGAAATCAAGGGCCGTATAATCTCCCAAAGCAATTTCGGGATTTGCCTTCCTTATCATAATAAGGCGCTTATAGTAATTCATAAGGCTGTCGCCGTTATTCTCCTGATCCTTCACTGTTCCGTTGACCTGCTTATCGGCATCGAAATCGGAGCCTGCGGGATTTCTTACGGTATCACCGTCGCCCCAGAGCATTGCAAGTCTTCTGTTGGCATCGGTGTTGGCACTTCCTCTTGAGCCCTTCATTCCGATCTCCTCACCGTAATAAATGAAAGGAGAACCGGGCCCCAGTATGTAGAGGTTTGCACCCACCTGCGCAAAGAAGTTTGAGTAGGTCATATATCCCGCCGCACGGTCCATGTCGTGGTTTGCAATAAAAGGACATATCCGCGCGTCATCATTCACCGCACTGATGGTATCTATATAAGAATCCACATAGGAAACATACTTGTTCACATCACCCTTCTTGGCGGTATTGGCGATCATTCCGTCGGTCTGGGCCATGGTAAAGTCAAAGCAGTTTATTGCGGGAGCATACTTCTGAGTAAGGGAATCGCTGTCCCAGACCTCGGCCACAGTGTAGATGTCGGGCTTTATCTTCTTAAGCTCGTCCATGTACCACTGCCAGAACTCCACGTTCTTTGTTTCTTCTCCGTAGTAGATATACTTGGCTGCATCAAATCTGAAGCCGTCCACTCCTATATCCGTCAGATAGTATTTTGAAACGTCAAGGACATAATCCCTTACGGCTTCGTTGTCAAAGTTAAGTTCCGGCATATCGGAACTGAAGTTGCCTTCATAGAATTCATCGTCGGAAGAGATCTTGTAAAAGGTCCTTCCCATCACGGTCGTGTCACTGTATGTATAGAAATCGTACCATTCGCTGTCCTTATCATCATGCCTGTGAGCACTGCTGAAATCAAAGAACATTTTGTTTTGGGAACTTGTATGATTGATGACCATATCAAGAATGAGCTTTACGTTTCTCTCATGGCAAAGGTTCACAAGCTCCTTCAGATCATCCATTGTTCCGAATTTTTCGTCGATGGTGTAGTAATCTTCCACATCGTATTTGTGGTAGCTTGGGGATTTGAATATGGGCGAAAGCCAGATGCCTTCAACTCCCAGGCTCAGCCCCGACTTATCGTCTCCGTCGTTTAAATAATCGAACCTGTTTATTATACCCCGAAGGTCCCCGGTCCCGTCTCCGTCGGAATCGGAAAAAGAACCCACAAAGATCTGATAGAACACTCTGTTGTTATAGTTCTTGGGAACAGTTACGGTGCTTTCAAACTTAACATCGTCGATCCTTGCCTCGTTGCTGTTTCTTGCCAGCAGATATTTCCCCGTGGTATCGGAATATAAAACATCATCTCCGTCCAGGATATCCCCGGGCTTTGCGCATCCGGCTGTAAAAACAAACAGCGTTGCAAGAAGAACGGTCAGCAGTTTCTTCGTCATGTTTTTCTTCATTTATTACCTCCTTTTGCGGCGGTTTACGAAAATTAGCGAAACTTCATAAATATTATAATATGAGTTTGTTGTTTTTGCAATTTTCGGATTGAATTATCCTACTCTTTTTTCG
>JAEEIN010000135.1 GCA_016281385.1 Lachnospiraceae bacterium | reverse complement strand
TTTCTTGAATAGTCAACTCCTCCGATCTCGATCACTGCCTGACACACCTTGCCCTCGGCATCTCCGTTTGCAAAGCTGGCACTGTATACTTTCCAGTATTTTCCGTTCTTAAGCTTTCCTTCTTTTTCAAGCACATGATTTTCAAGTTCAAAAACAACACTGCTGCGGTCATTAACGCCGTAGAAGCTCATGTACTTTCCGTTTTCAAAATCGGCATCAAAGCCGAGATTTCTTAACTTGGTCCGAAGGTCATCGTCAAGTGAACACATTCCTTCATCTGCAACAGCAACAAAGATCGTGTAATCCGTACCTGCAATAACATCCAGATATTCATGCATATCCGTTATTCTTGGCAGGTACTGTCGTAGTCGGACGGGCTCCCATTCTTTGATCAGTTTCTGCCACTTGGGATCGGAGCGTTCCTTATCTCCCTTACCGTACATTCCTCCGTACATCTGAAGATCCTGTCCCAATACCTTTGTGAACTTGTCGGCTCCGTAGGTATTTAAATGGTACTGATCCTTAAAATCCGTCGAATAATCCAGACCGAGAGCTTCATATCTTTCATACTCATTGTAATCAAGACATGTAAGATCGTAATCCCATGCCAGCATCTTTACAGGCTCGGTCTTTCCGAACCTTGCGGTAGAATCGGGTATGATGATGAGTATCAGCTCGATATCGTTTTCAAAGCAAAGATTGCTGAGCTTTTCAAAATAGCTTCTTGTTAACACCGGAATGTCCCAAAGAGGATCGTTTTCGTCATACTCGCTTCTGTTTACGGGCATGACCGTGTGTGAGGGGATATATCCGTTGATCGCCGTAGTAAGATTTTTATCCGAAAAATCCCAGGATCTTAACTCCTCCCACCTGCTGTGATATGCAAGAAGGGGGATCAGTCGATCCACTATCCTCTGCTCGGGATCCAGTTCCTTCCATTCCTTGAGACAGTCAAGCTTGAGCTTTGAAAGCTTCATGGAATCAAAGGACATCTCGTAGTACTTCTGACTTGCGAAAACACCTCTGTTGAACATGGCCGCATCAAGGACCACATACTCGGGTTTCTGATACTTGAGGGCTTCCTGCAGATACACATAGGACATGTAAACATCCTGATTGGAAGAAGAAAGATCAAAGCCCCTCATTCCCGTCTCTTCATAAAAGACCACGGGGTTTATGCCGTTATAAACATGGCTGCTGCCCAAAAACAACACATCAAGGCTGTCCTTTTCAAGGGCATAGAATTCTTTCCATGTCTCGGTTTCCGGTGAATTTATTTTTATGCTGAAATAAAACTTCTCCTCAAGCACTTTGCTCGCCCCTGCCCACAAAACCGCAAGAACCGCAAAGAACGCGATCAGTTTTATCACTCTTTTTCCTTTTACACCCATTGCGTCTCCTTAAAACTGTACGTAAATGAAATTACCCCAATCCTGTGCATTTCCGTATATGCCGAGGATTATGATCGCAAAGAATACGATATAAAAAACAACGCACTTTGTTACAAAATGTCTCTTTAATACCCAGTCGGTCACGCTGACTCCCGCCTCGGTGATAAGTGCGTAGATCAGCATTATCACAAGAAGAAGGATCAGCAGATGCAGGTTCTTCTCCGAAAGGCCCATATCGAGTATCGTTCCATCGAAGAATACCCAGGGATTGAAGGATTTGAACATCTGCTCAAATATCAGCTTTGCATGAGCCATGCTCTCGGCCCTGAAGAAGGTCCAGCAGATCGTCATCAGTATGAATGTACCCAGACGCTTGAACTGCTTTACAATGCCCGAATCGGTCGAAATCTTGAAAAATCCGTAGATCCTGTTCTTCGTTCCCTCAAGTATGGTGCCTATTACCTGGAACAGACCGTTGAGGCCGCCCCAGATGATGAAGTTAAAGCCCGCTCCGTGCCAGAGACCCGAGATCAGGAAAACGATCATGACATTGATATACTTTCTGACCGTTCCTTTTCTGTTTCCGCCCAGGGGAATATAGATATAATCCCTTAACCACCTTGTAAGGGAAATGTGCCATCTTCTCCAGAAGTCCGCAACGGACACGCCCAGATAAGGCTGTCTGAAGTTCTCGGGAAGTTCGAATCCCATCATCTTGCCCATTCCGATGACCATGTTGGTGCATCCCGCAAAGTCGAAGTAGATCTGAAGGGAATACAGGCATGCGGCAAGAACGACGATCAAACCTTCAGTCGCATAAAGGTTTGAATAAACAGTATCAACATAAAGCCCGATTCTGTCGGCAACCACCATCTTCTGAAAGAAGCCGCCCGCAATGATCAGCACGCCTTTTTCAAACCCGTACCAGTCGGCGCCCCTGTTTTCCTTTATCTGAACCAGCAGATTGTCCGCTCTGTCAATGGGGCCCACCAGCATTTCCGGGAAGAAAGAAACAAATGCAGCAAAGAAAAGCACGTTCTTTTCCGGCTCGATCCTTTCCTTATATATATCTATAAGGTAACTTAAGGACTTAAAAGTGAAATAGGATATGCCCAGCGGAAGGATCAGGCTCACGCTGTGGCTGCTCCCACTTATCTTAAGTACATTTAAAACTTTATCCGCGATGGATATGGAAAAATTCAGATACTTGAAAACAAACAGAGGAAGCGTTCCGACTACTATGCACAGTGCAAGAACAGGCTTCGTTTTCTTCTTCCCAAGCAGCCTTCCCTCGGCGTAAACGATCCCTATATATACAAGCAATATGATCAGCGCCTTTATGCTGTATATTCCGTAGAACAGCAAAGACGCCGCAAGTATCAGATACGGTCTGAGTTTGTTGGGGAGCACATACCATAACAGCACCAGCACTCCCAGGAAAAACAAAAATCCCAATGAATTAAAAGGCATTTCTTACCCCTCTCGTTCAAACAGTGTTGCGTTAATCACGTTATTATATCACAATAAACGCCAGTTAAAAAGGACATTCTTCTTGCTTGTTATCCGCACTAAAAAAGGTCTTCCACAAGGAAGACCTTTTTTAGTGCGGATAACAGGACTTGAACCTGCACGCTCGCGCACCAGAACCTAAATCTGGCGTGTCTGCCACTTCCACCATATCCGCGTACAACATACAGATTATAAGAAAATTTTATTCTTCCGTCAATGAAGAATTGAGATACTGACGGACCGCCTCGCTTACGCGCTTATACTCGTCCTTGAAGGGCCTGATAAGGGAAATGTAGAAATCTTTATCGGGGGCGTTTAAGGACTCTGCAAGGGCATTTATATGCATTTCAAGGGAGAGGGCTTCGATGGAGTGTGCATACCTTGAAAAGCTCCTTAATCGATCATAAAGGCCGGCGCGTTCGTTGGCTTCAAGAAGGGGGATGATGCTGTCGCCTTCTTCAAGAAACTGATTAAGAAGCTGGCAGAAGATCTCATTATCGTCCCAGAACTCTTTAAGGGTTTTCTGCGGGTCAAAGACCGTCTCGGGACCCGAGGAGATAAGGTCCATATCGGAAAAGATCTGCTTCTCCAGGGGAATCCATTTTTTAAGCAGCGCAATGAGCTGGTTTAGCACTATGGGCTTTGCAAGAAAATCACACATGCCGGCTTTGAAAAATGAAAGTTCAAGGTCACTGCCTGTGCTGGCGGTCATTGCTATGACGGGCGTCATAGTGGTGTCGGACTGAAGAGCGTGAATATGCTTGGTAGCTTCAATACCGTCCATTCCGGGCATGAGATGATCCATCAGTATAAGGTCGAAAACTTCGCCGTTTCTTATCCTGTCGATGGCTTCGTATGCGTTGTCCACCGCTATGATCTCACATTTAAAGGTATGCAAAAGCGCACATGCGACCTTTAAGTTTACCCGGTTATCGTCAACAACAAGAAGCCTGGCATTGGGAATGTAGAACTTTCCTTTTTCTTCTTCCGGGGGTATCGGTTTATCACAGCATTCATCCAATGAAGAAGTGGGCTCCAACCCCAGCACGTCTTCGGCGATATGCGCCAGCGCATTGGCGGAAAGCCTGATGATATCGCAGTATTCCCTGGTTTCATCATTCATGGTCTCTTTGGAGACCAGGGAAACCACCGTTCTTATGGCATTTAAGGGCGGAAGGATGTCCCTGCTTATGCTCTTAAGAGTCTCTTCGCCGGCTTTTGCATCCCTGACGGCTGCATCACGGGCCTTGACAGCCTCTTCGATCTGTGCATCTTTTTCCTGTTCTTTACGGGTATAAACGACGGTAAGTCTGATACATTCGAAGATCACGAATGCAAGAAGGCATACGGAAATGATCGCCAGAACAGCGATCCACTGGAAAGTGTTATTTGAAATCCCTGCGGTTGATCGGATCATTTAATTCTCCCCTGTAAAAAGAAAAAGCGAAAACACGCAATATGTTTTCGCCTCTAAACGACATGAGCCACGCGGGACTCGAACCCGCGACAACTTGATTAAAAGTCAAGTGCTCTACCACCTGAGCTAGTGGCCCATAACTGGGCTAGCTGGATTCGGACCAGCGACTGCAGGAGTCAAAGTCCTGTGCCTTACCGCTTGGCTATAGCCCATCATTCACAGTACATTGACCGTTACCCCAAGTAAAAAAGGGTGGATAGTGGGACTCGAACCCACGGTCTCCAGAACCACAATCTGGCGCGCTAACCAACTGCGC
>JAEEIN010000134.1 GCA_016281385.1 Lachnospiraceae bacterium | reverse complement strand
GTCCGCCTATAACAAGACGGAGAATATCTACTTCTGGTACTCGGATGCAAGCCTTGAAGAATTCTTTACCGGAGCTGCGGTTGCCTTCCATGAAGAAAACGAAGATGTCCGTGTCATTCCGGTGCTGGTTACCAGCGAGGAGTATCTTGAGTATGTTAACGAAATGTCGGTTGCGGGTGAGAATTACCCGGACGTTTTCATGATCACCAACGAGCAGCTGGAAAAGGCTTATCTTGCGGGACTTGCGTCTCAGATAGATGATAGTACCGATGTGGTCAACGAAGCTCATTTCTCTAAGGTTGCTGAAAATGCAGTGACCTATCACGGAAAGAAAGTGGCTTATCCGCTGTATTTTGAGACCAGTGTTCTTGTTTACAACAAGACATATTTAAACCGGTGGATCAAGAAGGTTAAGGAAGAAGGTCTTCCCCAAGAGGACGATTCCGAGATCGATCCTAACGAGATCGATCCTACCAATTACGGCGACGATGCCGTGGGAGAGGAGTCCCTCGCCGGTTCAAAATATGATGTGGAGACTCTTTCACTTGAGGATCTGATCCCGGCGACCATCGACGATATCAAATCCTTCGCGGATGTGTACGATGCTCCCGAAGGCGTTGAAGGTGTATTTAAGTGGGACGTATCCGATGTTTTCTACAACTATTTCTTTGTAGGAAATTACATGGTCATCGGCGGTGAATCCGGTGACGATGCGACAAATGTAAATATCTATAATGAAGATACCATCAAGTGTATGAACGTTTACCAGAACTTAAACCAGTTCTTCTCCATTGATGCCGAGACTTCTTCTTATGACAAGATGATCGAGGATTTCATCGACGGAAAGTTCGTATACTCCATAGCAACCTCCGACGTTATCGACCGTCTTAAGAATGCCGAGGTTGAGGCGGCTGCCAAGCTGGAAGAAGAAAAACGCGAACTTGATGCGAATATAAAGGAATGGAACGCAGAAGTGGCTTTGGGCGAGATGTCTGAAGATGACATGAAGAAAGCTGTTGAGAAGGCCGAAAGTAATTTCACTTCTCCCTATGAATTCGGCTATGCCCGTGTTCCCATGATCAGTGATGAGCTTAAGTCCAAGTCCCTTTCCGTTACCGACGTTGCGGTGGTTAACGGCTACAGTGAGCATAAACATGCGGCAAACCGCTTTGCGGCTTTCCTTACCACCAAGTATGCAGACAGGATCTACTCAAAGACCGGCAAGATCGCTGCAAGTACGGATGCTAATTACGATGATGCGACATTGTTGTTGTTCCAGGAGGAATATGCAAATTCAATGCCGCTTCCCAAGCTCATAGAGGCAAGTAACTTCTGGGTACAGCTGGAGATCACCTTCTTTAATGCCTGGAAGGGAAATGATGTGGATGCGCTTCTGACCACCCTTTCCAAGCAGATCGAGACACAGATCGCGGGAACCCAGTACAAGGAAGACAAAGAACCTGACGGAGGCGCAGAAGGCGGATCCGAAGAAAATACAACAAACAACTAAGGGAGGGAACAAAATGGCAAACTATCCGACACCCCACATCAAAGCAACCCCCGAGGATTTCGCAAAGACCGTGCTCATGCCCGGCGATCCTTTAAGATCGAAATTCATTGCCGAGAATTTTCTTGAAAATCCCGTGCTTGTCAACAACGTACGCGGAGTTCAGGGTTACACCGGAACCTACAAGGGCTCACGTGTTTCGGTAATGGCCAGCGGAATGGGAATTCCGTCCATCGGCATTTACAGCTACGAGCTGTTCAATTTCTTTGATGTCGACAACATCATCCGCATCGGTTCCACCGGTGCCATTCAGCCCCAGGTGAAGGTTCGTGATATCGTGTTTGCCCAGGCTGCCTGCACAAACTCCGAATATCAGGCCCAGTTTGGCATTCCCGGTCACTTCTCACCCATCGCAGACTTCACCTTATTAAGCGAAGCCATCAAGCAGGCCGAGAAGCTTGGAGCCCGTTACCACGTTGGTAATGCCCTTTCCTCCGATGTTTTCTATAATGCCGATCCCACCTTCAACGACAAGTGGGCACGCATGGGCGTCCTTTGCGTAGAGATGGAAGCCTCCGCTCTTTACATGAACGCTGCATACGCAAAGAAGAGAGCCCTTGCCCTCTTCACCGTCTCCGACAGCTTAGTAACCGGCGAAGCCACCACCGCCGAAGAGCGCCAGAGCTCCTTCACCCAGATGATGGAAGTCGCACTGGAGACTGCTGTGGTTATGGATAAGAGATATTGATAATATAAGTTTAGATAATATGAAACGGGAATCCGCCGAGTGGAGGGTTCCCGTTTTTGCGTATGCACTATGAATTACTTTGTAACAGTTTAAGTTTGTTCTCATGTTCTTTGATCAGAGGTACATTTTGGTGTTCTAAAATGTTGATGTACATATATTATGACGATATGGAAATGAAAAATGCTACGGCGGTGTCGTCGTAGCATTTTACAATATTTCTATGAAATCATTGATAAATCTTTGAATCTTTAAAAGTTCTTTCGCCGAAACTTCATTAAGCTTTTGGGATATCTGTCCGATCAGGACTGCTCGGTCTATGTTATCCTCCTCTTCAGATCTTGGAACATCAGGGATGATATCATTAAGCTCAACATGCAGTACCCTACAGGAATCCATTATCCTTTCAAGAGTGAAGTTTCGCTTACCCCTTTCCAACTGTGCATAATACTGATAATCCACATTCAGCCGTTTTGCCATTTCTTCTTGAGTAAGCTTGTTTAAAAGGCGGTACTTCTTTATGTTCTTTGCTATTTGCAAATAGAAATCTTTATCCATTATTTCCCTCAAATTATCTTTTCTTTGATGATAACCCGAAACGGATCAAAAACAAATGGGGCAAAATGCTATATATAGCGGAGCAAACGGATATATTTGAATATTATTACACTGAGAAACTGATATATCGGTTGTTTAGAATAATGTTAATAAAATATTAATAATTCTTGCATCTTGTATTTGCGCATGGTACTATTCTCCTATAGCAAAAAGCATTATGATATATAGCAAAATGAATGAAGGGGAATTTATTCATAATGGATCGCCGGGCGATCTGTCTGACTTTATCTTATGCTTTCGTTTCATATCCTTATGTAATTTGATTCTGGAAAGTAGATTGCACTTATACCTGAGAGTTATTTCGCTGTGTCCCGGCGAATGAACTTATAAAATATTTCAGGAGGATTACACCATGAAAAAGAAGTGGGGAAAGAGATGGCTGTGCCTGGCTCTGTCATTTTTGATGGTAGTTACATCATTACCGAGCCGAGCATACGCCGATGATATTTCTGACAATGATGTTGAAACAAACATCGTTGAAGAAATATCGGAAAATGATGAGACGGATTCTCAGTATTTGGAATCGGTCTCTGAGAATGATGTTGAGGAAGAGGAAACGGATGACTCAGATGAGGAACAGGAGTATGGAGGTAATATAAACGATTTGCATTATGTTACCAACAGAGATGACGGCGTATGGCTTTGGCCGATTCCCGGATCCAAAGTTGTAAATGACTGGGCAGGATGCTATGCAAACGGTTCGGTAGCAGAATGCGGATTTGGGTCAGCTTGTTCGCTTCCAAGATATGATAATTATCATCACGCATACTGTGGTGCTAATCATCTTCAAACTCATG
>JAEEIN010000133.1 GCA_016281385.1 Lachnospiraceae bacterium | reverse complement strand
GCTTTTGCTTTTGCAAGGCTTGAGTTTAAGGGAAAGAACTGGATGTTCGCTTTGTTCTTATCCCTTATGATGATCCCCAACGAGCTTGTGGTCATCACAAACTTCGTCACCATTACCGACTGGAATATGCGAAACACCTTTGCCGGCCTCATTCTTCCTTCGGTCACCAGCATATTTTACATATATCTGCTAAAAGAAAACTTCGAGCAGGTTCCCGACAGTCTTTACAAGGCTGCCAAAGTTGACGGAACGTCGGATCTTAAATATCTGTTTAAGGTTCTTCTTCCCATTTGCCGTCCCACGGTTATAACCATTACGATCCTTAAGGTCATCGAGTGCTGGAATTCCTATGTATGGCCCAGGCTCATCACCGATGATTCCGCATATTTCCTTGTTTCAAACGGAATTCAGGAGATCCGTGAAAACGGCTTCGGGCGTGAGAACATCCCCGCCATGATGGCTGCGGTCGTAGTAATCTCCGTTCCGCTGATCATTTTATTCCTGGCCTTCCACAAAAAGATCATGGAAGGTGTTTCAAGAGGAGGTACAAAGGGATGATGGCAAAAAGAAAAATCCTTGCATCATTTATCATACTGTCTTCGCTCTTTCTTTTTGCGGGCTGCCACGGATCAAAGGGGCTTGCCACTTATGAAACACCCGAAGAATTTGATACTTCAAGAAATTTTGAGATAACCTTCTGGGCAAAGAACGATACGAACAAAGCCCAGACACTGGTGTATCAGAAAGCTGCCGACGATTTTCACAAGGCATATCCCAATGTCACGGTGAACATAAGGCTCTATACCGATTATTCAAAGATCTACAACGACGTTATAACCAATATATCCACAAACACAACGCCCAATGTCTGCATCACCTATCCGGACCATATCGCTACTTATATGACGGGTGAAAATACGGTGGTTGCATTGGACGATCTGATGGATGATGAGAAATACGGCCTTGGCGGCTCTGAGGTTGCCTTCGACGGACCTGCAAAAAATGAGGTCATCGGCAAGTTCCTTGACGAATGCAGGATCGGTGAGCACTATTATGCCCTTCCCTATATGCGTTCCACCGAGGCTCTTTATATCAATAAGGACCTTGTCAATAAGCTGGGTTACGAGATTCCCGATGAGGTTACCTGGGATTTCGTGTGGGAGGTTTCCGAAGCCGCAATGGAAAAGAACGCCGACGGGACCTTTAAGGTGAACGGGCAGAATGTAATGATCCCTTTCATCTACAAATCCACCGACAATATGATGATCACCTATTTAAAGCAGATGAATGCGGGCTATTCCGACGCAGCCGGAAACATAAAGATCTTCAACGACACCACAAAAGATCTTCTTTATACTGTATCAAAGCATGTTAAATCCGGTGCTTTTTCAACATTTAAGATCTCAAGTTACCCCGGAAACTTCTTAAATGCGGGACAATGCATCTTCGCCATCGATTCGACGGCAGGTGCGTCCTGGATGGGCTCTGATGCCCCTCTGTCGGATATTCCCGACGAATCAAAGGTTTCTTTTGAAACGGTGGTCACTGCCATCCCCCAAACCGGTACGGGTGATCCCGTGATGATCTCTCAGGGACCTTCCGTTTGTATCTTTAACAAGGAGGATCCTCAGGAAGTACTGGCTTCATGGCTTTTTGCTCAGTTTCTTCTTACAAACGATATACAGACCGGATATGCAAAGACCGAAGGATATGTTCCTGTAACAACAAAGGCCAGAGAATCCGAAGAATATGTGGATTACTTAAGCCGCCGCGGCGAAGACAACGATCTTTATTACAGTGTCAAGATCGATGCAACGGATCTTCTTCTTTCAAACACCGACAATACCTTTATAACTCCGGTGTTCAACGGATCCGCTTCCCTTCGTGATGCTGCAGGTCAGCTCATCGAAAGCACCGCCAAATCCACAAGAAGAAAAGAAACCATCGATGAAGCATATATGGATAAACTCTTTTCCGATATAACCGCACTTTACCGCCTTGACTCCATCTCAACCAATGCAGGTGCAAAGGCCGATCTCGGTCCCCTGCCCAAAACTTCGGTGATACTTCTTTCCACTCTTGCAGGAGTCTGGATCGTCATCATCGGAATATATGCCATAAAATTGGTAAAAACAAACAAGAACTGAGCCGGATAATCGTGAAAACTGACGGATTTATCATTGAAGAATCCGCAAATGTAATTATAATGGAATTGTTTGAAAACAATTTTTCATATTTACAGGAGGATTTAAAATGAAAAAGTTTTTAGCAGTTGCTTCCGCACTTGTTCTTACACTTTCACTTGTAGCATGCGGAAACAAAGAAACAAAGACATCTGATGATACATCCGCAAGTGTTGAGACTTCTACCGAAGTATCCACAGAAGTATCTACAGAAGTATCTGAAGAGACCTCAACAGAAGAAACCACAGAAGAGGCTCTTGCTCCCGCAATGACATATGCTGAGTACGTTGCAGCTGACATTGACTCAGAAGTTGAGATCGAAGCTTATGTACAGGCTACACAGTCCTGGTGGGACAACACCATCAACGTATACGCTCAGGACGAGGACGGCGCATACTTCATCTACAACCTTGCATGCGCTGAGGAAGATGCTTCCTTACTTGTTCCCGGAACAAAGATCCGCGTTAAGGGATTCAAGAGTGAGTGGTCAGGCGAAGTTGAGATCACAGACGGTACTTTCCAGATAGTTGAAGGAAACTTCGTTGCAACTCCCGTTGATGTTACAGCTCTTCTCGCAGACGATACTCTTATCGACCACATGAACCAGCTTGTAAGCTTCACAGATCTTACAGTTGTTGCTCAGGAAGACGGTTCCGCTTTCCTTTACAACTGGGACGGTTCAGGTTCTCATGATTCCAACAGCGACCTTTACTTCACAGTAGAGTCAAACGGAGCTCAGTACTCCTTCACTGTTGAGTCTTACCTTACCGACAACACCACAGACGTTTACGCAGCTGTTGAAGCACTTAACGTTGGTGATGTCATCGATGCAGAGGGATTCCTTTACTGGTACAACGGAGCTAACCCTCACATCACAAAGATCACTGTAAAGTAATCTTGCAAAAACAAAGGGCGTCGGTTTAACCGGCGTCCTTATTTTTTACCCAAATATCAAAGGCGCCGGATATCACATATCCGGCGCCTTCTTTTTATCTCACATAATAATGTCTTCCCAGCCACTTTGACAATCCGTCAAGGCCCGGATAGGTCATTCTCTCGCTTACGTTCTGCGAATCAAGCATATCCCTGATCCTCCAGCGCAGTTCCTTCCTGATTATGATCTTCTCCGTCTTCTCTGTATAGCGGTCCAGGAAGGCCTCTATATCGGTCATACCGTTGGGAACGATGGAGAAGAAGGAATACTGGTTAACTATCCTCGGATCGATGGAGGGAGGCTCTATGATGACCATGGAGCGGTCTTTCATGTCCCTGTCGTACTGTTCAAGGCTTGTGGTGATACGATTGAGCATATCAACCGAGAACACCGATGTCTGATGCTCAGTAAGCATATCCGTATACTTTATGGGAAGAAGTGAATGTATCTCCTTCATATCAATGCGCCAGATCATACAGTCATGGGCATCCATCTTATCAAGGTTATTCTCCGTTGTGGCAAAATGAAGTGCCATAAGGGAGGAATGAGACCAGTCAAGAAGCCTTGTGGGAAGTCCGTGATGCTGACCCATGAACATCTGTCTCCAGACTGACCTTTCAATGGTGGGATCCTCCAGTGCACCGTATTTGGTGAAGTTCTGAAGGATACAGGGCTCAAGTTCTCCCTTTAATTCCTTGCAGTTTCGATCAAGGCTCGTCGAAAGGTTAAACTTGGCATTTGACATGCCTCTGTATAGATACCGGCTTCGGCTTCTCGAAAGATCTTCCCTGTAGTCCTGCTCAACCAAAAGGGGCAGAACATCGTCTATGGAATCTATGATGATATTCTTTACCATATTGCGCTCTCCTATCCGTTTATATGTCCATTATAACACAGAAACGGCCGGGAAATGATTCCCGGCCGTAATCTTTGCCTGTATTTTATTAAACGGGATAAGCGCCGTTCTTTGTATCTGCAATGCTTGCATCAACCTTTGTCTGCTGAGCTTCACGATACTTGAAGAACTCTGTAGCAACCTGAGGGAAAAGTGCGTAGGAAAGTACGTCCTCTTCCTGCTGCTTGTACTGCTTCATTTCTGCTTCGATGGACTCAAGCTCGGGCTTGTCATGTCCTGTAGCTTCAGCAGAACGTGCGGTTGAACGAGGCTCACCGGGAATAACCTTGTCGATTACTTCCTGGTTCATGGGCTTAACGGTCTGTCCGTAGTTACCTCTTAAGAGATCCTTGAACTCACCTGTAGCCATCTTGTATCTCTCGCCCATAAGGACGTTGAAGATAGCCTGTGTACCAACGATCTGTGAAGAAGGTGTAACAAGCGGAGGCTCACCGCAGTCCTTACGAACTCTGGGGATCTCCTCAAGAACGTCACGATACTTGTCTTCTG
>JAEEIN010000132.1 GCA_016281385.1 Lachnospiraceae bacterium | reverse complement strand
TATCATCGACATTGACGATGCCAAGGTCTTTGATATGTGCAGGGCAGGCATCATCCTTTACGGCCTTGTACCTTCCGACGAAGTCGATATAAAGAAAGCCGGACTTAAGCCCGTCCTATCCTGGTACAGCCATGTGGTTTATGTAAAAAACCTGAAAAAAGGTTCCATGATAAGCTATGGTGGCATTTATACCTGCGATAAGGATACAAGGGTAGCAACCGTTCCCATGGGTTATGCGGACGGATATCCCAGAAGCCTTACCGGAAAGGGATATGTGCTGATCAGGGGAAAGAAAGCTCCAATAATCGGAAAGATCTGCATGGATCAGTTCATGGTGGATGTAACGGATATTGAAGGTGTTGAATGCGGTGATACGGTAACACTTATCGGCCGCGACGGATGCGAGGAGATCACTCTTGATGATATTTCCGCACTTTCGGGTCGTTTCAACTATGAATTTGCCTGTCTTATAGGCCACCGTGTAAAGCGAGTTTATCTGTAGGATTTCTTGACCGACATAATATATAAATGCTATAATATGGTGTTAAATTACGCATATCGAGGAGAATGATGGAAGTACAATCGGACAGTAACCGGGACAAGATCCCCTTGAGAGAAAGATTGTTTGGTAAAAAGAATAAGGACCAGGCGGAACATGTGGAGGAAGAGATCCTTTCCATGGTAAACGAAGGTCATGAATCCGGGGCTTTGGAAACCAGCGAAGCCACCATGATATCCAATATTTTTGAGTTTGTAGACAAGGAAGTGTCGGATATCTGTACAAAGAGAAATGACATTCAGAGCATCAAAAGCGATACGGGGCTTATCGATGCTCTTAATATCATGTTAAACAGTTCTTTTTCCAGATATCCCGTATATTCCGAAAACATCGATCACATCGTCGGAATACTTTATTTAAAGGATACAGCCAGGGTACATGCAAAGAACGAGGATTTCGATGCGCCCATAAGCAAGGTCCCGAATCTTATAAGGGACGCTCTCATGATCCCCGAGACCATGAACATCAACGATCTTTTCAAGACCATGCAGTCCCAGAAGATACAGATGGCCATTGTTGTTGATGAGTACGGTCAGACCACCGGTATCGTCACCATGGAGGATATCCTTGAGGAGATAGTCGGAAACATCATGGATGAGTACGACATCGAGAAAAAGAGCATTCACAAAAAGAGGGGAAACAAAGACGAGTATATTATCGACGGATACACAACCGTCGAGGATATAAAGAAAAATCTGGGAATTGAGATCGAAGAAGGTCCGTATGAAACCTTAAACGGATTCATGATCTCAAGGCTCGACAGACTTCCGGAGAAGAATGAGAAATTCGTAACGGAATGCAATGGTTATTCCTTTGAAATATTAAAGGTGGAAAACCGCATGGTATCAAAGGTCACCGTTAAGAAAATACCACAGAAAGAAGAGGAAACACAGTAATGTCAGGACATTCAAAATTTGCAAACATCAAACATAAAAAGGAAAAGAACGATGCCGCAAAGGGTAAGATCTTTACCATCATCGGAAGAGAGATCGCGGTAGCAGTTAAGGAAGGCGGTCCCGATCCCGCAAACAACTTCAAGCTTGCAACGGTTATAGCAAAGGCAAAGGCCAACAACGTACCCAACGACACCATCGAAAGAGGTATCAAGAAGGCTGCGGGAGAAGGTAGCGGCGTAAACTACGAATACTGCACCTACGAAGGCTACGGTCCCAATGGTATGGCCATCATCGTAGACTGCCTTACCGATAACAAGAACAGAACCGCAGCAAATGTTCGCTCCGCATTCACAAAGGGCGGCGGAAGCATCGGAACCCCCGGCTGTGTATCCTTCATGTTCGATAAGAAGGGTGAGATCATCATCGACAAGGAAGAGTGCGATATGGACGCAGATACCCTTATGATGACTGCTCTCGATGCAGGCGCAGACGATTTCAACGAAGAGTATGATTGTTTTGAGATCTACACCGATCCCGATGCCTTCGACCAGATCAGAGAGAATCTTGAAAAGGCAGGTCTTGTTCTTGCAAGCGCAGAGGTTACCATGATCCCTCAGAACTACGTAAAGCTCACAGACGAGAATGCCATCAAGTGCGCAAACAGGATCATCGATCTTCTTGATGAGGACGACGACGTTCAGAACGTATATCACAACATGGATGAAGAATAATCTATATAAAGCGGGGATGGTTTTATGGACAGATTGGCGATCGTTGTACCCTGTTATAACGAAGAGGAGATGCTTAAGATCTCTTCCGAGGCGTTAAGGGGTGTATTAAAGGATCTGATTGATAAAAAGAAGATTTCCGAGGACAGCTACGTTTTATTCGTAAATGACGGCTCCAAGGACCGTACATGGGAACTTATAGAAGAAGAACACGCCAAATATCCGGTTGCGGTCAAAGGAGTCAAACTTGCGGGTAATGTGGGACATCAGTATGCACTTACGGCCGGACTTTTAACAGCTGTTCAGATGTCGGATGTGATGATATCCATCGATGCGGACCTTCAGGACGACATTGCCGTAATGGAGGAGATGATCGACAAGTTTCATGAAGGCAAGGATATCGTGTACGGTGTAAGAAACAAGCGTACAACGGATTCTTTTTTCAAGCGCACAACGGCTCAGGCCTTCTATAAGCTTATGAATGCCATGGGTGCCAAAACCGTCTACAACCATGCAGACTTCAGACTCATGAGTAAGCGTGCCGTTGAGCAGTATGCAAAATACGGCGAAAGTAATTTATACATAAGGGGAATCATCCCCCTTATCGGTTATGAGACAGACTGCGTATACTACGACAGAAAGGAAAGGGTTGCGGGAGAGAGCAAATATCCGTTAAAGAAGATGCTTGCCCTTGCATTTAACGGCATTTCTTCCTTAAGCGTAAAGCCCATTACCATGATCACCGGATTGGGCTGTATCATAATCTTTCTTTCCATCTGTGCAGCCATTTACGCCATCGTAAGCTACTGTCTCGGAAATACCGAACCCGGCTGGACCAGCCTTATTCTTTCCATCTGGTTCCTCGGCGGTGTACAGCTTCTGTGCATAGGCCTTATCGGTCAGTATATAGGAAAGATCTATCTCGAGGTTAAGCACAGACCGAGATACAATATCGAAAAAATCCTTTCGGAGTGATAAATGAACTGCAAAAAAACCTGGTTCGGACATTTAAACTGCATATTGGCTTCCCTGTTTTCCGGAGCCGCAGTCATCGTCCTTGTTTATATATTCCTTAAGTACGATGTTGCCGCATTCATACAAAGCCCCACATCGGAATTTGTTTTAGCAAACCCCGAGATCCCGCCCGTAGGCGCCATTCTTGTGGGTGTATTTGCTCTTTGCATATTTACCGGATTATTTGTTGTTATACACAAATTCAGGGAATATCAGAATGAAAAGGCAGGAATGTTCCGTACCGATCTTGCAAGCGAGGGGGTTGGCGGATTCATCTGCTTTTTAATGCTTGCTGCAGGTATATTTTTAAGGGTTAAGACCTGTATCGACAATTCCATTTCAAGCATGTCAAGCATCGTTGATACCGCCAATATCGAATCAGCATTCGCAAGCGGTATCAAGCTTGATTTTTCTTCTTCCAATGCCTTCTATGACTCTGTTGTTGCTTTTGTATACAGATTCGCGGGGGTTAAATCGGAAGCATATATGTGGGTCAATGTGGTGATGCACATCATAGTGATCCTTCTTTTGTATTCATCCATCAGAAATGTATTCAATTCTTTTGTTGCGGTGATCCCCGTGGCATATATGTGCTTCACAAAGGAACAATATGAGCTTGTAGTAACAGGCGGTTATGAGAACATTCCCCTCATCGCCTGTCTTTTCTGTTTCTTTGTATTTACCGCCATCATTCCGCTGTTTTCAAATATGAGATATTTCGGCGTCATAAACCTGATCCTTACCCTGTTAGGTGAAGTGGGATTTCTTTGTGTGATGCCGCTTTTCTTTACAAACGACATAATAAGCGGAGCACCGGTATTTCAGTTTGTTTTTTCAGACAAAGTTCAAAGGCTGTTCTTCCCTTCGGAATTTAACGGTCTATGTGTAGTGATCTTTGTGCTGATATTCTTTGCGAGCATATCCTTACTCTTTAACGAGCGAGACCGCTTAAGCCTTATTTTTCCCTTCTGGGTACTTTGCACGTTTTTCTATCTTTTTGCAAAATATGAGTGGCCTTCGGACCTTATGATGTATCTTATATTCGGTACGTTCGCAGGTCTCGGTCTCGATGAGCTGATCCTTTCAAGGATATCCCTTGACGAAGAACTTGAATTCAATATGGGTGACAGAAAACCTCAGCCCGATAAACGTCCCAAGACCAAAGCCATCAAACCGGACAAAGCAGCCGAAACTGCTGTCGCGGCAGAAGAGGAGACAAAGCCCGATATCACCGGTTCATCAGTTCCCATATACTATGGTGTTCCGAAACCTGAAATTCGTAATATAACCGAAACCATTGACGAAACTGTGGTTGCCGAGTCTGCTGAAGAGCCTGTTGAAGAGCCCGTTGAAGAGCCTGTTGAAGAGCCCGTTGAAGAGCCCGTTGAAGAGCCCGTTGAAGAGCCCGAAAAGATCAGATTATTCGAGACTCCTTTACCCCTACCCAAGAAGCATGAGAAGAAGGAGATAAGTTTCAAATTCGAGCCTGACGCAG
>JAEEIN010000131.1 GCA_016281385.1 Lachnospiraceae bacterium | reverse complement strand
TCATGATGGTGGCAGCTTCAATCATAGGCGGTACAATCAATATCCAGTTTATGAAAAATGCTGATCCAAAATATATTGCAAGAGCAGCTGCAGTAATGGGCGCTTGCGGAACAGCATGTATGCCTGTGGGTTCACTTCTTTTAAGCGCAGTTGTAACTAAGGTCAGCACAGAAGCAATTCTTGTATTCTGCGTGATTTTTGCAATAGCTATTCTTGCAATCTTAGTCTTTGTAAAGCCACAGATGGAGATTGAGGAAGGTTCCCTTAGAATTAAAAACGAGAAAGTATCAGCAAGTTTAGGATAAAAATTATTTCATTAAAGGAGTTTGCAATGCAGATAAAGCTTAATGAGAACATAAAGAAGTACCGAAAGAGCATGAATCTGACCCAGGAAGAACTGGCAGAAGCCTTTGGAGTTACGGTTGGAGCAGTATCAAAATGGGAAAGCGGCAGTAATGTGCCGGATATTCTAACTCTTATGCAGCTTGCAGACTTTTTTAGCATATCTGTCGACGTGCTTCTGGGCTATAGCATGTCCTCCAAGAACGTCAAAGACATTTCTGACAGGCTGGATGCTCTTTTACATGAGGATAAATATGATGAGGCTATCATTGAGGCAGAAAAAGCGCTGGTTAGATATCCGGGTAACTTTAAGATACTCACAAGCTGTGCGGACACATACCATATCGTTTCATCGATGAAAGATTTGAAGGATTATCGGGACAAAGCAATCGAACTTTATGAGTCGTCTCTTCGCTACATTTCACAGAGTGACAATCCGGAGCAGGAAACCTTTAGCATTAAATTTCGCATAGCAACTATAAAAGGTCGTGATAACCCTGAGAAATCTCTTGAGGAGTTTAAAAAGATAAATTTTAAGGGGATAGCAGACATTAATATAGCTAATATTTTAAGACTGACGGGAAAGCCTGAGGAAGCAATGGAGGTTTATACAAGAGTTCTGGTTTCAATTCTGGTAAAGACCTTGGAGTTTTCTACAGAAATGTTTATGGTGCTGGTTTCTATGGACGCTGCGAAGGCATACAAGGAAGCTGGTGAGATTATGGATTGGTATATGACTATAGTAGATGCTACCAGCATTGATAGGAGCAAGAACAGCTATCTTTCCAAGATGAAGATCATGGGGCTTGTCTTTAAATCATTGGTTCTTTGTTGCCTCAAAAAGGATGATGAAATGAAAAACTGCATTGATACAGCCTTAGAAATAGCAAAACAGTACGACAAAAAACCTTCAAATGATTTTGCCGGAAAGATCAAATTCTGGCATGGAAGTAAGGATTATCACATTTCTCTATATGATAATTTTGGCGTTGGAGCCATGGCCGGCATCGATAATCTTTTTAATATGGGACCTAAGGTGCTGCCTCCTAAGGTTATAAAAAAGATGAAAACAGCGCTTGAATACTGGAATAGAGTAAAATAGACTGATAATGAAAGCATCAAAGATAACGTAGATAAGGATTTTATTGGCAGTGACAAGGGAGACTCCTTCATATGAAGATCAGCAAATCATCGTTTTTGGCTCAGCAGACATATACGGACAATGAAAAGGACACAGCAAAGGCAGAAAAAGAACTGGAAAGACTTGTAAGAAAAGGCAGAAAGCAAGGGGATTCTGTTCTTATAGGGGCGGCTTATTTTTATCTCGGCGCTTGCCGCTATGATCTTGGGGACTGGGAAGGAATGTATTCATACGCCTATAGGGCGGTCGCTTATTTAAAGGACACAAACGATTACATGATGGCTACAAGGGCTTATGATCTGTTGGGGTATGCCTACGAGCAGCAGGAAAACTACAAAATGCAGCTTGATACCTATAAGACGACCTACAACATTATCAAAAAGCACAGACTGGGAAATATTTATTACAGGACAACCCTGAATAATCTTGCCAGCTGCTACCATCATATGGGAGAGTGCGGGATGGCCATCAAAGTCCAGAAAGAATGCATCGATCTGCACAAAAAGATCTCTGTAGATGACCATACCAGGACAATGATGTATTCCATAAATCTTGCAGAATATTATTACGATAATGACGAACCTCAAAAAGCGCTTGAGGTATTAAAGGATGTAGAAAAACTGGTAGAAAAAACAGATTACAGACCGTATGTTTTTGACTATTACTTAAAGCTTGCTATCTGCGCTTTCAAGTTGAATAAACCCAAGGATTTGGCAAAATACGCAAAAAAGGCGCTGACATACAATGAACCCGGTGTTTATCCGCACCAGATCTACGATGATCTGCGTAAGGTTTCTCATTTTATTCTGGAAATCGGACAGATGGACATAGCCGATCGCATTGCCGAACTGATGAAAGCATATGCGGATGAAAAGCCCGGCGTTATAGAGCAGCTTATAGCTTATCGGACCTTTGCGGAGTATTACGCAAAGAAGGGTGATGAAAAACAGGCATTGACCTGTTATGAAAAGCTTGAGATTCTTCACGAAAAATACAGAAACGAACTCAACCGAGTTCAGTTAAGCTCGCATATCAGAGAAGAGGGTACGGAAGCCGAGATTCAAAAACTCAGGAAAAAACTGTCAAAAACCGAAGAACTGGCTTTCATTGATCCTCTTTCAAAACTGCTTAACCGCTCGGCACTTTTGCGTGTGGCTTCAGAATTTATAGATGCAGCAGCTAAGAAGAAAGAGAAGATCGGTGCTATTTTTATTGATATTGACTTCTTTAAGCAATGCAACGATACTTACGGCCATGCAAAGGGTGATGAGATAATATGCTATGTGGCACGTGCCTGCAAAAAGGAGGAAACACAGTTTATACGCTTTGCACGGTATGGTGGGGACGAACTGTTTGGTATAACAAGAGGACTTGATGACGATGCTGTATTGCAGATTGCAAAAAATATCTGTGAAAAAATTCGTAAGGCCGATATACCAAACATCGGTAACCCGAACGGACAAAGGGTTACTCTCTCGGTTGGCATTGCAAACGTGCCTATAACAGGCCGGGTGGACACCATAATCGAGATTGCAAACTATGCAGACAAGGCTCTTTACTATGCAAAAAACACAGGTAAAAACAGGATATGTGTCCTCGAACACGGGCGAAAAGATGAAAACGGCAAGGAAGCTATGTTTGTGACTCATTTAGTTGAATGATGAAGTACGAAAAGCTTATATACGCGAAAAGGGGGATTAAGAAGAAGTGAAAGAAAAGATCAGGGAGAGATGTGAACTGCTGAAAAGAAATCGTAAGGCTATTGCAAAAGAGTTTTCACTGGAAAATGACCTTATGAGCGTTGTGGCCGGAATGATCTTTACGGGCTCCGGCAGAGAAGTCGATCCGGAAATGCTCAAGGAGTGTAAAAAAGTTCTTGCAAAGCATACCGGCGTGTTTTCACGGTTCAGGAAGAACGTCGATCTCGTGCTGGAGAGCAGGATGGCAATGGCCGAAGATCCCGGAAAGTACATTGAGGCAGTCATTGATACGTATAATAAGATCCGCAAGGCAAAGATGAAAGACAATGACTTTACCATAATTGCGGCTGCCCTACTGTGCGAACTCGAAAAGACGGACAGGATCGATGAAGTGATGGAACGCTATGATGAGCTGACGAAACGCATGGAAAAGGAACATCCTTTCCTTACCAATACAACAGACAGTTCCCAGGTAATGCTTCTGGCAGCTTCGGAGCGGGATATCGAGTCCATCGTAAATGACATTGAGAAATGCATCCAATATCTTAAAAAGATTTGCAAGACAAAGGCGGGATCTGACGCCGTTCAGGGGCTTGGAGAGGTTCTGGCGCTTGAGGGAGGCAACATACAGGAAAGATGTGAGCGCGTTGATAAAATATTCACCCTGTTCAAGGATAAGAAAGCGGTGTTTTCAGGAGACAGAGAGTTTGTTTCACTTGGAGCCTTTGCAGATATAGATGCTGAGCCCGAGATTCTGGTGGACCTGATCATCAAAGCTTCCGAAATACTTAAAGAAGATAAGTTCTTTTCAGATTCGTCCTTTGGAAAAAGTCGAAGGCTCATGTATGCAGCTGCGCTTGTTGCAGGATGTTACAGAGAGAATTCAGCAGTGAATGACACTGCCTATATCAGCTCTACATTGGGAATATTAAAGGACAGGCAAACCGCGGCGATGATATCCGCAATGATACAGATAATTCCGAGCATAGCGGAGGCAGTATTATCAGCTGATAAATAAAAGCGCCGGCTTATAGATGCTTGACAGATACCCTGCGGGGGTATATATTGGTTAATGACCGATATACCCCTGCGGGGTATTTTACGTGGAGGAGATATATGTCTGAGAATAAAAATGACATGGAAGAAATGAATGAGTTCTGCCCTCATTGCTCGGGGAAGCACAAGGACAGAGACGATAAAGAGAAGAAGGATCTGATGAATCGGCTTAAGAGGATAGAGGGCCAGGTCAGGGGCGTTGAAGGAATGCTTGAAAACGACGCATACTGCTCGGATATCCTGATGCAGGTATCGGCCATCACCTGTGCGCTCAACAGCTTCAATAAGGTCCTTTTGGCAAATCACATGAGATCCTGTGTGGCTGACAATATTCGCGAGGGCAATGACGAGATCATCGACGAGCTTGTGGTCACACTGCAGAAGCTTATGAAGTAGGTGGAACATGGAACAATATAACGTAACCGGAATGAGCTGCGCTGCCTGCCAGGCCAGGGTTGAGAAGGCTGTAAACGCCGTGCCGGGTGTTGAAAGCTGTGCGGTAAGCCTTCTTACCAACTCCATGGGCGTAGAAGGAAGCGCGTCTCCGGAAGATATCATAAAGGCCGTAGAAGCGGCCGGTTATGGCGCAGGTCTGAAAAAACAAAATAAAGCAGGTACATCGACGGCAGTCTATGAGGATTCACTGAAGGATACGGAAACACCGGTGCTTAAAAAGCGCCTTACTGCTTCGGTGATACTGCTGATCCCTCTGATGTACGTCTCAATGGGGCATATGCTGTGGAACTGGCCGCTGCCGCCTTTTCTTGCAGGCAATCATGTGGCCATGGGGTTATATCAGCTTCTGATGGCCGGGATCATCATGGTGATAAATCAGAAGTTTTTTATCAGCGGGTTTAAGGGGCTTATTCACAGGTCCCCCAACATGGATACGCTGGTGGCCCTTGGAGCCACGGCTTCTTTTGCATATAGCGTCTTTGCTCTCTTTGCAATGACGAAAGCGGTGCAGGAGGGCAATACGGACAGGGTCATGTATTACATGGATCAGTTCTATTTTGAGTCCGCCGCCACGATCCTGACGCTCATCACCATAGGCAAGACCCTGGAAGCAAGGTCCAAAGGAAAAACAACGGACGCACTTAAATCCCTGATGAAGCTTGCGCCCAAGACCGCTGTTATTCTTGTTAACGGTACCGAGAAAACCGTTGATATAGAAGAAGTAACTGTGGGAGACAGATTTGTTGTAAGGCCCGGTGACAGCATACCCGTGGACGGTATAGTAAGAGAAGGCGAAAGCGCCGTAAACGAGTCCGCCCTTACGGGAGAAAGCGTCCCTGTGGAGAAGCAGCCGGGAGATAAGGTTTCCGCTGCGACAATAAATACATCGGGACATATGGTGTGCGAGGCTACGAAGGTGGGCGAGGATACCACCCTTGCGGGGATCATTAGAATGGTCAGCGACGCAGCTGCCACCAAAGCCCCCATCGCCAAGATAGCCGACAGGGTTTCGGGAGTGTTTGTCCCTGCGGTCATCGGAATCGCTTTAGTAACCTTCATCATATGGCTTGCAGTGGGGCAGAACTTCGGTTATGCCATGGCCAGAGCGGTATCGGTACTTGTTATAAGCTGTCCCTGTGCCCTGGGCCTGGCAACCCCCGTTGCGATCATGGTGGGTAACGGCGTAGGCGCAAAGAACGGAATCCTCTTTAAGACGGCAGCAGTGCAGGAACTTACGGGAAAGACTCAGATAGTTGCCCTCGATAAGACCGGAACGGTCACCACGGGCATCATGCGTGTTACGGATGTGATCCCTGCCGCCGGCTTTGACGAAAATGAATTGCTTGAAACGGCTTATGCTCTGGAATCAAAGAGCGAGCATCCCATTTCAAAAGCAATCGTGGATCATGCAAAAGAGCGGAATATCACGCTTTTCGAAACAACGGAGTTTGAGGTCCTTTCCGGAAACGGACTTAAGGGAAAACTTGGGGGCCTTGCAGTTGCCGGAGGCAATGCAGGATTTCTTTCAAAAATAACGGATAATATCGCCGCAGATATTTCCGAAAGGATGAACGAAATCTCCGGGCAGGGAAAGACGCCTGTTCTTTTTGCGAAGAACAACAAGCTGCTCGGTATCATCGCAGTTGCCGACACCATTAAGGAGGATAGCACCGAGGCAATTTCGGAACTTAAGAAGATGGGTATTCATGTGGTGATGCTGACCGGTGATAATGAGATCACCGCAAGGGCCATCGCCGAACAGGCCGGAGTTGACGAAGTGGCAGCAGGGGTACTTCCCGACGGAAAAGAAGCCGTTATCAGAAAACTTATGGAAAAGGGCAAAGTCGCCATGGTTGGAGACGGCATAAACGATGCCCCGGCCCTTACCCGCGCGGATGTGGGAATCGCTATAGGAGCGGGTACTGACCTAGCCATTGATGCGGCGGATGTTGTTCTTATGAAAAGCAGTATCCGTGACGTTGCAGCTGCCATAAGGATTTCAAGGGCAACCCTCAGAAACATCCACGAGAACCTCTTCTGGGCATTTTTCTATAATGTCATCGGAATCCCCCTTGCAGCGGGCTGTTACGTAGCTGCCTTCGGATTGACACTTAATCCCATGTTCGGAGCTGCAGCCATGGGACTCTCAAGCTTCTGCGTAGTGACGAATGCCCTCAGGCTTAACCTGTTGAAGGTTTATGACGGCAGGAAAGATAAATTGATAAAAAACACAATAACGGATAAATTAATAACAAAGGAGAAAAAGGAAATGAAGATCAAAGTAAACGGAATGATGTGCGCACACTGTGAAGCTCATGTAAAGAAGGCTCTTGAGGCTGTTGACGGTATCGAATCCGCAGTTGCTTCCCACGAGGAGAATCTCGTAACCCTCACATGCTCAAAGGACGTTGATGAGGCTGTCATCAAGGCGGCTGTTACTGAAGCAGGCTATGAGTACGCAGGCATCGCATAAATGGTATAATGGACCGGTCATATATAAAGAAAGGCGGAAAACTGCATCATGATCTCTAAAGAAACTCCCGATAAAATCCTGCTTGATAAGTATGAGCAGTTAAAAAAATATATAAAGTCCCTGGGCAGCGCAGCCGTTGCTTTTTCAAGCGGCGTTGATTCCACCTTTCTTTTGTATGCCGCAAAGGAGGCATTGGGAGATAAGGTCATAGCCCTCACCGCATCTTCGTGTTCTTTTCCCGAACGAGAACTTACGGAGACAAAGGCTTTCTGCAGCGAGCATGGAATAGAGCAGGTGATTGTGCGGGCGAAGGAACTTGAGATCGAAGGCTTTGCACAGAATCCCCCCAACAGATGCTATCTCTGCAAGCGTGAGCTTTTCGGAAAGTTTGTGGCCATTGCAGAGGAAAGGGGCATAAATGCCATCCTTGAAGGCTCAAACCTTGATGATAACGGTGATTACAGGCCGGGGCTTATGGCAGTGGAGGAACTGAACATAAAGAGTCCCTTAAGAAGCATAGGCTTTACAAAAGAAGAGATACGTATCTTATCCGCTTACTTGGGCCTCCCCACATGGGACAAACAGTCCTTTGCGTGTCTTTCAACCAGATTCCCTTATGGAGAGGAGATCACCGAAGAGAAGCTTTTGATGATAGACAAAGCGGAGCAGCTTCTTTTAGACCTTGGGTTTAAGCAGCTGAGAGTCCGCATTCACGGTAAAATGGCGAGGATCGAACTCCTGCCTTCCGATTTTGACCGTTTTATGGAAGAAAAAACAAGGCTTCTTGTTCATGATGAATTTAAGAAGATCGGTTTTGACTATATCGCTCTTGATATCCGGGGTTATCGTACCGGGAGCATGAACGAGACACTTTAGTCTGTTGTTACGAAAGGAAGAAAAAAATGCCGGATCAGTTTTCCAGGACTCAGCTTCTTCTGGGCCGTGAAGGAATGGAATCATTACATAAAAAGAAGGTGGCGGTCTTCGGTATAGGAGGCGTGGGCGGATACGTTTGTGAGGCTCTGGTCCGCAGCGGTATCGGCGCCTTTGACCTGATAGATGATGACAAGGTGTGCCTCACAAATCTCAACAGGCAGATAATCGCTACAAGAAAAACAATAGGCAGAGACAAGGTGGAGGTTATGAAGGAACGCATGCTGGAGATCAACCCGGATGTGGACGTGACGATCCGCAAATGCTTCTTCTTACCGGAAAACGCCGATGAATTTCCCTTCGAGGAATATGACTATGTGGTTGATGCGGTTGATACTGTAACCGCAAAGATCGAATTGATCCTCAGAGCGCAGCAGGCAAAGGTCCCGATAATCAGCGCAATGGGAGCAGGCAACAAGCTTGACGCGAGCAGATTTAAGGTGGCGGACATCTATGATACAAGCGTTTGTCCGCTGGCCAAAGTGATGAGGCATGAATTAAAGAAAAGGAACGTTAAGAAACTGAAGGTCGTCTATTCCGACGAACTGCCCATAAAGCCCCCGGAGGACCCTTCTGATCCGGAAGAACAACAGGAGCATTCCCGCCGCTCCACTCCCGGAAGCACGGCCTTTGTTCCCGCTGTGGCAGGCCTTATCATAGCGGGAGAGATAGTAAAAGACCTGAGCAGACAATAAGAGATTTTTATGAAAAAGCATAGTATACAAAGCCCCGGAAGGAATGTCCTTCCGGGGCTTTTCATTATCATAGCCGTTGTTTGCTTCAGCCGTTATTTTGTTCCTGTAAGTGCGGTTCCATTCACATAAACGGTGTATCCGTTTGATACGATATCACCGGCATTTCCGGTAAACTCTGTGATATAGCAGTCGCCGGTAAGATTCCAGGTGCTTCCGCTCTCAAGGGTTACGGATACGGAACCGATAGTAGTTGATACGGTTTCGCCCTTTGCGTTGGTTATATCACCGGAGAAACAGCCGGTGAATGTGGAGCCGTCGGTGATATTCATTGTCAGGTAAGAATTATCGCCTACAAGGATCGTACCTTCAGCCCTTTGACCTACGAGATTGAGAGTAGCCCTGTTTTCAGCTCCGCTCCAGCCGTCATCACATACGGAAAGAAGTATTCCTTCGCTGTCTTTATTGACAAGCTTAACACCTTCCAAAGTAATGACCGCGTTCGTATTGGTTACGTGGAACATGTGCCCGTTAAGGCTTGTAAGGGAACCGCCAGTCATGGAAAAAGAAGAAGTTCCGCTGTCAGCGTCTCCGCTCATGGACTGATAGATCATGATCGAATCATTAAAAGTTGCATTTCCGTTGCAGTCTGTATTGTTTGCGGTCATGTCACAGTTCTTAAGTGTGATGGAATTCTTTCCCTCTATACAAACACCTTCGGAAAGGTTTGATGTCAGCGTTGCATTTTCAACGGTTATATCCGCTGTTGAATAGATTGTGGGTGAACCGAGTCCGTTGGTTACATATGTACCGCCGTCAACATAAACCGTTCCGCCACCTCTGTCCGTTCTTATTGCGGCAGATGACCTTCCGCTTGTTGTTATGTCCAGATCATACGCGTATGTCACTCCACCACCTGTTGTCATGATACCGCCGGAACCGTCACCTGTGGTAACGATCGTTGAATCTTTTATGATAACGGTTGTTCCGTCACCGGCGGCACCGTTCTGTCCGCCGTTTCCGCCGTAGGAGAAAACACCGTTGGCACCATCCGCATCGGATGTGATATTTGCATTTGTGATCGTTGTTGTCGATCCATCCTTAACAAGAACGGTTGCATTAAGCCCGTAGAAGTTGCAGTTGTCTCCTCCGTCCGAATCTCCGCTTTTTGTAACGGTAACATTGGAAATCGTTACCTCATCGGAGGTTGATACAAGGATGGCACTTTCATCTGCCGTTGTGCTTGATATCGTTTCACCGCTTACGGTACCGGCCGATGCTACTTCTTTACTGCCGGTGTAATCAATATCAGCACTGCTTCCGCCGGGAGCTCCACCGGGTGCTCCACCGGGGCCTCCTTCCGGAGGTTCACCGTCAGGTTTTTCTCCTGTCGGAGGCTCGCCTTCGGGTCTTTCGCCTGCCGGAGGCTCTCCGTCGGGCTTTTCCATATTTGTATCTTCTTCACTCTGAGTTGTCTCGACCGAAACCGATTCTGTTGTATTGACTGATTCGGTCTTGCTGTTTCCGCATGCGCTGAATGTTAAGCTCATAATCAGTCCTGCCATTACTATCGCCATTATTTTTCTGCTTTTGATCATCGTATGTTTAACTCCTTTCATGTTGGGTTTGGGGTTCTTTCTTATATGTGCCATATTATAAGCAGATTGTGTTGCACTAGTGTCACAACTGTGAAAAGCCTGTGAATTTGCACGTTAAAAAAAACGCCCGGCAAAGCCAAGCGTTTCTTATATATAATATGTTATTTTTCCAAACTGTATTTATTCGGCATATACTCAATATGTGATCATCAGGTGCTCGTTTGCCACGTCATTGTAAACCCTGCATTTTCTGTCGCTGACATCATATACGTGAACTATGTCAGCCAGACCCTCGCCGGGTTCGAAATCAGCAACAAGATCCTTTGTAGTTTCCAGCTTCTTTGGCGAAAAACGGATGGTCTTCCCGTTTTTGAAGACTGCGGTATACAGGATCTCCGCTTCCACAAGGTCCTGAAAGATATGACTTCCGTATGACAGTTCCGGATTGTACCCGGCCTTTGTTTCTTCTGTCTCACAGATGATCTCATATGCACTTATATCTGAAAACGACGTCGGAACTCCCAGCTCGGGAGACGATGTTCCTACTCTTCCCGGAACGATCAGCATCATATGCTTTCCCATATCACGGTAATGCCAGTTGATCTTTCCGATCAGCTTGGCCACCAGATCCTTTTCCTTATATGGCATGCTGTAGTATTTGACCGGATCCACATATACTATGATATCCAGTTCCGTCGCTTTACACATTCCCATTGATGCACCTTTGCTCTCAAGCAGGATACTTTCCTCCGGTACATCCGCAGGAACAACACTTCCCGATCTTCCCTTCTGCACCTGAAGCGGTCGACACTGCAGCAGATCCACGGAATATTCCCCGCTCTCGGAAATATTGATCGTAAATTCGGTATCAACGGGATATTCATATTCTTCCTGAATACAATGGAGCAGGCGTTTCATCTGTTCCATCAGGGTTTTGTTTGCCACAAGTCCTTTGCAGGAAATGAATTTTACATCCCGTTTTCTTCCCATCTCCCGCAGCCTTGATTCCGCATCGAAGTCATGTTCAAAAAGAAGTCTGTCAAGATAATTCGGAATGTCCGGTTCGATATCCGAAAGAGAGAGTTTTTTCAGTGTATGCTCGGTCATATTGATGACCTCTGCCTTACCCTGAGAGAACTTGTGCTTATCTGCCGAAGAAGAATAAGATGTTTTCTCAGGCATGTCAAGATTGACGATCCTCGGATATGAACCCTCCGTTCTGTCTACGGCGGAAGTTCCGAGTCCCATTACAAGCCTCAGCATTCCCGCAGCAGGATCCGAATCCTTCATAATCCTGTAGGGACTGTATGAATAGCCTACGCCGGCAGCGCAGGGCATATAATTTGCCCCATAGTAAGAACCGGATACACGCTGGATCAGAAGCGCCATCTGCTCGTCACGTTTATCAAGGCCTCGCCTCTTACGATAGTCAAGGGCTGACAGACTCATTGAACTTGCATAAACAATCTTTATGGCATGTTCGAACTCATCGAGCCTTTCCTCGAGGTTTCCCCTGTTTACACAGAATACGGATTCATATTTCCCCGCAAACGCATTTCCGAAACCGTCCTCAAGAATGGAACTGGATCGGATGATATACGGATCCTGTCCGTAATATTCAATGATCCTGACAAACTGATCCCGCATGGCATCGGAAAAAGTGCCGCCCATTATCTTATCAGCAAATTCCTGCGCCAGTTCAAAATACCCTTCTTCCGTCCTTTGCTTTATCCTCGTATCCCAGAGGTTGTTATCAACTATATAGGTATAATAAAGGTCGGATCCCACGTAAAAAGAATCATGGGGTTCCAGCACTTCGCTGATGTCCGGCTCTTTATTCCTTATGATCGCTCTTGCCAGAAGCATTCCGCAGGCCTTGCCTCCGATCATTCCGGTTCCCACCATGTGGTCCCTTACCGCAAAATAATCCTCCGGTGTAAAATGCTTCTTTACCATCAGTCGCATCTTATCGTCTCTTGTCATCATGATGTCACACATCCGATGACATTCATCCGTTATGTCCGCGCCGCTTTCTTTAAGCAGTTTGACGCGATTGAAGTATCTGTCCCAGGAATCCGAATATTGTTCTTCCGCAGACCGCTGAGCCTTTCCCAGGGCCTGGTAGAATCTGCTGGATTTAACACCGTCAAGTATGGGCCTGAATTCGCCCGTTTCGGGATCATAGGTATGGGGCAGGAACATGGTATCGGAATTTCTGTTCCATACCTTCTCCGGACGGACATATACGTTCTTGTTATCAGAATACACATCGAAGAAAAGCTGGGTGGTATTCAGGATCTTGTTTACCGCCTGAACCGAATGCTTTCCCCTTATGATCGGAAAAAAAGCCACCGTATCAAGAATAAAAAGAAACGGGCAGGTCACGCGGAAGAAATTCCCCATCATAAGATCTGTTGCCCATCGTGCCTGCATTTCCGAAAGGCAGTCAAAGACATAGAAGGCATCCTTCCCTTCTTTTTCGATGATATTGTGAATATCCACGGTAAAGGTTTCAAAACGATGGGTTAGCAAAACAGCGTATGTTTTCACCTCCGGGCAGTCATTCACCAGGGGCTCATGAGCGGCAAATCTGAAATAGATTATATTTCGTTTATCCTTTTTTGCCTGCTCAATGTAAGGATCCATGAACAGCTTAAACTCCGACAGTTCGGAAACCCTGAACACAACATTGTCTCCGAGCCTGATATTATCAATAGACTTGTCCATTTCCGGTATTCCGGACAGTACACGTTCAAACGCTGCCATATCTGCACCCTCCATCGTTTTTACTCCACAAAAAAAGCAAAGCACGCCGACATTTCGTAAGCGCCTTTGCTTCTTTATTAATGATACCATATTTTTACTTATTGCAAAACGTGATTTTTGTAGCAATTCCGTTGTGCCTTTTGGCAAGTTCTTTGACCATAGTCGATTTTCCGGCCTATCTTATATTTTTCCCGCACCACTTGCAATAGTCCCCGCCGTTTCTGTAAATGAGCCTGTCGCAATGGGGACATCGGCAGAGTTTGTAATACAGGTAAGTCTGCACAGCAATAAAAACAACGGCCACGACCGCCAATATGTACATCCAGACACTGTCATCAAGTCCGAAATGCATAAGCAACATGAAGCACAGATAAAGCAATCCTGCCCCGATCGCTGTCGCGATGAACAGCATAACCCTTTGTCTGTAAGCAAGCTTCACTTCTTCCTGTTTTCTGTTCCAAAGTTCGATCTCGGGCTCCTTCATCTTTTCCCTGTCCCGGTCAGTAAACGTATGATAACAAAAAGGGCAGCTGTCAAGATCGGTACCTATAAGTTCTTTGCAATAGGGGCAATTGACCATTTATTGTTCCTCCGTATATTTGATTAAATTGTAATATTGCGGCAATGATGCGTCAATCATAAAGACGATCCCGGATACAAAAAAGGATGCTCCTGTGATGGAAGCATCATTTTTCGCACATTTTTGGAAGTTTTCTTAAAATGCGGAAAAAGTCAAAAAATGATAATGATATTGTCGGAAATATAGCGGAAACAATGTCCCGAATCGGGTATCATTCCTTTGTTACGCAGCTTAATCCAAGAAAGGGGTATCATTTTATGGACACATCTCACAGAAAAGTCACGAAGGTATTAAAGTTAACGGATGCGCAGGGCAACCCTCTAAAGAACGCCAAAGTAGGAATCAGACAGACGAACCACAGTTTTCTTTTCGGATGCGGCGCTTTTGATTTCATTCCTTATGTAATGCAGGGAGACGAGGAACATCGGCAGATCGCGGAAAGCTGGCTTGACATTTTCAATTACGGAACCCTTCCTTTTTACTGGGGCCAATACGAACCGGTGGAAGGAAAAACAAACAGGGACGCCATAATGAAGACTGCGGAATTTCTTAAGAGCAAGGGCGTAAAGGTAAAGGGCCATCCCCTTTGCTGGCATACTGCCTGCGCAGACTGGCTGATGCAATATGATAACGAGACCATCATGAAGAAGCAGCTGGAGCGTATCGACAGAGAGGTTACGGGCTTTAAAGGTGTCATTGATATGTGGGATGTTATCAACGAAGTCGTTATCATGCCCATCTTTGACAAGTACGACAATGCCATAACAAGAATATGCAAGGAAAAGGGCAGAGTAGGACTTATTAAAGAAGTTTTTGAACGTGCTCATGCAGATAATCCCGACGCAGTTCTTCTTCTGAATGATTTTAATACATCCATCAATTACGAGATACTGATCGACGGCTGCTTAAATGCCGGCGTTCCCATAAGTGCCATAGGCATCCAGTCCCACCAGCACCAGGGCTACTGGGGACTTGAAAAGCTGGAAGAAGTTCTTGAGCGTTTCTCCCATTTCGGTTTACCGATCCACTTTACCGAGAATACGCTGATATCCGGCGACATTATGCCCAAGCACATCGTGGACCTTAACGACTGGCAGGTTGACGAATGGCCTTCAACTCCCGAAGGAGAAGAGAGACAGGCCCGCGAGATAGAGGAGATGTACAGAACTCTCTTTGCACATCCTTTGGTAGAGGCAATTACCACCTGGGATTACAGGGACGGAGCATGGCTCAAAGCTCCCAGCGGATATATCAGACTTGATAATTCAAAGAAGCCTTCATATCATATGTTGCGGGCGCTTGTAAGGGATGAGTGGTGGACCGACATCTCCGCAGTCACCGATGAAAACGGATTTGTAACTGTTGAAGCATTTAAGGGTGACTACAGCATTGAATGCGGAGACCTTTTTGCAGAAACAAAACTTGTTGAAGACGGCGAGCTTGCGATTGTGTTAAACGAAATAACGAGAGCATAGTAATTTCGAAAAAGAAGAGGCATAGGTTTCCTATGCCTCTTCGTGTTCCTTCATATGTTTTTTTATCGCATTAAAAGTCGTATCGCTGATATAGTGCTCTATCCTGCAGGCATCCTCCGAAGCGGTTTCTTCATCGACACCGAGATTTAAGAGCATCCGGGTGAGAACTGTATGACGCTCGTAAATGTTACTTGCCTTGGCTTCGCCTGCTTCGGTAAGCTTGATAAATCCGTCATTGTCTCTGATTATCAGGCCCTGATCGCGAAGAAGTCCGAGGGCCCTGCTGACAGAGGGCTTGGAGTATCCAAGATAATCACCGACGTCTATTCCGCGCACGGCAGAAGATTCCTGCGAAAGGACATATATTGCTTCCAAATACATTTCTCCGGATTCCAGTAATGCCATGATCTTATCCCCTTTTTGTTTTTCCTGTTAGCAACACCTTATCAAAACAAAGTATATCATACAAGACAAAAAAACTCATAAAAATGTTAAAAATTTATAAATAATGCACTTGACAGGTTAGCATGGTCTAACTATAATGGGACACGGTTAGAGGTTGCTAACCATTCTTTTTTTGACAGTTGGTTAGCTTATGCTAATCACGAGAAAGGCGGGAGGAAACTATGATGCCTCTTATTTATGCAGAAACGGGTGCGCCCGTGATCGTTAAGAGAATAGGCGGAACGCCTGAAGTTAAAAAGCACCTTGAGGATCTTGGTTTTGTTGTGGGAAGCGAAGTCAGCGTCATCAATTCGCTGGGTGAGAATCTCATTGTCAAGGTCAAAGAGAGCAGGGTTGCCGTCAGCGACGAACTGGCAAGAAAAATCATGGTATAGGGAGGATGAAGAATTGAGAACATTAAGAGATGTTAAGATCGGTGAAACCGTGAAGGTAGTCAAGCTTCATGGTGAAGGCGCCGTAAAGCGCAGGATCATGGACATGGGCATCACGAAGAACACGGAAGTGTATGTGCGCAAGGTTGCGCCTCTGGGAGATCCCATTGAGGTGACCGTAAGAAATTATGAACTTTCCCTTCGTAAAGCCGATGCGGAAATGATCGAAGTAGAGTAACGGAAAGGAAGAATAAAAAGATGAGCATAAGGATCGCACTTGCGGGTAACCCCAACAGCGGAAAAACAACACTTTTCAATGCCCTTACCGGTTCCAATCAGTTTGTCGGAAACTGGCCCGGCGTTACGGTTGAAAAGAAGGAAGGAAAATTAAAGAAGCATGATGATGTGACCATCACCGACCTTCCCGGTATTTATTCACTTTCTCCCTACACTTTGGAAGAAGTGGTAGCAAGAAATTATCTTATCGGTGAAAGACCCGATGCAATACTTAATATAATCGACGGAACAAACCTTGAGAGAAACTTATACCTCACAACGCAGCTTACCGAGCTTGGCATTCCCGTTGTTGTTGCGGTTAACATGATGGATATCGTTAAGAAGAGCGGCGATGTCATTAAGATTGACGAGTTATCAAGAGCACTCGGCTGCAAGGTTGTTGTTCTTTCGGCACTTAAGGGCGAAGGCGTTATGGATGCGGCTGAAGAGGCAGTAAAGGCTGCTAAGAACGGCAAGACCGTTCCTCTTCACACCTTCTCAGGCCCAGTTGAACATGCCATCGCTCACATCGAGGAGGCCATCGTTCACGACATGCCCGAGGAGCAGCAGAGATGGTACGCCATCAAGATCTTTGAGCGTGACGATAAGGTGCTTGAGCAGATGAATATCCCTTCGGATAAGCTTCAGCATATCGAAAACGATATCAAGGCAGCGGAAAAAGAACTGGATGATGACGCGGAAAGCATCATCACAAACGAAAGATACGTATATATCGCAGAGGTCATCAAGTCCTGCTATAAAAAGAAAAATGCCGGACAGCTTACAACCTCCGATAAGATCGATAAGATCGTTACCAACAGATGGCTCGGACTTCCCATTTTCGCAGCTGTCATGTTCCTTGTATACTGGATCGCCATGGTTGGCGTAGGTGCATCAGCAACCGACTGGGCTAATGACGGACTTTTCGGTGATGGTTATCACCTTCTGGGTATCGGAAGCGGCGAAGCTGAAGATGCTGCCGGAGCTTACAGCGATGCAATGAACGCTGCAGGCGCTTACGTTGAATTCGATGTTGAAGACGAAGAGTTTGACGGCGACGCACTTATCGCAGAGATGAAGGAAGTGACAGGACCGGAAACTTCGACGGTTGAAGTTGAAGATGAAGAAACTCTTGCAGTCGACGAAATGACAGTATATTACGATGCGGTTCCCGACAATGCGGGCGACGATGTCATCGGAATGTCCTTTACCGAAGCAATCGAATATTTCGAAGAGAACGGTTTTGACGAGCCCGATCCCGCCGAGTATGGTGTCTGGGTTCCCGGTGTTCCCGTACTTGTTGAATCCCTTCTTGATGCTGTAGGTGCAGCAGACTGGCTTAAGAGCCTTATCCTCAAGGGCATCGTAGCCGGCGTAGGTGCGGTTCTGGGATTCGTGCCTCAGATGCTTGTTCTTTTCTTAATGCTTGCATTCCTTGAGGCCTGCGGATACATGGCACGTATCGCTTTCGTGCTCGACCGTATCTTCAGACGTTTCGGTCTTTCCGGTAAATCCTTCATTCCCATGCTGGTAGGTACCGGCTGCGGAATTCCCGGAATCATGGCTTCACGTACCATAGAGAATGAACGTGACCGTCGTATGACCATTATCACTACAACATTTATTCCCTGTGGAGCAAAGCTTCCCTTTATCGGAATGATCGCAGGCGCGATCTTCGGCGGAAGCGCATGGGTATCTACAGGTTCATATTTCCTCGGAATGGCTGCTATCATCATTTCGGGTGTAATGCTTAAAAAGACAAAGCTTTTTGCCGGAGATCCTGCACCTTTCGTAATGGAGCTTCCCGCTTACCACATGCCCACTCTTGGAAATGTCCTCCGTTCCATGTGGGAGCGCGGCTGGTCCTTCATTAAGAAGGCAGGTACCATAATCCTCCTATCAACGATCGTTATATGGTTCCTTTCAAATTTTGGCTTTACGAACGGAGGTTTCGGAATGGTCGAGGAAGAAGAAGTCGCATCTTCTATCCTCGCCAAGGTGGGGAACGCTATTGCCTGGATCTTTATCCCTCTCGGCTGGGGTAACTGGCAGGCAGCAGTGGCATCCATCACAGGCCTTGTTGCAAAGGAAAACATCGTAGGAACAATGGGCGTTCTTTACGGCGGCGGAGAGCTTAGCACACATCAGGCTATCGCACAGGTATTTACAAGCGTTACAGGTTTATCCTTCCTTGTATTCAACCTTCTTTGTGCACCCTGCTTCGCAGCCATCGGTGCCATCAAGCGTGAAATGAACAATGCAAAGTGGACATGGTTCGCGATCGCATATCAGTGCGGATTTGCGTATGTGATCTCTCTTATGATCACCCAGTTCGGCGGACTTTTCACAGGCAACATCAGTGTGATCGGACTTATCTTTGCAATCGCATTCCTTGCGGCTATAATATATATGTTATTCTTTAAGAAATACTCTGAAGCAACAAAGCTTACACAGAAAGTAAGAGTGTAAGTTCACACATCTTCCGGGGGATGAGATCTCATCCCCCCGGAAGGATTTATGAAAGGACAGATATGATGGATTTCATCGTAAACAATCTGGGTACGATAGTCGTTATTGCTATACTTGCCGTGATCGTTTTCTTTGCTGTGCGAAGCATTGTCAAGGACAAAAAGAACGGAAAAAGCGGCTCCTGCGGAGGTAATTGTGCAGGATGTGCAATGGGCGGTTCGTGCCACGGAAAATAGGGGGCGAAACGCCTTTTATTTTTCCAACACAGTTAGCGAAAAACTAACCGAATAAACAGGGGATAGGAAATGAACACCAACAATTCAACGGAAGATTATCTTAGGACGATCCTGTCTCTTCAGAACTCAAAAGGGTGCGTCAGAGCCATTGATGTGGCGACGGACATGGGAGTGACGAAACCCACGGTAAGCGTTACGATGAAGAGACTACGGGAATTGCAGATGATATATATCGACCCTAAGGGTCATATATGCTTAACGGAAAACGGAAGGTCTTTAGCGGAAGAAGTCAGCAAAAAACATATGCTTATAAATAAAGTCCTGATAGGACTTGGTGTGAGCCCCAAAACGGCCGCACAGGAAGCGCGTCTCATAGAACGTGCGATTGGGGAAGAAACTTTTGAACGCCTGGAGGAATTTTATGAACGAGAATTTTCTTGAGATAAAAGATCTTAAAAAAAGCTTTGGAAGCGGAGAGGCAAGGCAGGAAGTTCTGCGCGGAATGAACTTTACCGTTAAGAGAGGTGAGTTCTGCGTTCTTCTCGGGCCCTCCGGATCGGGAAAATCCACCCTTTTAAATATCATCGGAGGCATCGATACTCCCGATGAGGGCTTTGTGAGCATCAACGGTGACAAGCTTGAAGAAATGAACGAGTCCCAGCTCACACTTTACAGAAGAAAGCATCTTGGATATGTGTTCCAGATGTACAATCTCATTCCCAATCTCAATGTCAAGGAGAACATCGAGGTAGGGGCTTATCTTTCGGACAAACCCCTTGATGTCGAGGAGGTACTTACGACCCTCGGACTTCAGGATCACAAATACAAATATCCAAATCAGCTATCGGGAGGACAGCAGCAGAGAGTTTCCATCGGAAGAGCCGTTGTCAAGAATCCCGATATTCTTATGTGCGACGAGCCCACCGGTGCTTTGGATTACAAGACTTCCAAGGAGATCCTCGCCCTTATCGAGGACTGCAACAGGAAGTTCGGAAGCACAGTCATCATGGTTACCCACAATGAAGCGATCAAATACATGGCGGATCATGTCATCAAATTAAGAGACGGCGTGGTACGTCACAATGATATAAACGAAACCAAGACCTCGGCCATGGACCTTGAGTGGTAAGGAGGGAAAAAAACAATGAGAAATCCTCTTATCAAAAGGATCCCGAGAGAACTTAAGTCCGACTGGCACAAATATCTGGTCATAATCGTTTTCATGGTGGTCATGATCGGAGTTATCTCGGGAATGTATGTGGGACACGACGGAATGCTGGAAGCGGTTTATTCCGGCCGTGAGGTCCTTAATCTGGAAGACGGCCGTTTTGAACTGTCAAAACGCGCTTCACAGGAAATGCTGGATGCCATAAGCACCGGCGAAAAGGCCGATGTAAGGGAATACTACATAAACAAAGGCATCGAAGAAGCTGACAAGGAAGTTGCGGATGCCATCGAAGAAGAACTGGATTCACAGGTAGAATCGGCCATAGAAGAGGCCGTACGCGCTCAGTGCGAAGCTTATGGCATCACTGATGAAGATGTGATAAAGGAACAGATCGACACTGCCATAGATGCTTCTTATGATGAAGCCATCAAAGAGGCAAGAGAATCGGAGGAATTCAGGACCGCCGCAGAGGATGCCTACAAAGAAGCCCATGACAAGGTAGTGGAGAAAGTGGACGAAGAATGGGACAAGGTGGCGGACAGATACAACCTCAATGATGAGTTTACACCGGTCAAAACGGTCATTTACGAGCATTTCTATCGCGAGGAAGAAGAAAAAGCCGGCTCACACACATCAAATGTGCGTATATACAGAAGCGATTCCGAGATCGACAAGGCCTCCTTCCTTGAAGGTCGGGCTCCCGAGAGTTCCGATGAGATCGCCATTGACAGAATGCATGCCGACAATGTAGGCATCAGGCTTGGTGACACTATCAAGGTCGGAAAGAAGCAGTTTAAGGTTGTGGGACTTCTGTCATACGTTAATTATCTTACATTGCACGAATCCAATACGGACCTTATGTTTGATGCTTTCGGATTCGACGTTGCCATGGTAACGCCGGAAGCCTTTGCAAACCTAAAGTCCAGGATCCATTACAATTACGCTTTCAAATATGTGGATGCTCCCGCCGACAGGGTTGAAAAGGCGGACAATTCGGGCGCATTCTTAAAGGCGCTTATCACTCAGTCCCTTGTTTTTGACAACGAGATAGATGACTATCTCCCCGAATATTTAAGACAGGCCAGCAACTTTGCCGTAAGCGATATCGAGGGAGACTCTGCAGGAACGGCGATCCTCTGCTATATCCTCATCGGTGTCATAGCCTTTATTTTTGCAATAACAATAAGCAACACTATCGACAAAGAAGCTTCCGTTATAGGAACCTTACGTGCTTCCGGCTACAGCAAACGTGAACTTGTGGTTCATTATATGTCAATGCCCGTAGTAGTCACCATCTTGGGCGCTGTGATCGGAAATGTCCTGGGCTATACCGCATTTAAGAATGTGGCGATAAACCTTTATTATGAGAGCTACAGCCTGCCCACCGCCTATTCGGTCTGGAGCAATACGGCCCTTGTAAAAACAACCGTTATTCCGCTTTTGCTCATGTTCTTTGTCAACCTTTTCGTGATAGTAAAGAAGCTTCAGTTAAGCCCCTTAAGGTTCTTACGGCATGACCTTTCAAAGAGCAAACGCACCAAAGCCCGCAGGCTTCCTTCCTGGTCCTTCTTAAGAAGATTCAGGTTAAGGATCCTTTTCCAGAACATGCCAAACTATGGGATCTTAATGTTCGGTGTTGTTTTTATAGAACTGATGATGTGCTTTGCCTTCGGACTCCCCGATTCCCTTAATCATTACGCAGACGAAGCCGGCAACATGATGTTTGCGGACTATCAGTATATGCTGATGGATTACCGGGACGAAGATGGAAATGTCATAGAAACAGCTGAAAAGACCGCTGAACCTTTTCTTGCCACAACGCTTTTGTATCCCAAGAAGGAAAGCTCCTTCAGGACCGGAATGGGAAGTGGAGGCGATGAGAGCGTGACCGTATACGGAATAATCGACAACAGCGGGTTTATCAATCTCGGCAGCAGCCTTAAAGAAGGAGAAGTGCTGATCTCAAGTGCGTTCTCCAAGAAATTCGGTATTCGCAAAGGCGACACTCTCAAACTCAACGCAGAGTACGAGAATAAATCCTACGAGTTCAAGGTTTCGGGAAGCGTTGATTATGACGGAGCCGTAGCGGCTTTCATGGATGACACAAGCTTCAGATCCGTCTTTGAAAAAGAAGAAGATGAGTTTTCGGGATTCTTCTCAAAGAACGAGATCACGGACCTTGATGAGCAGAATATCGCAACCGTCATCACCTCAGAGGACATAACGAAGATCACGGTACAGCTTACCCATTCTATTGGCGGAATCGTGGGCATATTCAAGTACGCCCTTGTTGTTCTTGCGGCTGCACTGATCTACCTTCTTGCGAAGATCATCATCGAAAGAAACGAGCAGTCCATATCCATGGCAAAGATACTGGGATTTAAGAACAAAGAGATCGGCTCTTTATACATCATTCCCACAGCCGTGGTGGTAACTGTCTGCTCCTTAGCCGGTTTTGCCATCGGCTTTTACCTTATGATCCGGATCTTCAGGGTATTCATGCTCCAGATGGACGGTTATTTCGCATTCTTCTTAAAACCCGCATCGGCGGTGCTTGCGGTGGTCTACCTTCTGGTGGGCTACGCCTTCGTATCGATCCTGGATTTCATAAGGATCAAACGTATTCCTCTTGACGTGGCGCTTAAGAACGTGGAATAAAACCTTTGCCCCTGCGTTGTATGTGATGCGACTATGATGTACAATATCTTCCAAATACTTTAAAGGGGAAGAACAAAATGAATTTAATCGTTATCATAGGAAGCGGCGCAGTGGGCAAGATGACCGTTGGCCAGGAACTGATGAAGATCACGGACTACAGGCTCTTTCACAATCACATGATGATCGAGCCCGTCATCGAGATATTCGGAAAGTTTGACGGCGTTGTGGTGAGTAAATTAAGAGAGGACATCATCGATGCGTTTTTAAAGACCGGCTATGAAGGTATGATCTTTACCTACATGTGGGCCTTTGACATGCAGTCGGACTGGGATTACATAAAGGGTATTACCGACAGGTTCGAAGCTACAGGCGGAACCGTTTACTACGTTGAACTTGTGGCGGATCAGGCGGTAAGGCTTGAACGCAACAAAACGGAGAACCGGCTTAAGAACAAAGCTTCCAAGCGTGACATAACGGTTTCTCAGGATCGAATGATCCGTGAAGAAACGAAATACAGGCTGGTAAGCCGTGACGGTGAGATACCTTTTGAGAATTACATAAAGATCGACAATACGGATCTGGAGCCCGACGTTGTGGCACAGATGATAAAGAAACGTTTTAACCTCCCGGGACGGGGAGTCACGGAGATGATGAACCGTGTGAAACTCGAGGAAGTCAGAGATGACGAGATCCAGCAGCTTTACTCGTTACAGATCGACAGCTTCATGCCTTTGTATGAGAAGTATCACGATGAAGGTTCTCCAGCAATTGAGCCAATTGAAAAGGTCATTGCAAGGACAAAGCAGCTGAACCGCAGGTATTATTTCATAGTCAAGGACGGAGCCAGGGTAGGAGCGGTGAATCTCGGATACAAGACCTGTGACGGCCCTTCGACATATTATATAAGCCCCTTGTTCATACATCCGAAGTATCAGGATCAGGGCATCGGCCATGTGGCGATCCTAAAATCCTTTGAACTTCATCCGGAGGCAAAGGTCTGGAAACTCTCCACCATAAAGGAAGAACCCGGCAACTGTCACCTCTATGAAAAGTGCGGATTTGTCCGTGTGGGAGAAGAACAGAAGGTGAATGATGCGATGACGCTTATCGATTACGAAAGAAAGGTCTGAGATCTGAGGAAAAACAAAAAGATTGTTTTTACAAAATGAGCCCTTCATGGTAAAATCACAAGTGGTGAGATTGCCCGGAAGGGCTTTAAAATATCATGAAAAAACAGGAGGGTTACATCGTGAAATTTGTATCTGTTCACAGTGAATTGTTTGAGAAATACGGAAAAGTCCTTAAGGGCTATGATGTTGCTCCTTTGCTCAGTGCAATGGAGAAGATCGATCTTCCCGCAGAGGGTGTGGCTTACGAGCCCGCTATCGACAGCCTTGAGGCATGTACGGATCTTTATAAGGAGTTTACCGATCGTGCTTACGGCGGAATGCCTGTTCAGGTAGGTATGTGCTGGGGAAGAAATACAAAGCTTAACTGCCTTGAGTATCACAGGGGTTGCGAGCTTAACATCGGAACAACGGCTTTTGTTCTTCTTCTTGCAAAGGCATCCGATATCCATGACGGAAAGCTTGACACCAAAGACGTTGTTGCATTTACCGCAGACAAGGGCGATGTTGTTTTGGTATATGAGGACACTCTTCATTATGCTCCCTGCCAGCAGGAAGGCATCGACGGCTTCCGTGTAGCCATTGTTCTTCCCAAGGGAACGAACACCGATAAGCCTGAAATAAAGGTTAAGAACGAAGAGGACGGCCTTCTCTGGGCACGTAACAAGTGGCTTATTGCTCACGCAGACAGCTCGGAAGCCAAGTCAGGCGCTTATGTGGGACTTACGGGAAAAAATATTGATATCAGCGTAGATTGATGTATTATATTAAATGAGATGATAAAGGGTGGTATCGTATGATACCACTCTTTTAATATTTTAAGCATTGTAAAGGACAACGAGATGAATCTCAGAGAACTTAAGATCGGACAGACCGCAACTATAAAAAGCGTGGGAGGTACCGGAGCATTAAGGCAGCACTTCCTTGATATGGGAATGATCCCCGGCGGAGAAGTGTCTTTGATAAAGTACGCACCCATGGGCGATCCCATGGAACTTATGGTTTCGGGATACGAGCTTACCATCCGCTTAAGCGATGCGGAGAACATAGAGATCGAAAATGTCCGCAGCACAAAGGAAGCGGAGAACGCTGCGAAAAAGCCCTTTGTGAAAGAGATCCCCCACCCCTTCATAGGTGAGGATGCAAGCGAACATGATTACAAGCGCGGCCACAGGGAGCGAAAAGAGAAGACAGGCAAGCTGACCTTTGCTCTTGTGGGTAACCAGAACTGCGGAAAAACAACGCTTTTCAACCGTCTGACAGGTGCAAACCAGCATGTGGGCAATTTCCCCGGTGTCACCGTTGACAAGAAGAGCGGTTCCATCACCGGTTATCCCGACACAGAGGTCGTTGACTTACCCGGTATTTATTCCATGTCCCCTTACTCAAGCGAAGAGGTGGTTTCCAGACGTTTTGTTCTTGAAGAGAAGCCTTCGGCCATCATCAATATAGTTGATGCTACAAATATAGAGAGAAACCTGTATCTGACGATGCAGCTGTTAGAACTGGACATTCCCATGGTGATCGCCCTTAACATGATGGACGAGATGGTGGGAAACGGCGGAGCGGTGAAGATCAATATGCTTGAGAAACTCATCAGCGTGCCCGTTGTTCCCATTTCGGCTGCAAAGAATCAGGGTATAGAAGAACTTATAGATCATGCGATCCATATCGCCAGGTACGCAGAGAAGCCGGGCAATGCCGACTTCTGCGGCAAGGACGATCACGGTGGGGCGGTCCATCGTGCGATACACTCCATAATGAGCCTCATTGAGGACCATACGGAGAAGGCGGAAATCCCCATCAGATTCGCAGCAAGCAAACTGATCGAGGGCGATCCGCTGGTTGAAAAAGCCCTTGATCTTCATTCTGCAGATGCGGAAGTACTTAACAAGATCATTGTTCAGATGGAAGAAGAAAGAGGCCTCGACCGGGCAGCAGCCATAGCGGATATGCGCTTTACCTTCATTCATCGCATATGCGCCCAGGCGGTCATAAAGCCCAAAGAGAGCAAGGAGCATGCAAGGAGCAGAAAGCTTGACAGGATCTTTACAGGCAAATGGACTGCCATCCCCATCTTCATTCTGATAATGGGACTGGTATTTTTCCTGTCCTTTAATGTGATAGGAGCCTTTTTGCAGGACATTCTGGCACTGCTCATTTCCAAACTGACCGATGTGGTCGATGCCGCTCTGACTGCAGCAAATGTGGCACCACCGATCCATTCGCTGGTGATAGATGCGGTATTCGAAGGCGTAGGCTCTGTGCTTTCCTTCGTTCCGGTCATAGTGACGCTTTATTTCTTTCTTTCAATGCTTGAAGACAGCGGATACATGGCGAGAGTTGCCTTTTTCATGGATAAGCTTTTAAGAAAACTGGGACTGTCGGGAAGAAGCATCGTTCCCATGCTCATAGGCTTCGGATGCAGCGTTCCGGCAATCATGGCAACGAGGACCCTCCCTTCCGACAGGGACAGAAAGATGACGCAGCTTCTTATTCCCTTCATGAGCTGCAGTGCGAAGATGCCGATCTACGGATTCTTTGCGGCAACCTTTTTTCCTGCTTATTCGGGGCTGGTTTCGGTGTCGCTTTATTTCATAGGAATACTTACTGCGATACTTATCGCGCTTGTGGGAAAGAATACGATATTTAAGGGCGAGGCGGTTCCTTTCGTTATGGAACTTCCGAACTACAGACTGCCCGGTATAAAGAATGTAACGATGCTGATGTGGGATAAGGCCAAGGACTTTATCCAGAGAGCCTTTACCGTTATATTTGTGGGAACCGTTATTGTCTGGTTCTTACAGACCTTTAATCCCTATTTTAACATGGTATCCGATTCAGAGGAGAGCATCCTTGCCCTTATAGCAGGTGTGATCGCTCCCATATTCGCACCTCTCGGATTCGGTAACTGGAAGACCGTAACCTCACTTATTTCCGGCTTTCTCGCAAAAGAAAGCGTGGTTTCCATGCTTACGGTCCTTTACGGAGGAGCGGAAGGCCTTCGTGCGGAGATGACGGGACTTACGGCCTTCACATTCCTTGTATTCTGCCTTCTTTACACTCCCTGCGTTGCAGCGGTGGCTTCCGTAAGGAGAGAGGCGGGAAGAAGAGCCGCCTTAAGGCTTGTTATATTTCAGTGCGCAGTGGCATGGGTCATTGCACTTATCGTGCGTCTTATCGGAATGGCCTTTGGCCTTGGTTAAAATTCTTTCTTCTCCATAATGACTGCGGAGAGCCCTGTGGTTACCGCAAGGATCAGCAGGGTAACGATCGTGCCAAAACCGATGAGTATGGCGGGCGAGATGCTTTGGAACTTAAGCATTAAAAGGGAAGGGTCGAAATTGAACTTTTCCGTAAGTGTTCTGCCGAGTATACCGATCGCAAAAACTCCGCCGAAGAGGATGAGCATTACCACACGGGACTTCTCGATCCCGAAATGAAGCTCTATGGGTACAAGGATCGACATGATCACGCAGAAGATCACAAAAAATACGACGGAAGTGGGGATAACGGTTTTAATATCAAAGGCCGTTCCTTTAAGCAGGCAGCTTACAAAGTGAAGGGCAAAGCCGATGATGCAGGATATGAATATGAGGCAGCAGCCGAAGAGATGCTTCTCCAGAGCATACTGTTTTCTGGTGACCGGCAGAGTCATCAGGAACGCAAGTCCGTTATCAAACTCATCATAGGATATTGTGCTTACGGCAAGGATCATTCCTATCATGGTAATGTATGAGATTATGAAAGTGTCATCCATGCTGAATGCCAGGATCAGGGCGATCACTCCGAACATGAGAAAGTATTTCTTTTTCTGAGCAAGCTGTCTGATATCTTTAACGATCAATCCGGTCATTTTATTTTTCCTCCTTTAAAGCGTTCTTGTCGCTTCCGAGCATAAGCATTATCAAACTGTCGATATTGCTGTTTTCGATTGCGGTAGTGGGGTAATTCTCCATGTAAAACTGCTTCTCGTTTGTAAGGCAGTCGTAACCGTAGGGCTGCTTCTTCGCACTTACAATGTAGCTTTTATCAAGTGTCTTGAAACTTTCGTCGTTTACCTTAATGATTCCGTATTTTCCAAGCAGGATATCCGTATCCTCTTCAAGAACAAGCCTTCCCTCGCCGATCATTAAGATCTTGTCGCAAAGGCCTTCAAGGTCGGATGAGATATGGGAGCTGATGAGCATGCAGCGTTCTTCATCCTCGGCCATGTAATTTCTTAACATATCAAGGATGTCGTTTCTCGCCAGGATATCAAGGCCTGCGGTGGGCTCATCAAGAACAAGGAGCTTCGCATTGTGGCAAAGGGCACAGAGCACACGGAGCTTAGCTTTCATACCCGTTGAAAAATCTCCGAGTGACTTGTCAAAGGGAAGTCCCTGATCCAAACACTGCTTTTTGAAACGTTCTTCATTGAAATCCGTATACATTTTTTTCAAAATGCAGATCACGTCATTTACCGTCAGAGTACGTCCAAAACCCGAATCAGCAAGGCAGGCACCTATAAGGGCCTTGTCCTTCGCCGTAAAGTCTGAAGGGCTCTTTCCCAGTACTTCAACCGTTCCCGAAGTGGGACGGATAAGGCCTAAGATCGCCTTTATGGTGGTGCTCTTTCCGGCACCGTTCTTTCCTATCAGTCCGTAAACCGTACCGGGCTGTAATTCAAGGGAGATATCAAGCTTGAAATCCTTATACTCCTTTGTAAGTTTATCCAATCTGATCATTTATTCATCCTCCAGGATCATCTCAAGAATCTCACGTATTTCGTCGTTTGTAAGGCCTGCCAGCTTCGCCTTTGAAACCGCGAGGGACATTTCATCCTCGGCGGCTTTCTTTCTGGCTTCGGCAGCGGAGTCAGTATCCGTGGCGGCCACATAGGTTCCTTTTCCGTGGACCGTTATGACAAGACCGTCCTCCTCCAACTTATCGTAAGCCTTCTTGACCGTCAGGGCGCTTATCTTGAGTTCGTTGGCCAGAACCCTTACGGAAGGCAGGCCTTCGCCCTCCTTAAGCTCTCCCAGCATTATCTTTTGTCTAAGCTGGTCAACGACCTGTTCGTACACAGGTATCATTGAACTGTTATTGATTATTAAATGCATGCATATATCCTCCTCGGACAGTAAACAGTATATAACAGTATAAAACAGTTGTCAACAGTCCTCTTATTTTTTGTTTGAGAATCCGTCCTGAATATAGTAAAATGAACGCTGTTAAAGGTTTGGAAACAGTGCTGTAACAGAGGATCTGTATGGAAAAGACCGGGATCAACGGAAACGTTTTAAAGCTCATAGCGGTGATAAGCATGACCATAGATCATATGGGGCTCATGCTTTTTAATGACAACCTCATCATGCGCTGCATCGGAAGGCTGGCATTCCCGATCTTCGGATTCATGATCGCGGAAGGATGTTTCTATACCAAAAACAGGCTTCGTTACTTCTTAAGGGTGTTCATATTGGGAGTTCTGTGTCAGGCCGTTTATTTTGCGGCGGACAGAAGCCTTTATCTTGGAATACTGATCACGTTTTCTTTTTCCATTGCAACGATCTTTGCATATAAGAATGCCTTCGAAAAAGAACGCATTGAGATTCCTGCGGTGCTGCTTTTTGTGCTTATACTTGCGGTGGATGTGACGGTTTGTGTTGTTTTTCCTGCATTGTTTAAGAATTCCGGATTTTATGTGGATTACGGCATATTTGGTGTTTTGTTTCCGCTTCTTGCTTACATGGGGAGGGGAAAAAGATACGGGATATGGCTTATGGCAGCAGGGCTTGCAGTTTTGAGCATGACACTTGCGTGGTACCAGTGGTTCTGCCTTGGGGCGCTGATACTGATCGAACTATATTCGGGAGAACGTGGCAGGAAGGGAAGCAAGTATTTCTTTTACATATATTATCCCGCACATCTTGCGCTCATATGGCTCGCAGGCCTCCTTATATAACGTTGTTACTTGCGAAGGCAGTAAAAAAGGGGTATTCTTCTCTATAGTAATTTGTTTTTCATCCGATACCGTATAACAGTTTGGAGGAAGAATGATGAGGGGCGTATTATTCGGAGACGGGAAAAAGAACAAGGGCTTTTCGCTCATTGAGCTTATTGTCGCTGTTGCCATAATGGTGGTCATCGTGGGTGTTGTAACTCCCATGTTTGTCCAATACATTAACAAATCGAAACGTGCAAGGGATCTTGCAACGGGCGAGAGGATAGGCATGCTTGCCAATATCGCGCTGATCTCCGATGATAAGGCGTACGGCGCATGGGAATCATGGGAGAAGCTGAAGGTTAAGGTAAGCGCAGAAGTTAACGGAGTTACCGAATCTTACAATGTTTACCTCGTAGTTTCAAATGAGAGCAACCCCTATAACTGCTTCCACGGAACGGTTAAGGAATTCGGCAGATCCGATGGCTCCACGGGCTTTTACTGGGCACTTAACAAAGAAATGGGAGCAAGTACCACAAGTCACAATGCGAATCTTGTTCCTCAATATAAGGTAAAGCGCTCGGGCAAGCTTCCGGGAAAGAACATGGATTTCAGCGATGTGGATACCTGGAGGATAGTCAAGAGGGTGGACAACGGTGCTCTTGAGGTCTGGACCGCAGATCACAATCGTTACGGCGGATATCCCTGCTTCAGGGTTTATCCCAATCCCGACGATGAATATGTAAAATAAGAAAAGACTGTATTGAATATACATGAAAGGCAGGAATGGTTATGGAAACAAGAATTCCGGAAATGTACGGAAGTCTGGTGTTTACCGACAAGGTAATGAGGGACAAACTCCCCAAGGATGTTTACAAGGCTCTCAGAAAGACCATTGACAACGGTACGCATCTTGAACTTGATATCGCAAATGCGGTAGCTATCGCAATGAAGGAGTGGGCTGTCGAAAACGGCGCCACACATTATACACACTGGTTCCAGCCTCTTACCGGTTTTACGGCTGAGAAGCACGACAGTTTCATTTCTCCCCTTGATAACGGAGATATCATAATGGAGTTTTCCGGAAAGGAACTTGTAAAGGGTGAGCCCGATGCATCAAGCTTTCCTTCCGGCGGATTGAGAGCTACCTTCGAGGCCAGGGGATATACGGCATGGGATCCCACCTCACCGGCTTTCATAAAGGACGGAACCCTTTGCATTCCCACAGCGTTTTGTTCTTACACAGGGGAAGCCCTTGATAAGAAGACACCTTTGCTTCGTTCCATGGAAGCACTCAGCAAGGAAGCGGTTAAGGTACTTCACCTTATCGGAAAGACCGATGTTTCCACGGTTTCCACCACAGTAGGCGCGGAGCAGGAATATTTCCTGATAAACAAAGAAGACTACGCGGCAAGAAAGGATCTGATCTTTACGGGACGTACCCTTTTCGGTGCAATGCCTCCCAAAGGTCAGGAGATGGACGATCACTATTTCGGTATCTTAAAGCCCAGAGTAGCCGCTTACATGCATGATCTTGACGAGGAGCTCTGGAAACTCGGAATTCCCGCCAAGACCGAACACAACGAGGTTGCGCCCTGCCAGCACGAACTGGCACCGGTGTATGACACCACCAACGTTGGCGTGGATCACAACCAGTTGACCATGGAAGTCATGAAGAAGGTTGCGGACCGTCACGGTTATGTATGCCTCCTTCATGAGAAGCCTTTTGCGGGCATCAACGGTTCCGGTAAGCACAACAACTGGTCAATGATCACAAATACGGGGGTTAACCTCCTTGATCCCGGAAAGACACCTGCGGAAAATACGCAGTTCCTTGTTTTTCTTTCTGCAGTCATTGCTGCGGTTGACGATTATGCCGACCTTTTGAGATTATCCGTTGCAAGTGCCGGAAACGATCACAGACTTGGAGCAAACGAAGCGCCTCCCGCGATCATTTCCATTTTCCTTGGTGATGAACTTACGGCAGTTCTTTCAGCGATAGAGAACGGAACCTACTTCAAGTCCGAGCGTTCCATGATGTCCATCGGCGCAACCGTTCTTCCTCACTTCAGAAAGGACAACACCGACAGAAACAGAACTTCACCCTTCGCATTCACGGGTAACAAGTTCGAGTTCAGATCCCTCGGATCATCCGCTTCCGTTGCAACGCCCAATACGATCCTGAATACCGCAGTTGCAGACGAACTTTCAAAGATCGCCGAGGAACTTGAAGGCGTACCTCAGGACAAGATCGCAGGCAGGGTTCTTGACATTGTCAGAGATACAATGGATAAGCATAAGAGAGTCATCTTTAACGGAAACGGTTATACCGATGAATGGATCGAAGAAGCAAAGGAGAGAGGTCTTTACAATCTTAAGTCCACTCCCGATGCGATCCCTGCTTTAAAGAGTAAGAAGGCCATCGATCTTTTCTCAAAGTTCGCCGTTCTTACCGAGATCGAGCTTGAGTCAAGATATGAGATCCAGCTTGAGAATTATACCAAGACTCTTCATATAGAGACTCTTACCATGCAGGATATGGTACGTAAGCAGTTCCTTCCCGCAGTTCAGGACTACTGCGATGAGATCGCCGATTCCATCATCACAAAGAAGGAGATCTCTGCTTCGATTCCTACAGGGGCTCAGGAGAAACTTTTAACGAAGCTTTCCGAGTCTTACGAGAAGATTTCCGAGCTTGTTGACAGGCTTGGAGAGGACACAAAAAAGGCCGAGACTATTGCAGATCCCATGGAGCAGGCAAGGTTCTATCGTGATCATGTTGTTGAGGATATGGCGGCATTAAGGGCTGTGATGGATCCTACGGAAGAACTCATTCCCGATGAACTTTTACCTTATCCCACATACGGTCAGATGCTTTTCTATGTTTAAATTTCGTTAAGAAATAATACAGATAATAAAAATGGCGTAATCATCATTCCTGTGATATAATGATTACGCTGTTTTTTATTGTGCCGGGCAGATTTTCCGACCCGGAACTTCACAAAGGAAACTCATTTTATGTTAAAGGAGAAAACTATATGTGCGGTATAGTAGGATACATTGGAGAAAAGGAAGCTGCACCGATCCTTCTGGACGGTCTGTCAAAGCTTGAATACAGAGGATATGACTCGGCGGGTCTTGTTGTTCGTGACGGAGAGAATCCCGCAGAGGTTGTTAAGGCAGTGGGAAGGTTGAGAAACCTTGCCGACAAGATCGATGACGGACGTGCCCTTAAGGGAACCTGCGGTATCGGTCATACAAGATGGGCAACCCATGGTGTGCCCAGCCAGGCAAATGCGCATCCCCATGTAAGCGGAAACTGTACCGGATCCGGATCAGGCCCCGTTGAATCCGAAGTAGTCGGTGTTCACAACGGTATCATCGAGAACTATCAGGAACTTAAAGAAAAGCTTTTAAGCCACGGTTATCAGTTCTACAGTGAGACCGATACCGAAGTTGCCATTAAGCTCGTTGATTACTATTACAAGAAATATAAGTTAGGCCCCATAGATGCCATTGCAAAAACAATGGTACGTATCCGCGGATCCTATGCACTTGAGCTGATGTTCAAGGATCATCCGGACGAGATCTGGGTTGCACGTAAGGACAGCCCCATGATCATCGGCGTCGAAGGTGGTGAGACCTTTGTTGCTTCGGATGTTCCCGCGATCCTTAAGCATACCAGAAATGTATATTATATCGGCAACCTTGAGTTTGCACGTCTCGTTCCCGGAGAGGCTCATTTCTATGACCTTAACGGTGATGAGATCCACAAGGATCCTGTTGAGATCACATGGGATGCGGCAGCGGCCGAAAAGGACGGCTACGAGCACTTCATGATGAAGGAGATCCACGAGCAGCCCAGGGCAATTAACGATACGCTTACAAGCGTTCTGAACGATGACGATGACATCGATCTTGAGAAGATGGGACTTACCGAAGATGATATCAGGGAGATCTCCCAGCTTTACATCGTTGCCTGCGGTTCCGCATGGCATGTGGGTGTGGCTGCACAGTACGTTATCGAGACACTTGCAAAGATCCCCGTCAGGGTTGAACTTGCCTCCGAATTCAGATACAGAAATCCCATTCTTGTCAAGGATTCAAGGGTGATCTTAATAAGCCAGTCCGGTGAGACCGCCGATACCCTTGCTGCCCTTCGTCTTGCAAAGGAGCAGGGAATAAAGACCATCGCCATCGTTAACGTTGTGGGAAGCTCCATAGCACGTGAAGCAGACAGTGTATTCTATACACTCGCAGGTCCCGAGATCGCAGTTGCCACCACAAAGGCTTATAACACACAGCTTATGGCTATGTACTGTCTGGCTGTTAAGTTCGGTAAGGTTAAAGATCTCATATCCGATGAGGATTACAAATATTACATAAAGCAGCTTAAGTCCATTCCCGACAAGATCGAGAAGATCTTAGAGGATACCGAGCGTGTTCAGTGGTTTGCAAGTAAGTATTCAAATGCCAAGGATATCTTCTTCATAGGACGTGGTATTGACTATGCGATTTGTCTTGAAGGCAGCTTAAAGCTTAAGGAGATAAGCTACATTCACTCCGAAGCGTATGCCGCAGGTGAGCTTAAGCACGGAACCATAAGTCTTATCGAAGACGGAACTCTTGTCATCGGTGTACTTACTCAGCAGGAGCTTTACGAGAAGACCGTCAGCAACATGTTAGAGGTTAAGAGCCGCGGAGCTTACTTAATGGGGATCACCACCGGCGGCAACTACGATCTTGAAGATAACTGCAACTTCGTAATGTATGTTCCCAAGATCGAGGAGCTGTTTGCAGCCAGCCTTGCAGTCGTTCCCCTTCAGCTTCTTGGCTACTATGTAAGCTGTGCAAAGGGCCTTGATGTCGACAAGCCGAGGAATCTTGCAAAATCTGTTACGGTAGAGTAATAAAGACTTGAAATAGCAATGCTAATTTATTAAAATATCAACGTTGCGGGGATGACCCCGAAACGGATAAGGAGAAACAAATGGCTAATTGTGCAATAGTCGGTATCAACTGGGGCGATGAAGGAAAGGGCCGTATGGTCGACCTTCTCACGGAGAAGTATGATGTTGTCGTTCGTTATCAGGGCGGCGGAAATGCGGGACATACCGTTGTAAACGAGTTCGGTAAGTTTGCACTTCACCTTCTTCCTTCCGGAATCTTCAGACCCGGTGTTGTTAATATCCTCGGTAACGGAGTTGCCCTCGACCTTGAGAATCTCTGGAGTGAGATGCAGACCGTTATCGGACAGGGAGTGGACATCACCCCCGACAAGCTTAAGATCAGTGACCGCGCATCCCTTGTTCTTCCCTGGCACCGTGAACTTGACGGACTTGAGGAAGCAAGGCTTAAGGACAAGAAATTCGGTTCCACCAAGCAGGGTATCGCGCCTTTCTACAGCGACAAGTTCCAGAAGAAGACCATCCTTGCGGGTGAGTTATTCTATCCCGAACACTTAAAGGAGCACGCTAAGGATCTTCTTGAGTGGAAGAACTTAACCCTTACAGGCGTTTACGGCGCAGAGCCCACAAAGTTTGAGGACCTCTGGGCATGGCTTCAGGATTATGCAGAGAAGTTCAAACCCTTCATCTGCGATACGGGAAAGATCATGAAGAATGCCGTAAAGAGCGGAAAGAACATCCTCTTTGAGGCTCAGCTCGGTTCCCTTAGAGATCTTGATTACGGTATTCATCCCTACACCACATCTTCCAATGCCATCGCTGCATACGCTCCGGTTGGCTCAGGCCTTCCTTCGGCAAAGGTTGATGAGATCGTAGGTGTTGTTAAAGCATATTCCACCTGCGTAGGCGAAGGCCCCTTCGTTTGCGAATGGTTCGGCGAAGAAGCTGACAAGCTTCGTGAAGCCGGCGGAGAGTACGGTGCAAAGACCGGACGTCCCAGACGTGTAGGTCCCATCGATATCGTTGCAACCGGTTACGGTGTTGAGTGCCCGGGCGCAACTGCCATCGCTCTTACCAAGATGGACGTCATGAGCTACATGAAGAAGATTCCGATCTGTTCTCACTACGAATTAAACGGTGAGATCATCGACGATTTCCCCTTTCCCGTAGCCCTCAATGACTGCAAGCCCGTCATCGAATACATGGATGGCTGGGAGACTGATATCAGCGGAATAAGAAAATGGGAAGCTCTTCCCGAAAACGCAAGAAAATACGTTGAATACGTAGAGAAGCAGATCGGCTGCTTCATCAAGTACGTATCCGTAGGTCCCGAAAGAGACGCATATATCGAAAGATGATCTGATACCCTCTGTCCTGCGACAGAGGGATTTCATTGCGCTTTTTTGTTTCTTTTGAAACGATTTTCATAAATGTCAAACTATAAAGTGATGGAGGTTTATTAATTCATGAAGAAGACATTTTTGAGAGCATTAAGTTATTTATTGACAGTTGCGATGATAACAACATCGCTCAACGTACCTGTTTATGCAGAGTCGTATTCTGACCCTGTTAAAACAGATTACGAGACAGAAGAACCGTCCGACACCACGGAACTCACAGTTCCCGACGTTTCCGATGATTCCGTTATAGTTGCGGATCCGGAAGAAGAAACTGCGGATGATGCCGAGATCACCGAAGATACCGATCTTTCCGGCAATGACGAGATCTCCGAAGAACCCGAAGATTTCGACGACCTTCCTGCATTGACCGCAGACGGTGATTTTGAAATAAGCAGTAATACTCTCGTCAAGTATAACGGCGAAGGCGGCGAGATTACCATTCCTGAAGATGTCTGGGAAATTGGCGCCAATGTATTTAAAGGCAATACTTCCATTACAAAAGTATCCTTTTCTTCAAATAGTAAAGTTACCGCTATCGGTAATTCTGCATTTGAAAACTGTACTAATCTTACGCAGATCGATCTTCCCGATTCGCTGCTTAAAATAGGGGATTATTCCTTTAAGAAATCCGGACTCACATCGATAACAATACCTAAAAGTGTAAATCTTGTCGGATATGAGACGTTTATGAATTGCAGCAGTCTTAAAACTGTTAAGATCGATTCTACAGTAGAGATGACAATCTCACCCAATTTCACGAAGGGTCCTTTTGAGGGCTGTCCTATAGAGAGTGTCATATTTAATGAAGAGATGAAAGAGATCCCTTCGGATATCCTGAAGGATGCAAAGGTAGAATCGGGATTAGAGATAAAGATACCTTCAAAGGTAACAAGAATTGCTGACAGAGCATTTATGAATACAAATATAGGCAGCATTGTATTTGAAGGTAATATGCTTACATCTATAGGAGATTCTGCATTTGAAAACTGTACCAATCTCACACAGATCGATCTTCCGGATTCGTTGCTCC
>JAEEIN010000130.1 GCA_016281385.1 Lachnospiraceae bacterium | reverse complement strand
TTAACGAAGTGTCCGCAAAAACAACAGGCGATGTTCGTGTAAGAAAAGGTCCTTCAACCAACACGGCAGTGGTTGACAGCGTATCCAAGGGCACCGAAGTAACCGTAACCGCATATGAGGAAACCTCCGAAGGCGAGACCTGGTACTTCCTTACCTACGGTGCAAAGCAGGGTTACATCCGTTCGGATTACATCTCTCTTTCCGGGGAGCTTGTCATAAAGGGCGATGAGCCCACACCCGAAGTTCCCGAGGAACAGGAAACACCTGAACCCGAACCCGAGCCGGAACCGGAAGTTTACATGGATTATGAAGTAACTTATGATCTTGACGGGAACGGCGATACCGTATGGTATCTTAACGACTATACAGAAGGTACAAAGTACGATCTTAAGGAAGTTATAGAGGCTAAGAAGAAACTTGAGGAGACCATCAAGGAAGATGCAAAGAAGCTTAAAAAGAAGCAGGCAGGCATTGTTGTTCTTACCATCGTGATCATCCTCTTACTTGCGGCAGGTGCTGCAGCATATATCATGTTCCGTCGCTGGTACTACGGATATGATGAGACTGAGGAGCCCATTACTCCCAAGCGCGAGAATGTTTCAAGGACTTCTTCTTCATCCTCTTCCTACAGCACAAGGACCCAGTCCTCTCAGTCCCAGACAAGAAGATCTTCAGAAGACTTTAAGATGGAGACCGTAGGCAAGACTCAGAGCCGGCCTTCATCCCAGACTCCCACAAGGCTTACAAAGAAGGATCTTGAAGGAGCTGAATTCTTAGAGGACGGCGAACATATCAAGCTTCCCGACGGACGTATCGTCAGGGCAACAAGGGCTAAGAAGACTACCGACGGCGGATATGCTTCCGTAGACGGAACCACAAGATATACCGAAGGACGGGTTACCGGTTCTTCCAGTCAGAGCACAACGGCGGTTCCCCGCACGGCGGCTCCCAAGGCAAGAAGCTTTGCCGAGGATGATGACATGGATTACGGATTCTTACATTCCGGATCCGGTCATGATGACGACTGATCAAATTGACATGACAATGCGGTTGTTATATATTATGTATAACAACCGCATTTTTGCTAAATGATAAGGGTGACAGGATGATCATAGAAATTGATTTTAACAGCGACGAAGCCATTTACATGCAGCTTTGCAACCAGATAATCTACGGTATCGCGACCCGGGCATTTTCGGAGGGAGATGCGCTTCCCAGTGTGCGTAAGCTGTCCGAGGAGATCGGCATCAATATGCATACCGTGAATAAGGCTTATACGGTCCTGAAAGATGAGGGCTTTGTTAAGGTTGACCGAAGAAAGGGTGTTGTGATCGCGGTTGACATCAATCATCTTGAAGATCTTAAGGAAGTTAAACTGGAGCTTTTGCGTACCCTTGCCAAGGCCAGCTGCAAAGGCATTTCCAGGGAAGAAGTACACGGACTTATTGATGAAATATATGAAGAATACGGAGGATATCGCGCATGAAGTTTGAATATACCGAAAAAGCGAAGAAGGCGCTGGACCTTGCCGCCGGGGTATCAAAGAGACTCAGGCATTATTATATCGGAAGCGAACATATCCTTTACGGACTTATAGAGGAGGGAAGCGGTATCGCCGCAACCGTTCTTGCCGGCCATAAGGTAAATCTTGATGAGGTTGAGAGTCTTATAAAGGATCTGACCGTCAGAGGTCAGGGAACCGCACTTAAGGAGCGGGAGGGGTATACCCCCAGGACCGAAAGGCTTCTTGATAATGCTTATTCCATAGCAATAAAATACCGTTCCGACAGGATCGGAACCGAACACCTTCTTCTTGCAATGCTTGAGGAGAACGGAGGCTGTGCCCTTCAGATCCTTGTGGCACTAAGGATCAATCCTCCCGATCTTTTCACGGAGATACTGACCACGATGGGACTTGATGCTTCCTTTGTAAAGGACGAGTCAAAGAGAGTACGTTCAAAGAAGAAGGACGGAAGTGTTTTAAAGCAGTTTTCAAAGGATCTTACGGAGCTTGCAAGGCAGGGTAAGTTAGACCCCGTCATCGGCCGTAACGATGAGATAAGAAGGGTTATCCAGATACTGTCAAGAAGGCAGAAGAACAACCCCTGTCTCGTAGGTGAGCCCGGTGTAGGTAAGACCGCCATCGTAGAAGGTCTGGCCGCAAGGATAGTCGCAGGTGATGTGCCTGCCACCGTAATGAACAAAAAGGTGCTTACCCTGGACCTTTCGGGCCTTGTAGCCGGAACGAAATACAGAGGTGAATTTGAGGAAAGGATGAAGAGGCTTCTTAACGAGGTTAAGAATACGGGAAATGTCATTCTTTTCCTTGATGAGCTTCATACCCTTATAGGTGCCGGCGGATCCGAAGGCTCCATGGATGCGGCCAATATGTTAAAGCCCGCACTTTCAAGGGGTGAGATCCAGCTCATAGGTGCAACCACCCTTACGGAATACAGAAAATATATAGAGAAGGACGCGGCTCTTGAACGCCGTTTCCAGCCCGTTGACGTGGCAGAACCCACGGAAGAAGAGGCTTTAAGGATCTTGGAGGGCATCATTTCCAAATACGAGGAGCATCACAAGGTATCCTATAAGCACGAGGCTTTGGAGGCAGCGGTAGCTCTTTCTTCAAGATATATCAATGACCGTTACCTTCCCGACAAGGCCATCGACCTTATCGATGAGGCGGGGGCAGCAGCAAGGGTGAAGATCCTTAACAAACCCGACAAGACCAATGAACTCATTGAAAAGATAAAGAAGATCGACCGTCAGATCGCAACCTCGGTCAAGATAGAAGCCTACACTCAGGCCATCGAGCTTCGCGCCGAGGAGGACAAGCTGATAAAGAAGCTGGAGGCTCTTGAGAAGAAGAGCAGATCCTCCCTAAGGACCGGGGATGTGACCGTTGACGAAAACAATATAGCCGACGTAGTGGCACTCTGGACCAAGGTTCCCGTTAAGAAGCTTCAGGAAAAAGAAAGCGAGCGTCTGTTAAAGCTTGAGGATATTCTTCATAAGAGAGTCATCGGTCAGGAAGAAGCCGTTAAGGCCATTGCAAGGGCCATGAGAAGACAGAGAGTGGGACTTCAGGATCCCAACCGTCCCATCGGTTCCTTTATGTTCTTAGGACCCACAGGTGTGGGAAAGACCGAGCTTTCAAAGGCTTTGGCGGAGGCCATGTTCGGAGATGAGAATGCCCTTATCAGGGTTGATATGTCCGAGTATATGGAAAGTCACTCGGTCTCCAAACTCATCGGATCCCCTCCCGGATATGTGGGCTTTGATGACGGAGGTCAGTTAAGCGAGAAGGTCAGAAGACATCCCTACAGTGTTGTTCTTTTTGATGAGGTTGAGAAGGCACATCCCGATGTGTTCAACATCCTTTTGCAGGTCCTTGACGACGGTCATATAACCGATTCCAAGGGAAGAAAGGTCAACTTTAAGAACACCATAATAATAATGACAAGTAATGCCGGAGCCCAGAGGATCGTGGATCCCAAGAACCTTGGATTTACGTCAAAGTCCGATGCGGAAAGGGATCATTCAAAGATGAAGGATGCGGTAATGGACGAGGTCAAGCGCATGTTTAAGCCCGAGTTCATAAACCGTATCGATGAGATAATCGTGTTCCATTCACTTACAAAGAAGGATCTTACGGATATCACCACACTTCTTTCAAAGGACCTTATCAAAAGATGCAAGGAGCAGATGGAGATAACCCTTACCTTCTCCAAGGAGCTTAAGGATTACATAGTAAATACCTATGCGGATCTTAAGATGGGCGCCCGTCCCATAAAGCGTGCGATCCAGTCCTTTGTTGAAGATCCTTTGGCGGAGGAGATACTTAAGAAGAACATAAAGCCCGGCGATCATGTGGTTGCTAAGGTTAAGGACAAGCAGGCTGTTTTTACGGTAAAAAAGGATAAATAAATGGCAAAGAAGATGACCGCATTCTTTTGCTCAAGCTGCGGGTACGAGTCCGCCAAATGGATGGGACAGTGCCCGGGCTGCAAAGAATGGAATACCATGGTCGAGGAACCGACGGAAGGTAAGAACAAAGGAATAAAGAAAGCCTCGGGCACAGCTTCGAAACCTGTGCTTCTTAAGGATATACAGGCTGATACCGAGGAGCGTTTCACCACGGGCTCCAAGGAATTTGACCGGGTTCTGGGAGGCGGAATAGTCAGGGGTTCCCTTGTTCTTATAGGCGGTGATCCGGGAATAGGAAAGTCAACGCTGCTTTTGCAGGTTACCAGAAATCTTTCCGTAGCGGGGAAGAAGGTTTTGTATGTTTCGGGAGAGGAATCTCCGAGGCAGATAAAGATGCGTGCCGACAGGCTGGGAAGCGATTATAAGGAGATGAAGCTTCTCTGTGAGACGGATCTTGATGTAATAAGCGGGTTTGTAACGGAAGAGAAGCCGGATATGGTGGTGATCGATTCCATTCAGACCATGTACAGAGAGGATATTTCCTCGGCTCCCGGAAGCGTTTCCCAGGTCAGGGAGGCTACGTCCCTTCTTCTTCAGCTTGCAAAGTCCAATGAGATATCAATATTCATCGTGGGACATGTGACCAAGGAAGGTGCCGTTGCGGGACCGAGAGTCCTTGAGCATATGGTGGATTCGGTCCTTTATTTTGAAGGGGATACCCATGGAAGCTACCGCATCTTACGGGGTGTAAAGAACCGTTTCGGTTCCACCAACGAGATCGGTGTATTTGAGATGCGCGAAGAGGGCCTTGCGGAGGTTCCCAATCCCAGCGAGGTCATGTTAAGCGGAAGGGCTGAGGATGTGGGCGGTTCCGTTGTTACCTGCACAGTTGAGGGAACGAGGCCGTTAATGCTTGAGATACAGGCACTTGTCTGCAAGAGTTCCTTCGGAATTCCCAGAAGGCAGGCAACGGGGCTTGATTATAACAGAGTTAATCTTTTAATGGCCGTCATCGAAAAACGCGGCGGGCTTCAGATCGGTGATATGGACGCATATGTAAATATCGCCGGCGGGATAAAGATCAACGAGCCTTCGGTGGATCTGGCAACGGTCATGTCCATCATTTCCGCATTTAAGAATAAACCCATCGATCCGAAAACAGTTATCTTCGGAGAAGTGGGATTAAACGGTGAAGTAAGGGCCGTAGGTCAGGCCGAGGCAAGGGTAAGGGAGGCTGCAAAGCTTGGCTTTACCACCTGTATCATGCCGAAGGCCAATATAAACGATACCGTAAAGAAGATAAAGGGTATCGAACTCATCGGTGTTTCAAACATCAATGAAGCAAAGAATTTTCAATAACGGAATCTAAGAGGAAGAGCATGAGACTGATCCTTGTAACCCTTCTTCTTTTTGTAAATGTCTTGGGAACTGTAAATCCGAAAAACGGTGATTTCACTGTAAACCGCCCCGAAGTGGAGACTGGGATAGACAAGACCGGAGACCTGACAGAAGAGGGACCGACGGACTGGGAGGAGATAAAGATACCCAGGTCCTATATGTATGTCATATACGGCGTGGGTGTAAGGACTGCACCGAACCGGGCCAGCAAGATCATTAAGGAACTGCCTGAAGGTGCCGGAGTCTGGGTTACTGCAAAGGTAATGAACGAGGACGGAAGGACTGTAAGGTTTTACAGGGCAGAGAGCAGGGAGTTCGGCACAGGCTATATAGCTTCCGGAAGGCTTATAACAAGAAGCCCCCTTTACAAAAGTCCTGACGTAGATTATCGGTATGAAAAGAAGAGGGACGGCTTTATAAGGTATTACAATGAAGAATTATGTGAGGATGGGCTTACGGACCGATGGTATGTAGGCTGTGATATGGCGGTAGCGCCGATAAAGCAGTACCCGGAGCTTCCTGAAGGATGCGAGATAACTTCTCTCACGGAGGTTTTGAATTATTACGGATATAGCGCAAATAAGCTGACTATGGCGGATCGTTATCTTCCGAAAAGTGATTCTGGATATGCCGATCCGAATGAATACTATCTTTTCAATCCAAGAAGCAACGGATTGTATTGTTTTGCCCCGGTTCTGGTTAAGACTGTCGAAGCCTACAATCTGGATAATGGTACCGATATTTGTGCAGAGGATATCACGGGCTGTGAAGTTACGGAACTTTACGGGAAGCTGCTTCACGGGATACCCGTAGTGGTCTGGCTTACCATTGATTTTGAGGAGCCGGAGATCAACTCAAATGGTTTTTATGAAAATCTCCACTGTGTTGTTCTTTCGGGATATACATCAAACACTGTGAGCATTTCGGACAGTATGACGGGAGAGTGTCTCACGGTGGACAGAGCGTTGTTTGAAAAAAACTGGAAGGTCATGGGAAGCAGGGCAATGATAGCATATTAAAAAGGAACATCGCGGCTGCGACGTTCCTTTTTGTGTGTTTGGAATCTTTATTCTTCGATATGTTCAAGACCCAATTCCAGGATGGATTTAACATGATCGTCCGCAAGGGAGTAGAAGATGGACTTGCCTTCACGTCTGTTTTTTATGAGCTTTCCGGCTTTTAAGATCTTAAGCTGATGGGAGATGGCTGACTGAGTCATGTTAAGGGCTGCGGCCAGGTCGCAGACACATACCTCCGCTTCGCATAAAACGAAGAGTATGCGGATGCGGGTGGAATCACCGAATAATTTAAACAGCTCCGCAAGATCGTAAAGCTCGGTCTCTTCGGGAAGCTTCTCCTTAACGGTTTTAAGTAACGCAGGATGTATCTCGTTTACGGCGCAGACTTCCACGTCCGGTTTCATATGTTCAGTCATATTGTTTCTCCTTACAGATTCCTGACTCTCAATGCGCGGATGGCATTTAATACCGCAATGACCATTACCCCCACATCGGCAAAGATGGCAAGCCACATGTTGGCGATACCCAGTGCTCCCAGAAGGAGGCAGAGTAATTTAACGCCGATGGCAAACCAGATGTTTTCGTAAACGATGCGCATGCACTTCTTTGCGATCTTTATTGCCTTTGCAATCTTTAAGGGATCATCGTCCATTAAGACGATATCGGCGGCTTCGATGGCTGCATCGGAGCCAAGGGCTCCCATGGCGATACCGATATCCGCCCTTGAAAGAACGGGAGCATCGTTAATACCGTCGCCTACGAAGGCAAGAAGCTCGTTCTTATCCTTCTTATCAAGGAATTCCTCAACCTTTGCAACCTTGTCCCCGGGAAGAAGCTCGGAGTGGACCTCGGAGATACCAAGCTCTGCCGCAATGCTGTCAGCAACGTTTTTCGCGTCTCCGGTAAGCATTACCGTCTTCTTTATTCCTATGGAGTTAAGGGCTTGTATTGCTTTCTTTGAATTGGATTTTAACACATCCGAAATGACAATGCATCCCGCAAACTCGGAATCTACGGAAATATAGACCAAAGTTCCGATCCTGTTACATTCCGTAAACGCGATATTTTGTTCTTTCATAAGCTTCTGATTTCCGGCCGATATCACATGACCGTTATAGGAAGCCTTAACACCGTGACCGCCGATCTCGGAAACCTCCGTAACAAGGCTTTCGTCAATCTCTTTTCCGTAGGCCTTTTTAAGGCTTAAGCTTATGGGATGGGAAGAGAAGCATTCGGCGTATGCGGCATATTCAAGGATCTCGGCCTTTCCGAAGCTGCCTGCGGGAATGATCTCCGTTACTTCAAAAACGCCTTCCGTCAGGGTACCTGTTTTATCAAAAACAACCATGACCGTATTTGAAAGAGCCTCAAGATAGTTGGAGCCCTTTACGAGGATACCTGCATTTCCCGCTCCGCCGATACCGGCAAAGAAGCTTAAGGGAATGCTTATGACCAGTGCGCAGGGGCAGCTGATAACAAGGAATGTAAGTGCTCTGTAGACCCACTGTCCCCAGTTTGCGGGATAACCTGCGATCATGCTTATCACGGGAGGAAGGATGGCTAAGACCAGCGCTCCGTAGCATACCGCGGGAGTATATATCTTTGCAAATTTTGAAATGAAATTCTCGGAGCGGGATTTTCTGGAAGCGGCGTTTTCAACAAGATCAAGGATCTTTGAAACAGTTGATTCGCCGAATCCCTTTGTTGTTCTTATCTTAAGAAGACCGGTCATGTTGATGCAGCCTGAGATGATCTCATCATCAACCACCACGTCTCTGGGAAGGCTTTCCCCCGTAAGGGCAGCAGTGTTAAGGCTTGAGGAGCCTTCGATAACAATGCCGTCGATGGGCACTTTCTCACCGGGCTTTACAACGATCACCGAACCGATGGAAACTTCATCGGGATCAACCTGCTCGATACCGGCTGCGGTTTCGAGATTGGCATAATCCGGGCGGATGTCCATAAGTTCCGTGATATTTTTGCGGCTCTTACCGACTGCAATGCTCTGGAAAAGTTCACCGATCTGATAGAAGAGCATTACCGCAACGGCTTCCACATAATCACCGTCTCCAACGATACCGATGGCAATGGCACCTACGGTAGCTACCGCCATTAAGAAGTTCTCATCAAAGACCTGCTTGTTCCTGATACCCTTAAAGGCTTTTACCAGAATGGGCCAGCCCACGATAAAGTAAGGGACCATGTAAAGGGCGAAGATGAGGATCTTTCCTGCGGGAACGGATCCGATCGTCAGCTCCTCATATGTGATAAAGATCTGTGAAACCCTTATCAATATAAGAAGAATAAGGGCTGTGATTATCTTTTTAAGATTCTTTTTCTGCTTCTTGTTCATGGAAAACTCCTAAAAAAGACCCCGAAGGGTCTTTCATTTCTCAGATAAATACCTCGCAGTCGTCCTCGACCTTTTTGCAGTTTGCAAGGACTTCCTCCATAACCGCCTTTAAGTCGGCGCCTTCTTCAAATTCAACATCCATCTTAAGTGCCATAAAGTTTACTACCGCATTCTTAACACCGGCTGTTTTCTTTGCCGCATCCTCCATCTTGTTTGCACATGCTGCGCAGTCAACGTCGATCTTATAAGACTTTTTCATATATAAATTCTCCTTTGATGTTTTCTTTTACATATGAACAATTATTCATATGTTTGAGTATATTATAACTCAAAGAAGAGGTATGTCAACAGGAAATTATTTAATGGTGAACTGATCGATGATGGAGGTGATGGCCGCGTAAAGATGGGGCTTTAATTCCTCGATGGAGACGGGCTGGTCGTAAAGGATGGCAGAGTAGATGCTGCTTCCCGTAAGTTCGATGATCATGTACATCATAAGACGGGGATCGGAGATGCTGCCGCCGATGTCCTTTAAGAATTCCTTGGTGGCCTCGACGACAGGTTCCTCACCGGTGACGGAGGGACTTTCCATCATAAAACGGGAGAAGCCAAGTCCCAGATTTTTGGATATGAACATAAGAAGGACTTTGTCCTTTGTAAGTGCGTCGATTATGTCATTAACAACAAAAAGGATCCTGTCCTTGGGATCGGTCAGATCCTGTTGGTGCATACGCTCAAGGGCGGAATCAAAGAGCATGGTTGCCCGGTGGACCACCAGCTTGCTGTTGATATCGTATTTATCCTTAAAATATAAATAGAAGGTTCCTTTTGCCACGCCGGCTGCTTCAACAATGTCGGAAATGGACGTGTTGTTTATGCCCTTGGTGGTAAAAAGTTCAAATGCCGTATTTAATAAGGATTCTCTTTTATGCTGCTTGTTTGCTTCTGCTTTTCCCATAAAAACGCACCTCTCTGTAATCTGATTTTAAACGATATTTCTAAAAAATCAATAAACTTCAAAAAAAATATTGACCAATAGTCATTTATTTGCTATAACATCCGTGAACAGAAAAATGAACGTTGGTCATTTTTGAAAAGGAGTGATGAAAAAATGATTAATTTCGGAAAGAAGATAGTTAAATTCAGAATCCCCATCATGATCCTGTCACTGCTTCTTCTCATTCCTTCGGTACTGGGATATTTAAAGACGAGAGTCAACTACGATATCCTTTACTACCTGCCGAAGGATATCGAGACGATGGTAGGTCAGGACATTCTGGTGGATCAGTTCGGAACCGGTGCTTTTTCCTTCCTTATCGTAGAAGGAATGGACGAGCAGGACGCGGCAAAGATAAAGACCGAGGTCGAGAATGTGGACCATGTGGCGAAGGTCCTCTGGTACGATTCGGTAGCGGATCTTTCGATCCCGATGTCGATCCTGCCCGACAGAATATATGAAGCCTTTAACAGCGGCGATGCCACAATGATGGCCATCATATTTGATGACACCACCTCGGCGGAGGGAACCATGGATGCCATCAAGGAGATAAGAAAGATCTCCGGCACACAGTGCTTCTTAAGCGGTATGTCGGCGGTGGTTACGGACACCAAGGATCTTTCCGAAAAAGAAACACCGCTGTATGTGCTCATAGCGGTGGTTCTTGCGATAGTGGTGCTTTCACTTACGATGGATTCCTTCCTGGCACCCGTGTTCTTCTTATTAAGTATAGGAATGGCAATCGTCTACAACCTTGGAACAAACGTATTTCTGGGGGAGATTTCATATATAACCAAGGCTTTGACGGCGGTGCTTCAGTTAGGCGTGACAATGGACTACTCAATATTCCTTTGGCACAGCTACGAGGAAAACTTAGAGAGGTTCGATGATGATCGTGACCGTGCAATGGCACATGCGATATCAAATACCTTCACATCGGTCATCGGAAGTTCCGTTACGACCATCGCCGGTTTCGTGGCTTTGTGCTTCATGAGCTTTACCCTGGGACTTGACCTTGGCATCGTAATGGCGAAGGGTGTTCTCATCGGAGTTATTTCCTGTATCACGATCCTGCCTTCAATGCTTCTTATCTTTGATAAGGCAATAAGAAAAACAAAGCATAAGGCACTGCTTCCGGATATGCCGAAGCTTTCGGAGTTCATAGTTGGACATACATGGATCTTTGCGATACTGTTTGTTGTTCTTCTTATACCGGCTCTGTTCGGTTACAAGAACACTTCGGTATATTACAACCTTGATTCATCATTGCCCGAGACACTTCCGAGTATCGTGGCAAACACGAAGTTAAACGATCTCTTTGAGATGAACAGCACACACATGGTGCTTTACGACAGTGACATGACGCTCTCCGATACGGAGGAGATGATCGGAAAGATCGAGGCCATCGACGGCGTTAAGTCTGTGCTGGGACTGGATTCCATGGTGGGACCCAATGTCCCTCAGGATTTCCTGCCCGAGGATCTTGTGTCGGATCTTCAGAGTGATGATTACAAGATGATGCTTGTAATGAGCGAATACAAGGTGGCAAGCGATGAAGTTAACAAGCAGTGTGATGAGATAAGTAAAGTGATCAAATCCTACGATCCAAATTCAATGCTGGTTGGTGAGGCACCCTGTACAAAGGACCTTATCGAGATCACGGACAAGGATTTCGCAAGAGTCAGCGAGGTATCCATCGGAGCCATATTCCTGATCATCGCATTTGTGTTTAAGTCATTGAGCCTTCCCGTCATTCTTGTGGGAGTCATCGAACTTGCGATATTCATCAACATGGGAATTCCTTATTACACGGGAACGGTACTTCCCTTCGTTGCATCCATCGTCATCGGTACGATCCAGCTTGGTTCAACAGTTGACTATGCGATCTTAATGACAACCAGATACAAGAAGGAAAGAGCAAACGGTAAAGACAAGAAAGAGGCTGTGATGATCGCCCACAAGGCAAGCGTAAGATCCATCATGGTAAGTGCATTGAGCTTCTTCGCAGCAACCTTCGGCGTAGGCCTCATCAGTAACATAGATATGATCAGTTCCCTCTGCAACCTCATGGCAAGAGGCGCGCTGATAAGCATGGTCATCGTTCTTACGATGTTACCCACAATGCTTTTGATATTCGATAAACTCATATGTCATACATCCATCGGATTTTTGAAGAAAAAGGAGGCATAAATATGAAACTCAAAAAGGTTTTGGCAATATTACTTTCAGCATCACTCATCGGCGGCAGCCTTTGCGCATGCGGAGACAAGCTGGTAAACAAGGATGCTCTTGTTGCTGCGGCAATTCAGAACAAAACGGATGAAGAGATCTTAACGGATGTGGTCAGCAAAGTGGCTTGTTCTTCCGGATCTTCCGAAGCAAAGAAACAGGAAACGGTCTATGTAAAGACCGATGCAACAGGTAACGTTGATTCCGTTATAGTAAGCAACTGGCTTAAGAACGTGGACAATACAAAGGAACTTGAGGACGAATCGGACCTTAAGGACATAAAGAACGTAAAGGGTAAGGAAACCTATAAGGCGGAAGGAACAAAGCTTACATGGGAGACCGAAGGCGAGGATATTTATTATCAGGGAACGACCGATAAGGAGCTTCCCGTTGATGTAAACATTTCCTACGAACTTGATGGCAAGGCTGTCAGTGCAGAAGAACTTGCGGGACAGAGCGGACATGTTGTCGTTACCCTCGATTATACTAACAACTGCAAGAACACAGTAACCATTGAAGATAAGGAAGAAACCATCTACACACCTTTCGCAGCAGTCAGCGCAATGGCACTTAATGAGGAAAAGTTCTCAAACGTCAGCGTTTCAAACGGAACCGTTGTTTCGGACGGCAAGAGAG
>JAEEIN010000129.1 GCA_016281385.1 Lachnospiraceae bacterium | reverse complement strand
TTATAATACACATTAGTTTAGTGTCACAGAAAGGAGCATTTTTATGGCCAAAAGATATGTTATCGCTCAGTAGTCTGAGCTCAAAATAAAATGAATCGTAAGCTCAGACGAATCCTAAAGAAATATTTGTTAGGAGGAGCATTATGAGCTATATCAAGGCAGAGGACATTCTGCCCAAAGAATTATTGGAAACGATTCAGCAATATGTAGACGGTCAGTTAATCTATATACCATGTAAAGAAAAGCAGGAATGGGGCAGCGGTACAAACGCTAAAGTATTCTTCCGTGAAAGGAATGAACGGATCTTTAACGCATTTTTGTCCGGCACAAGTCTCAAAGACCTGGCCCTGACATTTTCCTTGTCCGAAAAGAGCATTCAAAGGATCCTGCACGATCAAAGACTTGCTAGACCTTTAAACCATGTATCCGACTGAATCCACAGGAATCAGAGTTTATCATCGATGCGGAGGCTGTGGAAAGAAGCAGGAGTTTATTAATTCCGGCAAGTTCAGAGTAAACGCAAACGGCAAATCCGTAGATGTCTGGCTCATATATCGCTGCAAAAAGTGCAAGCATTCATGGAATCTTACGGTTTATGAAAGAACAAAACCCTGCAAGATTCCCGCAGATCTCTTTGAAGCATTTGAAGCTAATGACATGGAAACTGCTTTTGAATATGGCAGAAATATTGATTTTTTGAAAAAGAACAATGCTGAATTAAAGTAAATGTGGGTCGGCCCTGTTGTGGACCGGCCTTTTTTATAAGGAGAAGACTATCATGGAAGAAAACATATATTATCACGTAATATCAGACATACCCAAAACTGCCGGTGAGCATATCATTCTGGATGATAAACATCCTAATGGTGTACACAAACGTGTTTATGAGCAGATGGCTGTTGTGGAGGATATTTATAAAAATCCCCAAAAATACAGAAATACCGAGTTAAGCCATAGTGTTGATGTAGCACTTAGGGAGCTTGCATTGGAAAAGGTCCGAAAAGAAAAGTATCCGCAGTATCCCTCACGTATGGCTGCTCTTTACGTATCAAAAACATTTAAAGAGGCAGAACAATGGGGTGATTACTTTGCCAAACTTGGGCGGCCGACATATGGAATTGCAAAAATAAGGGTTAATGGAAACATATTTGAAGGTGATGCCTATAAATGCTTTGACGGATGTGTAGATGAAACTGAAAATATCCGCATGGCTGAGATTTACTGGCTTAACGGCCCCAATGAAGATGGTCGGGAGCCTATCGTAGAAATTCTTGCCGATGGCGACATAGAAGTAGTAGAAATTGTCAAAGAGATAAATGCGAATATTTAATATTTTTACGTAATGAAACCTTGAAAGCGTTGAGTTTTCAAGGTTTTCTTTATTGCATTTTCACGATATAATGTTGCTTAAGTAAATTTGGGATTGGGAAAGGGAACATATATGGCAGAATGGGTTTCACATTTGATTGTTGCAGACAGAATACTGGAGCAGCTTCCGTGGCTTTGCAGGCACGAATTTTGTGTCGGAAATATTGCTCCCGACTGCAATATACCCAATGAGGACTGGTCGGATTTTACGCCTTCCAGGCAGATGACACATTGGATGAAGGATGCAAGGAAGACGGCGGATGACTGCGCTGTTTTCCGTGACGAGTACATATTAAACAGGATCGTTAAGATAAAGTCAAAAGAAGAATTATCATGCCTGTATGGCTACTATACCCACCTTATAACCGACGCGGAACTGCAGCGGATTACAAGGGACGCTCATAGAGTCGCTGAGGCCTGGAAAAGGGCCATGGCCGTTGAAGAAATAAGGGAGAAAGCGGTCGGTATGGAGGCAAACTGGGATAATTTCAAAAAGCTTTTCCCCGACAGAAAAGACCGTATGAAGGATTTCTTTGTGATAGAGCGTGAGTATCTTGATGCCCACCCCGAATCGGGCTATTTTACCGAGATTCAGGGACTGGAATATTTCCCGGACTATATTGATTATCTGCCACATGGTGCTATTCCTGCAAAAATAAAGCTGATGTACTATATGCCAACCCTCGAAGAGGGCAGGTATCCCTTCGTAGGTGTCTCCAGAACTGAATACATGAGTTTTCTCGATTCTGCCGTCGCAAAATCGATTGCGGCAATAACAGAAACAGAGGATGATGACTTGATACGAAATATGAGAAAGGTTTGGGGTACTTGAAATGAAGATAGCGGTTATGGCGGATATACACAGCAACCATATTGCGTTGGAAAGGTGTATATGTGAGGCAGAACAGAAAGGTGCTGAGGAATTTTTGTTCTTGGGGGATTATTTGGGTGAATTGGCATATCCCGAGCGAACCCTGGAAGTGCTTAAAGAACTGAAGGAAAAATATCCGTGTACATTTATTAATGGGAATAAAGAATACTACTGGATCAACCGCAAGAACGGAAAGAATACCGACTGGCAGTGGGAGGCAGGAACTTCGGGATCGGGTATGCTTAAATACACCTATGATCGGCTGACTTCCGAGCAGATACAGGCTTTTGAGGAACTGCCAATCTCTAAGGTTATGAAATATGAGGGAATGCCGGATTTTGTCATTTGTCACGGATCGCCCTTTAAAGTCAATGAAAGCCTCAGGGAAGATTATGATTACATAGATGATCTGACACGTAAACTTGAAACGGAACTGACCATATGCGCGCATTTTCACGTCCAGTCTGAATACACCAGAAACGGAAAATGTGTAGTGAATCCCGGCTCAGTCGGAGTTCCGTTAAGAAGCGACGGCAAAACACAGTTTATGATGCTGTACGGTGATTTTGGAGTCTGTAAAACGGAGTTTATTACCCTGGATTATGACGTGGAAGCAGCAATAAGGGAGCTGGATGAAGAAAAACTTTCTCTTCAGGCCCCGGGCTGGTACCGGATCACAAAGGCTGTTTTAAAGGGCAAAAGTATCACACATGCAGCTGTCCTCGTAAAAGCGACGGAACTGTGCCGTGCAAGCGAAGGAGAAGCAGATTGGCGGCATCTGCCTGAGAAATACTGGAATATGGCTTTAAATGAGTTCGGTCTTGAAGTATAAGGAGATTTAACCATGAATGCAGATTCCAAGGAGGACTGAAAATGGCAAAAAGAAAAAGCGTAGATCCTATATTTTCCATGTGCGTACAGCCTTCGTTTATCATTGGCACAAATAATGAGGACGGCTCGGCAAACTTTGCACCTATCACATGGGTAAGTGCAACTGATGGTGGGGAAGATGGGTATCTTCTTGTTATAAGTATGTTTGGGACAAAAAGAACAAAAATGAACGTGATTCGAACGGGGATCTTCAGCGCAAACCTTGTAAGTAAGGATATGCTCCCTCTGATGGATTATTTCGGCTCCAAGCACGCCAAGGACGGTAAAAAGAATGATATCGTATATGATGTTGTCAGGGGAGAAGTCTTGGACGTTCCGGTCCTTGATGCCAGCCGCTGGGTATACGAATGTGAGGTCATAAAATCAGTCGAGACAGGAGAATCTACCTCGTTCTTCTGCCGAGTACGCAATATCCAGATGGATGAGCGCCTTAACTGTAAAGATATCTTTGATATTGATCTTACAGTCCTTGATCCCGTCATATATTCAGGAAAATATCATAGCCTCGGAACCTGTTTAGGCAACATTGGCGATTTTTTGAAATAATCGAAAAAAGTGCTTGACCCTGACGTAACGTAATAGTTTATGGTATTATTACACGGAAGGGAGACAAGCCATGATGACAGTCAATGAAGTAAGTAAACTGACGGGGGTGAGTATACGCACTCTGCAGTATTATGACAACATCGGACTCTTAAAGCCGGCGGAGTACACGGAGTCCGGGTACAGGCTGTATGACGATACGGCGCTGGAAATGTTGCAGCAGATTTTGCTGTTCAGAGAGCTTGAATTTCCTTTGAAGGAAATAAAGGAGATCATGGGAAGTTCGGATTTTGATAAAAAGAAAGCGTTGGATCAGCAGATCGAACTTCTTACATTAAAGAAAGAACATTTGGAGAACCTTATTTCTTTTGCCCGTGGACTGAAAACGAAAGGAGCAAAAAATATGGATTTTTCAGCATTTGATACCGCAAAGATAGATGAATACGCAAAGAAAGCCAAAGAGCAGTGGGGCAACACAGACGCATACAAAGAGTACGAGAAGAAAGCGGAGGGACGTTCCAAAGAAGACACCGCTTCCATGATGGAAGAATTTATGGGAATCTTCACAGAGTTTGGAAAGATCAAGGACCTTGCCCCCGAATCTGCGGATGCCCAGGCAATGGTACAGAAACTTAAAGACTACATCACGAATCATTTCTATAACTGCACCAACGACATCCTTTCAGGCCTTGGCAAGGCCTACGCAAGCGGCAACGAGTTCACAACGAACATCGACAAAGCCGGTGGCACCGGAACAGCAGCTTTCACAAGCAAGGCAATAGAATATTATTGCGGTAAATAAAAAACGGGTCGGCTGTAACAGGCCGGCCCGTTCGGGTTACAAGGATCATTTCATTATATACATTGCAGGTCTTACGCCCACCATGCGATGCTCACCATTGTAGTCACCGTATAAGTTCAGATCTCCGTCATACCTTACATAGGCCGTGTTCGTGCCTTCAATTCCGGCGGTTCGTGTCCACCATGCACAAAATGTCTTGTCGATGACATCAGGGGAAAAGCCTGCCTTCTGAAGTGGAGGACCGGCCATCCCTTCATAGTAATCAAAATCGAGTATAGTACGGGTAATATAATCTCTATTTGCATAAGGAGTGGCTTCAGCCAGAAGATCCGGGCAGTAGCCATCCAGCATGGTGTCTTCATCATCGTATGACCAGATGGTATAGGTAAACGGAAAGAATTCGGCAATCTCTTCAGCACTTAAGCAGAAGATCTTATCCTCGGTGTCGTTTCCCGAAGAGGTCATACCATGTATGGTAGGATTTGATAAAAGAACGGTAGGGATCAGTTCTTTTTCATCATCCGAAAAGGCATTGTTATAAAAATCATCATTGAGCCATTGGCGCATGTTGCTGGTTTCCCAGGTGATTTCGGTGGCCCAATAGCCGTATATCGTATCATCCAGCACATAGCGGCTTAAAAGTAACAGACTGTCGCCTTCATCGGAAAGGATCTGCCACTCAATGGGTTCGGGACCGTTGGATTCGTCTCCGTCCTGCTCGTACATTCCGAATACGACATAACCTTCATCGTTGACCTCAAGCCACGAAGGCACTTCGGCGGTGGAAGAGGGCTTATCTTCATCCGGCTCGGGTTCTTCTTCCGCTGTGTAAGATTTCTCCTCCGGAAAGTCGGAAACTTCTTCGGAAATATAGGTCTCTTCCTCAGCAGGGTAGTAACCATCATCCACGGAGGTCTCGACCTCGTCAACATACTCATCATAGTCTCCGCAGGCGGTCATCCCCAAAAACAAAACGACTGACAGCATTAAAATTGCGATTCTCTTTATCATAAATATATCCCCTTTGTTTTTATAAATGAATTATGTCACGGGACCACCGCCAAATATAGGGAAAAAAAGTTACTTATTTATCAAAAATAACTTTTTCAACAGAGCTTTATCCGCTATAATGGAACGACATTGAAGAGAAGAGGTGTACATATGGCAAAACAAAACATTTACGACAACGAGACCTTTTTCGAGGGTTACAGGGGAATAAGAAAGAAGGAGTCCAATGCCAACGATCTTTTTGAGATCCCGGCACTGATGTCACTTTTACCTGATCTTAAGGGAAAGAAGATCCTTGACCTTGGCTGCGGCTTCGGTGAGCACTGCAAGGAATATGTAAACAAGGGAGCGGAGAGAGTAGTGGGGATCGATATCTCCGAAAAGATGCTGGAAATAGCGCAAAAAGAAAACGCGGACCCTAAGATCGAATATATCCGCATGCCCATGGAGGATCTTGACGTGATAACCGAGAAGTTCGATCTGGTGATCAGTTCTCTGGCTTTTCATTACGTGGAAGACTTTGCGGGAGTTTTAAAGAAGATATATGCACTGTTAAATCCCGGCGGACTTTTTGTTTTTTCACAGGAGAATCCCATAAACACATGCTACTCCGACGGATTTCCCCGCTGGACCAGGGACGAGAACGGAAACAAACTTTATGTAAACCTGGCTAACTACGGGGTGGAAGGAGAAAGAGAGTCCACATGGTTTGTGGAAGGAGTGAAGAAGTACCACAGGACCTTCTCAACGGTAGTCAATTCCCTGGCGGATGCCGGCTTTATCATACAGAAAATGGTGGAGCCCAAGCCCACGGAAGAACTGTTAAAGAAATATCCCGAACATGCAGACCTGTTCCATAAACCCGATTTTCTGGTTGTAAGGGCAAGAAAATAGTGTAGAGATAAATATGAAAACCCCCGATGCAGCAGGCACCGGGGGCTTTCGTTAGGATGTTGTATTGAGAAAAAGTTTATGTTGGGTTATGTATGTTGGTATTGGATTGTTAT
>JAEEIN010000128.1 GCA_016281385.1 Lachnospiraceae bacterium | reverse complement strand
GAGATTCATCATCTACGGCGCTCCCATTTCCTTTGCGGCGCTGGCTGCGGCACTTGCAGGTCTGTGCATTACACTTTAACAGATATTATTAAAGCCCGTGCGTTATGAACGCGCGGGCTTTTTTACTGCTCGACCGCCGGTAAGAAGATTCAGTACCGGGGGCATTATCAATTTCAACAGATAATAAATCACATATGCCGTAAGGATCGCAAAGGGTACCCTTATGAATTCAAAACGGATCTTATCGGGAAGAGGAAGCACTCTGTCATAGGTATCGCAGAGCATTATGTGAGCCATGCAAAGAAACAGACTCGGTTCCGTCAGTATCCCGAAAAGCTTTCCGCCCTTTATCCGATCCTCGGGAACAGCCTTCCACAAAAGTACGTTAAAGATGTTTGCAAGGAATATAAAGGGCATCTCAGGCATACCGGGGATGATCATGATCACTGCGCAAAGAACAGCGCCTATGGCAAAGAATAACGAGTTCTTCTTATTAACGCAGATCGCATCCTCCGAAAGAGTCGTAGCATAGGCTCCCATCATAAATGCGGGATAATACTGGAAGGTCTTTATCAAAAAGCCTCCGCCCACAAAACTTTCGGCAATGGCATACGGGAACCATGCGTACACAGCAAAGGAAATTACGAATGAAAGTATAAGGGGGATCAGCGCTTTCTTTCGGTCCTTAAACAAAGGCCGCAGCAACGGAAGGGATATCACCACCATCACAAAAAGCGAGAACAGATACCAGCTCGGTATACAGGGCGGGCTGAAAAGAAAGCTTTCTATCGTTTCCCTGACGGTCATTCTGAAATTGAACCTTGTGACTATCACATAATAGATGCACTGAACGATGTTCCAGAGTAAATAAGGAACAAGAAGGGTGTAGCATCTTTTTGCGATACGCTTGCCCATATTCTCCTTCGTAAGGCCTCTGAAGGCGAAATAGCCGGATATCATATAGAAATACGGCATGTATACCATGGAGAACTCAAAGTAGCGGGGGATTGCATAACGAATGTCGCTATGATATACAACTATGCCCAGAACTATGATCAGGCTTAAGGCCGATATTTTTCGACTGATGCGTTCGTTCATCAATTCGCTCCCGTTTGAAGAAAAAAATAGGGAATATGCAAAGCATATTCCCAAAGTTCGCAGCTGGTAGGGGAATCGAACCCCTGTTTCCGCCGTGAGAGGGCGGCGTCTTAACCGCTTGACCAACCAGCCATATCTTTCCGTCGTTTTGTCCCGACTTGTTGTATTCTATATGAAACTTCGGAAAAAAGCAAGCACTTTTTTCAATTATTTTTTCAGTTTTTTCGTGAGGGAGCGCAAAGCCGCTCCCTCACTGGATTTCATCATACAAAATCAAATAAACTTATCTGGTTTGACTCGGGCAGATCACCGAGGATTCCAAGGTCTGCCATGGCATCCGTGACGGTCTGTGAAACCTTGGCACGGGTCTTGAAGTCATCCCTTGAAATGAAGGGACCTTTCTTTGCGGCTTCAACGATGGAGTCCGCAGCGTTTTCGCCCAGACCTTCGATACTTGAGAAGGAAGGCATGATCTTTCCGTCTACAATTGAGAACAGTCTGGATTTTGCCTTAAAGAGATCGATAGGAGCAAACTCATAGCCCCTTGCGTACATCTCCTGCACTATTCTCATATCACGGATAGCATCCTCGTCCTTGGGTGAAGGATGCTCGAGAGCTCTCTTCTTCTTAAGTTCCGCCTCAAGCACATCCCTGCCCTGACACATAGTAGCATAGTTGAATGCCTTGGCTCTGATACTGAAGAAGGCCGCATAATATGCCAAAGGATAGTAAACCTTACAGTATGCTATACGCCAGGCCATCATAACATAAGCTGCAGCGTGAGCGCGGGGGAACATGTACTTGATCTTCTGGCAGGACTCGATATACCATTCCGGAACATCACAGGCTCTCATGTCCTTGGTCCATTCTTCCCACTTATCGCACTTGCCGGCGGCAACCTTTCCTTTTCTGACCATTTCCATGATCTTGAAGGACTCCTCGGATTCGACACCCTTGTTGATAAGGTAGGTCATGATATCGTCTCGGGTACATATAGCGGTTGAAATGGTAGCTGTGCCGTTTCGGATAAGATCCTGGGCATTGTTAAGCCAAACGTCGGTACCGTGGCTGAGACCCGCTATACGGATAAGGTCAGAGAAATACCTGGGCTTTGCTTCCTGTACCATGCCCATGGAGAAGTCCGTACCGAATTCCGGTATTCCGAGACAGCCAAGCTCGCAGCCGCCGATATCGGAAGGTGATACACCCAAAGCTTCCGTATTTTCAAACAGACTCATTACCTTGGGATCGTCAAGGGGTATCTGAATGGGGTCGATGCCCGTAAGGTCCTGAAGCATCCTTATCATGGTGGGATCATCGTGTCCCAGTATGTCAAGCTTTAACAGGTTATGGTCGATGGAGTGATAATCAAAATGGGTCGTGATTATATCCGTGGTCATATCGTTTGCGGGATGCTGAACCGGAGTAAAGGAATTGATATCCTCTCCCACGGGAAGAACGATGATACCGCCGGGATGCTGGCCCGTGCTTCTTCTTACGCCCACACAGCCCTGTACCATACGCTCTATCTCACAGCTTCGCTTGGATACGCCCTTTTCTTCAAAATAGTTCTTTACATAGCCGTAAGCGGTCTTGTCCGCCAGAGTAGCTATGGTTCCGGCGCGGAAGGTCTGTCCTGCGCCGAAGATAACTTCCGTATATCTGTGAGCCTTTGACTGATACTCACCGGAGAAGTTTAAGTCGATATCCGGCTCCTTATCGCCCTTAAATCCAAGGAAGGTTTCGAAAGGAATGTCAAAACCGTCCTTCTTAAGCTTTGCGCCGCACTTGGGGCATACCCTGTCGGGCATGTCAACTCCCGCCATTCCCCTGAACTTCTTAACCTCTTCGGAATCAAAGTCGTAGAAATGACATTCGGAGCAATAATAATGGGGAACCAGAGGGTTAACCTCCGTGATGCCTGCCATTGTGGCAACAAAACTGGAACCTACGGAACCTCTGGAACCTACAAGGTAACCGTCCTCAACGGACTTCCAAACCAGCTTCTGGGCGATTATGTACATAACCGCGAATCCGTTGGTGATGATGGAATGAAGTTCCCTTTCAAGACGCTCGCTTACTATCTCGGGAAGGTCCGGGCCGTAGATCTCATGGGCCCTTGTGTAACAGATCCTCTTTAAGGTCTCGTCACTGTTTTCAATGACGGGAGGACATTTATCCGGCCTTACGGGGGACATGGACTCGATCTGAGCTGCGATCATGTTGGGATTGGTAATGACAACCTCCCTTGCCTTCTCACTTCCCAGATAGCCAAACTCCGTAAGCATCTCGTCAGTGGTCCTGAAATAAAGAGGTGCGGGCTCGTCCGCATTCTTGGATTCGGGACCCTTTGAACCTCTTTTGATTATCCTTCTGTAGATCTCCTCTTCCGGATTGATAAAGTGCACATCACCAGTAGCACATACGGGCTTTCCGTACATATCGCCCAGGCGCACTATCTGCCGGTTCAGATCCTCAATATCGGACATGGTCTTAAAGCGCTCATAGCGCTCGCGCTCGGTATCTCTCACCATGTATCCCAGATTGTCCTTGGGCATGATCTCAAGGTAATCGTAAAACTGTACGATCTTTGCGATCTCGTCATCGCCCCTCTCATCAAGAAGTGCATCGATGAGTTCGCCCCTTTCGCAGGCACTTCCCACGATAAGGCCCTCACGGTACTCCATGAGCTTGCTCTTGGGGATCCTGGGCTCACCGCCGAAATAATCAAGATGCGACATTGAGATAAGGGTATAAAGATTTACACGTCCCGTGTTATTTTTCGCAAGAAGAATGACATGGGTGGGATGGGGCATCTTTCTGATGCTCTCTTTTGAGATCTTCGTAAATTCGTTTAATGTCGTCAGATCATGCACATCATTTTCAGCACACATCTTAAGGAGCTTCTTAAAGATCTCGGCGGTACATTCCGCGTCATCAACGGCTCTGTGGTGATGAGCGTTTACGATTCCCAGCTCCTTTGACACCGCATCCAGGTTAAACCTTCTTAACTTGGGAAGGAGTGTCCTGGACATACCGATGGTATCCACGGAAGTAAACTCATAAGGAAGACCCTGTCTTTCGCAGTTCTTTCTGATGAAGGAAGTATCGAACCTTGCATTATGGGCAACAAGAACACAGTCCCTGCAGAATTCATAGAATTCCGGAAGAACCATTTCAATGGTATCCGCATCCTTTACATCAGCATCCGTGATGGATGTAAGCTGGGTGATACGATAGGGAATGGGACACTCGGGATTTACAAATTCCGAAAAACGGTCCACGATCTCCCCGTTCTTTATCTTTACGGCACCGATCTCGATGATCTTATTCTTGTCAGCGGAAAAACCGGTGGTCTCTATATCAAAAACAACATAATCGGAATCAAGGCTCTGTCCCTTTGAATCAACAACCGTTTCCACAAGGTCGTCGATAAGATAGCCTTCAACGCCGTAAATAACCTTGAAAAAGTCCTGCTTGTCGGGCTTCTCATCCCCTGCAGCGATCCTCTTTTCCTTCTCCTTTTTCCAGAGATCCTCCCATGTATGATTTGCATCGGGGAAGCCCTGTACTACACCGTGATCCGTAATTGCAACGGCGGGATGGCCCCAGCTGTAGGCGCACTTTACGATATCCTTAACATCGCTGATCCCGTCGGAATCGCTCATCTTCGTATGACAATGAAGCTCCACTCGCTTCTCGGGGCTTAGATCCATACGCTTTGTGGTATTGTCCGCTCCCACCATTATTCCGTAAATGGAACCGATGGTGAGTTCATGGTCAAACTGATCCGTCTGGGCACTTCCCTTAAGACGCACCCACTTTCCTACGGAAAGCTTTGCGGATTTCTCCCCTTCTTCTTCCGGGCTTATGAATATCTTTGTGCGGACCGTATCCGTAAAGTCCGTGATATCCAAAAACAAAATGACCTTGCCGCTTCTTGTTTCACGTCTGTCGGTCTTTATTATCTTACCGTTTATGACTACCTGGGAGTAGTCGTCCACAAGGTCGCTGATGGGAGTTACGGATTCATCCGAACCGAATTCACGGCCATAAATAACGTTGGGGTTATCGGACTTCTCAGAAGCCCTGTCGCGGGGACCGTAGGATTTTCCGCTTCTTTTTCCGTAATCCCCCTTGCCCTTTGTATTGCCGGAATATTTTGAGCCTGATGAAGACTTTGCGGGTTTATCCGCTTCCGCTTTTTCCGTTGCGGCAGCTGCATTATCCTCCGCCACCTTCGGAACCGCAACCTTCTCCCTTACAAGCTGCTCGATACGGTACTCGTCCCATGCCTCCTTGGAGTTATCCGTCTTACGCTTCTCGTAGACAATGGCAAAGGAAGCATCCATCTTACAGCGCTCGCAGCATACCTTCTTAAGATACTGAAGTACCTCCGCTTCCCTCTCCTTAAAGATCTC
>JAEEIN010000127.1 GCA_016281385.1 Lachnospiraceae bacterium | reverse complement strand
TCCCTGCAGCGGTTTCCATACGTATTGACGATCATTCAAAGTGCAGGCTTACACTTCGGGATGTGAATATCGGAGATGTGGACATTACGCCCTGTATCGACCTTGGTAAGGAATCGATCCTTGAGCTTAACATAGAGGGCAATAACGTCTTTACGGGTAACGTAATACGAGTTCCCGAAAGTGCGGAGCTTAAGCTTACGGGAGACGGAAATCTAGCCATTAATCCTACCTTTACCAATGCTTATGGTATCGGTAACGATCATCAGTGTACTTTCGGAAGTATCATTTCTGAGATGTCCGGTGTTCTTGAGATCAATATCAGCGGAGAAAACTGTATCTGTATCGGAGGTAAGTCCTCTGAAAGCAGACACGCCATCGACCTTCGCGCAGGAGCATTTAAGAGTACCTGCGCAGCTTCCAACTGTGTATGCATAGGTTCTTATCAGGGTAAAACGCCTGTAAGGATCAGTGACATGATGATCACCGTAGATGTCAGGATTGATACAGGAACCATGATCGGTTCCATGTTCGGTAAGCAGGATGTACACCTTACAAATACTTCGATACATATATTCGGAGCGGGTAACAAGGTTACGGGAATAGGCTCCATCGGGGTTACAGAGGGTGAGATCGCCATTAATGACAGCTCTGTCGATATAGGATTAAAGGGCTGGGATGTCATAGCCGTCGGTGCGGCGGAAGGCAAACTTTCCATCGACTGCAGGCATTGTATGCTGACATTGCACAACGAGGGCAATAATGCAGTGGGCATGGGAACCCGAGATCTTGCAGGAACGGTTTCTCTTGATAATGTGAGACTGGATATGGATGTAATCTCCGCATACGGTATTCTCTTTGGATGCGATCTTTTTTACAGTACAATGAACGCATTGACTATCAGGCGCGACGGGGTCGAAGCGGACAGGGATACATGGTTTTGCGTTGAATCGTCAGAACAATAATCTGAGAAAGAAGAAAGAATATGGAAACATGGTATTATGAAGTGGTCAGCATAGACGGAGATTATGCAAATCTCAAAAGGACCGATATTGAATCCGATGATCTTAAACTTGTTGCAAGGGCGCTTCTTCCTGCGGAGATCGTTGAGGGAAGCAGACTTAAGTACGAGATGATGTCGTATTCATTGGAAAACTGAGAAAGTGTAATGGGGTTGGATCATGGCGGAAACTGTTTCCGATAAAGGTAGGGGAAAGATATATTATCACCTGCCCGGACTGTTTGAATTCTATGAGTTTTATAAGATTTTACTCCCGTTGTTTTATGAACATCGGGAGTATTTTTATGATGGCTGTGAGATAGGTTCGATATACGGTGCTCCCGCAGACTGTATCTGGGGAGGCGGACGTGTCGGTTTCGGCGACGCCGAGCCTTCCGAAGTGGCGGCGCTTATGAGGGAATACGGTATATCTTCAAGGCTTACTTTCAGCAATTCCCTTCTTACAAAAGATCATCTGTCCGACAGAAAGTGCAATGATCTTTGTAAGATGTTTGAGAAGAACGGAGAAGTCCCAAACGGCATTATCATCTCTTCGGACCTTCTTTTGGAATATATTAAGGAAAAATATCCTGATTTCTATTTTGTTTCATCTACAACAAAGGTCATTACGGATTTTGACTTGTTTAAATCCGAACTGGATCGGGAAGATATCCGCTTTGTTGTTCCGGATTTCAGACTGAACAAAGAGTTTGACAGGTTGAAGGCTTTGCCCGACGATCTGAAGGATAAAGTGGAATTCCTTTGTAACGAGTGCTGTTGGTTTGATTGCTACGACAGAAAGAATTGCTACGAAAACGTCAGTCGTAAGAGCCTGGGAGAGGATTGTGAGGATCATATCTGCGTTTCACCCACAGCTTCCCGGGGTTACAGGTTTTCGGATGCAATGGAGAATCCCGGATTTATAGGATATGAGGATATCATCAATATCTATTTGCCCATGGGCTTTTACAATTTTAAGATCGAAGGCCGCAGCCTCGGCAGTGCCATGATCCTTGAATTTATTCTTCATTACATGACAAAACCCGAGCATAGACTGAGAGTGAGGGAGGAGATATATCTCGACGGCTCGCTGGATCTTTTTTGACGAAAACTGCCGGACAGAAGGGGTAAAAAGCCCGATTTTATGCTAATGTTAAGTTTGGTTGACAAAGTTCCAACGCCAATTGGTAGATGTGAGAGAAAGGATTTTTTACACTTTTCCTGAACAAAGAGTTCGGAAAAAGGAGGACATGATATGGTATTTAATGAACATCTTATCTGCAGAAGAAAACAACTTGGTTTATCCCAGGAGCAGCTGGGAGAGAAGATCGGAGTCACCAGACAGACGGTTTCCAAATGGGAACTGGGGGAGACAACTCCCGAAATGGATAAACTGATACAACTGTCACAATTATTTAATGTAAGTATCGATGAACTTGTTGGAAATGTTGAATGCTCCGGAAACGGAAATGACGGGCTTTGCCTTGCCGGTATCGGTAATCACGGCGGAACTTATGAATATAAGAGCAAGAAAACATTTCACGGTATTCCGCTGGTACATGTAAATGTAGGTTTTGGCCTTAAAAAGGCCAAGGGTATCATTGCCATAGGCAATGTTGCAACGGGAGTTGTATCCTTAGGCCTTGTTTCAACCGGTGTTGTTTCTTTGGGTGTTCTTTCCGCAGGCCTCATCGGAATCGGAACCATCGCTGTGGGCCTTCTTATGGCATTTGGCGGAATATCCGTGGGAACTGTGGCATTCGGAGGTATCGCTGTCGGGGTACTTTCCATAGGCGGTTTATCCATAGGTATCTATTCACTGGGTGGATGTGCCATCGGTGAGAAGATAGCCAAAGGCGGATACGCTGATGCGATCATAGCCATAGGCGATGAAACAAATGGTGAGATAACTTTTGACATTAATGTCAAAGGTCAGGAAGAAGCCATCAGACAGGCCATCATCACCAGATTTCCAAAGATCTGGAAATTCCTTGTAAGGCTTTTTTCTTAACTGAAAAGGAGTATATGTATTTTTTAGGCGGCATCGGTTGAGATGCCGCTTTTTTACTGGATAAATCAATAAAATGTAATGACGAAACCGCATATTTGGTATATTATTATTCTTGGATACAATCATTCCTTTAAAACTATAAAGGAAGCAGGTACAAGGGGTTAAATAAACGGTTAAAAATGCGAGTGGGGAAAGACACCCGTTTTTTTGCTGTCCGGGTATATGATTCATATTTTGCATGATGTCAAGGGGAGGATAATTCTATGCAAAAGTGGAAGACCTGGCAGATAGTTTTATTTATCGTAGTTTGTATCGGCTTAAATATCGGCGTAAAGATGTTTGCGGTATGGCTTGACCTTCCGCTGTGGGCAGATTCCTTCGGAACGGCACTTTGTGCTTACATCGGAGGCCCGATCTGCGGAGCCATGGTGGGGGTGACCGGAAACCTGTCCTATTGTGTCATAAACAGACTCTCAGCCGCATATTCTCTTACCAGTATCGCTCTCGGTATCATCGTCGGTATTGCGGCTCGTAAAAAGTGGTTTGACCGTTTATACGGTTTCATGATGGCCGCTTCTTTGTCAATGCTCACCGCATTGGTCGTATCGGTTCCAATAGATATTCTTCTTGATGACGGATATACCGGAAACAACTGGGCCAACGGCCTTATCGATTATCTTGCGGATAAAGAATTTCCTTCCCTTATCTGCACCATCCTCGGTCAGCTTTCCATAGAATTCCCCGACAAGATCCTTACCATCTCCGCAGTTTATCTGATAATACTCTTTAAGAGATGGTTCAAAAACAGAAAACAGGATGAAGAACTGCTTCATGGCAAAACCACCACAACGGCTTTGATGCTTATTGTTTCTGCGGCGATGTTCATGTCAATGTCCCTGAATGTAAGGGCTTCTTCTTACGAAACCATCGATTACAATGATTATGTCCAGAGCATATATAACAGCAGTAACGGCCTTCCCTGCGGTGAAGCCAACGACATCGTTCAGACTCACGACGGTGTTTTGTGGATAGGTACATATGCAGGCCTATATCGTTACAACGGCCGTGAATTCCGATGGGTTGATGATTATGAATCCGTAAAGAACGTTAACTGCCTTTATGTTGATGAAGAAGGCCGTTTATGGATCGGAACCAACGATAACGGTCTTTCCATTGCCATAAGGGAAAAAGTTGTCAATGTCATTGATCAGTCGGAGGGCCTTCCTTCAGATTCGGTTCGTTGCATCATCCGCGCAACTGACGGTTATTACTATGTGGGCACAAGTGCAGAAATGCAGATCCTTGTTATGAACAACGGATTAAAGACCATGGGAACCCTCGAAAATATAAACAACGCCGACAGTATCTCGGCCGATGAAAAGGATCACGTTGCTACGGTAAGCTCCGACGGACAGCTGTTTCTGATCAAGGGCGGAGATATCAAGGCATCCCTTTTGCTTAACGAAGGGGAAGAGATGTTCAACTGCTGCGTGTTCAAGGCAGACGGAACCCTCATGGTCGGAACCTCCACCAATCATATCTATTGTTTCGATGTTTCGAAGGATACCCTTAAACAGACAGATATAGTGACCTGTGATGATGTATTGAGCATAAACAATTTGAACTACATAAATGATGAAACCCTCTTCATTTCATCCGACAGTGGTGTTTCATATCATGACAATGACGGTTACCACGTCCTCAATACAAACGAATTCAACAATTCCATCGACAACATGCTCTGTGACTATCAGGGAAACCTGTGGTTCACATCTTCAAGACTCGGTCTTTTAAGACTTGCGAAGTCGCCTTTTAAAGACGTCTACGGTTCCGTAGGAATGGAGCGTCACGTAGTAAATGCGGTTGTTTACTGGCAGGGTTCTTATTACATTGGCACGGATAAAGGCCTTGATGTGGTGGATAAAGCCTGCCATGAACAAAAAACAAACAGTCTTACGGAAGAACTGGAAGGCAAGCGAATCCGCTGCATGTACGTTGATGACAACGATCATCTCTGGATATGTACCTATGGAAGCGGGCTTCTTGAGTATTCATCCACCGGTGAAGAATGGGCTTATAACGCAGATAACGGCTTGGGCAATCGTGCCCGTGTGGTTAAGGGACTTTCCGACGGTTCCATTGTTGCCGCCGGCGATTTTGGTGTTGTTTTTATTAAAGATCACAAGATCACAAAAACAACCTGCAAAGAGATAAAATCAACGATCCTGACACTTACGGAATTAAACGACAAAACGATCCTGGCCGGTACTGACGGAGACGGTATTGCGATACTTAAAAACGGCGATGTTTCGCAGATCCTTACACGTGAGGACGGGCTCAGCAGTGACGTTATCCTTCGTACGGTAAAGGATCCGAAATCGGACGGAGTGCTTGTTGTTACAAGTAACAGCCTTTGTTACTTAAATCCCGATGGAACGATCCGTCTTCTTGATAATTTTCCCTATTATAACAACTATGATATATGGGTAAAGGACGAAGATACGCTTTTTGTAATGTCCAGCGCAGGTATCTATGTTGTGGAACGGGACGAACTGGTAAAAGGCGGTGATATCGTCTGGGAGCTTCTTGATGCGAGAAGAGGTCTCGGTACATCCTTAACCGCAAACTCATGGAATCATTACAACGTAAATACAGGCGAGCTTTTCCTTCCCTGTGATACGGGGGTTTATGTCATCGACGTTGAAAAGTACAACAGCGATATCCGCTCCTACAGAATGCAGCTTGCCGGTGTAAAGCTCGGCGATGTGATACAGCCCATTGCCAAAAAGGGACCCATCGTTATCGGCCAGGGTGTTGACCGTGTGGAGTTAAGCCCCGAAATACTGAATTATACGATTCAGGAACCGAATGTGGGTTATTACCTCCAGGGGAAAGAAAAGAAATATAACATCATGCCCCAGAGCAGTTTAAACAATATCGTTTATACGAATCTTTCGGCGGGAAATTACACTTTCCATCTGGCCATCTTCGACAGCGCCGGAGAGACGGTTCTGGAAGAAAGAACCTTTGAGATCGTGAAGATCGGTGAGTTTTATGAAAGAAAAGGCTTTATAAGTTACATGCTCCTTCTTCTTTCCCTGATCATGATCTGGTTTACATGGCTCATCGTACAAAGACAGATCAACCAACAACAGATCAAGTTAAATATGGCTAATGAAACGGTAATGGCCATAGCAAAGGCAGTCGATGCCAAGGACGTGCGTACCCACCAGCATTCGATGCGTGTGGCGGAGTATTCCGAATTGATCGCCAAGGAAATGAACTGCTATAAGTGGTGGAACAGGAGAAAAGAGCTGTCAAGCCTTAAAAAGGCGGCGCAACTTCATGATATCGGAAAGATCGGTGTTCCCGATGCAGTTCTTAACAAGGTGGGAAGGCTTACGGATGAAGAATTAGTTTTGATGAAATCCCATGTTACGAGAGGCGCCGAGATATTAAAGGACTTTACTCTCGTTGATCATGTTGAGGAAGGTACAAGATACCATCATGAAAGATATGACGGTAAAGGCTATCCCGACGGACTGAAGGGTGAAGAGATACCCCTTATCGGACGTATCATCGCAGTTGCCGACGCCTTCGATGCCATGACTTCAAACCGTGTCTACAGAAATCACATGGATACGGATTATGTAGTAAACGAGATGAAGCGGGGACGGGGAACGCAGTTTGATCCCGATGCACTGGATGCGTTCTTCAGACTCATCGACAAGGGCGTTATCAATCTTGAAGAACTGTATGCTCAGAAACGTGCCGAGATCGATCTGGCGGATAAAGAGGCTCATGAAGAGCTTGCCCGCCGGGTAGAAGAGGATAAAAAGATCCAGGCGGCTGAAATGCAGGAAGACTACGGTGACAAAGAAGATGCCTGCACTGAAGAGAAAGGAGAAAAAGAATGAAACGGGTATATAAGATAACGGTTCTGACATGCTTTTTCCTTCTTTCGGGATTGATCCTTCTTTTCAGATATTTAAACCTTGCGGGAGGAAAGGATCATCTTATCGTGGGCTTTGTGTACGATAACGATGAGAGTACACCTTATACCTATAATTTCGCCATTGCCAAGGATGCAGTGGTAAAGAAATACGGTGACAAGGTAACCATTGTGGAGCGCAGTAATGTTCTTGATGACGAGATGGAGGAACCCTTAAGGGACCTTGCTGAACAGCATTGCGACATAATTTTCTTTAACGGTTACAGCGAGCTTGTCATGAAGCTTGCTCCGGAATATCCTAAAACACAGTTCTGCCAGACCTCCTATATGGATATGAGCGGACAGACTGTTCCGGACAATTATCACACCTTTAAGGGTGAAGCATATCAGGGAAGATATGTAAGCGGTATCGTTGCGGGAATGAAGATAGCACAGATGATCGAGGAAGGGGAGATAACAAAGGATCAGGCACTTGTGGGCTTTGTTGCCGCTTTCCCCACTTCCGAAGTCATTTCCGGTTACACCG
>JAEEIN010000126.1 GCA_016281385.1 Lachnospiraceae bacterium | reverse complement strand
CTTCCATCATTGAAAGAGACCTTCTTGAAGATCCCGGTCTTCACAGAACACTTCTCGGTGACGGTGTCGGCTCCATCGCAGGTGCATTCTTCGGCGGATGTCCCAACACCACATACGGTGAGTCAGTTGGCTGTGTAGCTATTTCCGGAAACGCTTCCATCGTTACCATCCTTACCACAGCTTGCATGGCGATCATTGCTTCTTTCGTAGCTCCTTTCGTTACCTTCCTTGCAACGATCCCCAACTGCGTAATGGGCGGTGTTTGTGTAGCTCTTTACGGATTCATCGCAGTATCCGGTCTTAAGATGATCCAGAACGTTGACTTAAACGACAACACAAATCTTTTCACCGTATCTGTGATCCTTATCTCCGGTATCGGCGGACTTTCACTTAACTTCGGCGATGTTACCATCACAGAGGTTGCATGTGCACTTATCCTCGGTATCATTACAAACAAGGTTCTTTCAATCAAAAAGAAAAAGGCCGAGTAAGTAAATAAATAAGGCGTCTCGCGAATTTCGCGAGGCGCCTTTTTTTGTGACTGTAAATGAATTACTTGATAACCTTGATCCAGCCTTCGGGAGCTTCAATTCTTCCCATCTGAATTCCTGTAAGAGTATCGTAAAGCTTCTTTGTAACAGGTCCCATATCGTTCATGCCGCTGGGAAGGCAGATCTCTGTGCCGTGATCAACGATCTTTCCGACAGGAGAGATTACGGCTGCGGTACCGCAAAGTCCGCATTCTGCCATATCCTTAAGTTCATCCTTGTAAACTTCTCTTTCCTCAGCTTCAAGACCTAAGATGTTCTTTGCAACATACATGATGGATCTTCTTGTGATGGAAGGAAGAATGCTGTTTGACTTGGGTGTAACTACCTTTCCGTCCTTGGTTACGAAGATGAAGTTTGCACCACCGGTCTCTTCAACCTTTGTCCTTGTAGCTGCATCAAGATACATGTTCTCGTCAAAGCCCTGATTGTGAGCATCTACGATAGCGTAAAGGCTCATTGCGTAGTTAAGTCCGGCCTTGATATGTCCGGTTCCGTGAGGAGCCGCACGGTCAAAGTCTGAAATTCTGATGGTAAGGGGCTTGATACCGCCTTTGAAGTAAGGACCTACGGGTGTTGTGAAGATCCTGAACTGATACTCTGCCGCAGGCTTAACTCCGATAACGGGAGAAGTTGCGAACATTACGGGGCGGATATATAAGGTTGCGCCCGTTCCGTAAGGGGGAACGTAAGCTTCGTTGGCTGCAACCACATCAACAACTGCCTGGATAAATCTGTCCTTGGGGAACTGAGGCATTTCAAGACGTGCTGCAGAGTCAAGCATACGCTCAGCGTTTAAGTCAGGGCGGAAGCACACGATATGTCCGTCCTCTGTTGTATAGGCCTTTAAGCCTTCAAAACATGTCTGCGCATACTGGATAACACCTGCGCACTCACTGATGACGACCTTATCATCCTCGGTAAGAACGCCGTCATCCCACGCTCCGTTTTTATAGTTGGAAACGAATCTTTTGGCTGTGGGAAGATATCCGAAGCCAATTCCGGACCAATCGATGTTTGCTTTTTCCATGATCAGTTATCTCCTTTTCTGTATTTTTATGAGCATTATTATGGTATCATTCCCGCAAAAAGTCAATAAAACAATGCATACTATATTATAAATAGAACAAAGGCTTAATTTACGCCGGAACGATTCTTTCTGAACTGATGGGGTGTAACTTTGTTTTTTTCCTTAAATGCATGGATCAGATGGCTGCAATCACAGAACCCGGTTTCCTGACTTATGTAGGAAAGATCATAATCCGTAAAAAGAAGCATGTTCTCGGCCTTACAAAGTCTTAAAAAGGAAATGTAGTGCTTGCAGGACTGGCCGTAAAGCTCGGTAAAGCATTTAGCAAAGTAGGAATAACTCATGTTGCACTTCTTTGCAAGATCCTCAACCTTTAATTCATCGCTCAAATGTGCGTCGATATATTCTGTGATGGTGTGGATACTCATCTCAAACTCGGCGGTCTCACCCGGTTCTCTGACGGTAAGTCCAAGGGACCTTCTTCTTCTTAAATAAAGGATAAGGAGTTCGCAGAGATAGGATCTGGTGATGGAAAGATAGCCGAAATCACGACCGTTGGTTTCCCTTATGCAGCCTTCAAACAAAGCTTTTGCACGTTCTTTTTCTTTTTCCTTGCCGGGTTTGGAAAAGTCGATGCGAAGGAAATCGTCGGTCTTGGGCATGCTTGCGGGGAAGAGGGCCGAAAAGCGCAGGTTACCTGTCTCCGTTGAGTGGATCGTTGATTCAAGCTGGCCTAAATCGAATTTTAAAACATTGAACCTGATGCGGCCTTCGCTGCCGGCGGAAATGGAATGAACCGATGAAGGCGGAAAAAGAAAGATCTGATCGGGACTTAAGATAAACTCCTCACTGTCACAGGTAAGCAAAAGGTTTCCTTCCAACACATAAAGCACTTCCACATAGTAATGCCAATGGGACCGGACGGGAAGAGCCCAGTAATTTGTGTCATAACAAAAAGCCTCATAGGGTACGTTCAATGCGTCGCTGTATTCGAAAAGAGAATTCATCGTTTCCTCCGAAATAGTTTTCTACAATTTTAGTATAGGTTCATTATATTCCAAATCTTTAATAAAATCCACAAAAAAAGCGCCCCACCAAAAAATGCGGAGCGCTTCGCAGTAACTGAAGGATTTTCTTATTCGTCGCCTTCTGTTTCAAGGGCTTTTTCCTGTGCATCCTGTACGTCGTTAAACATGGAGAGCATTGGCTCTTCCTTGGAATCGCGGAAGTGACGGTCAACATAGTTCTTCGTGCATTTCGCAACCTGGGGCGCCAAAACGATGACACCGATAAGGTTGGGGATCATCATGAGACCGTTGAAGGTATCGGAAATATCCCATGCAAGCTGAGCTTCCATAACGGAACCGCCGAGAACCAGAAGAACAAAGATTATTCTGTAAGGCCATACTCCCTTTTCACCGAAAAGATAGCGACAGGCGGTTGTTCCGTAGTGGCTCCATCCAAGAACGGTGGAGTATGCGAAAAGAAGGATCGCAATGGCGATGAATCCCGAACCGATAACACCGAACTGCTGACTGAAGGCGTAGCTCATAAGGTTTGAAGAACCGCCGATCTCATCAAGGACTGCTGCCGAAGCTTCACCTGTTGAAAGATCGATGGCACCTGAGCCCAGGATCACCAAAGCCGTAAGGGTACATACGATGATGGTATCCGCAAATACTTCGAAGATACCCCACATACCCTGTCTTACGGGCTCTTTAACATTTGAACTTGAGTGAACCATAACTGATGAACCGAGACCTGCTTCGTTTGAGAAAACGCCGCGCTTAAATCCCATTTTCATGGCAAGTGCGATACCTGCACCGAATCCGCCGCCGGCAACAGCTTTAAGGGAGAAAGCACCCTTGAAGATGGCAACGAAGATCGCGGGGATAGAAGTTATGTGAGCAAGGATAATGATTATCGCACCGATAAAATAAAGGATCACCATGAAAGGAACCAGTTTCTCGGTAATGGAAGCAACTCTCTTAAGTCCGCCGATGACAACAAGGCTTACGGCCAGAAGAAGAAAAATGCCCACACCGATCTTGGGTATACCGAAGGCTCCGTTTATATTGGAAACCATGGAGTTAACCTGGCTCATGTTACCTATGCCGAAAGAGGCAAGCAGGCAGAACAAAGAGAATAACCATGCAAGAACGGCACCGATGGCTTTGCAGTTCTTCTTTGCTCCGAGACCGTCCCGCAGATAATACATTGCACCGCCGTGCCATTCGCCCTTTTCATCCTTACGACGATAAAGGATACCAAGTACGTTTTCGGAGAAGTTGGTCATCATTCCGAAGAAAGCGATGAGCCACATCCAGAAAACCGCTCCGGGACCGCCTGTGGCAATGGCCCCCGCAACACCTACGATGTTACCGGTTCCTACGGTAGCAGCAAGTGCGGTACAAAGAGACTGAAACTGAGAAATGCTCCTGTCCGTTGTGTGGCTTGTGATGTGTTTGTCCTTAAAGATGGCACCAAGAGTATTTTTCCACCAGTGTCCGAAATGGGAAACCTGATAGAACTTTGTGATCACGGTCATTAAAATACCGACGAATCCCAAAAGGATAAGTGCGGGCCATCCCCAAACGACGCCGTTGATGGCGTCATTGATCTTAGCGATCATGTCAACCATAATAGTTCCTCCCTGTATCATTGTATACAACACGATATTAAAAAAATCACAGGTGGGAACAAAAGTCTCACCTGTGAGCTTTTTTAAATATTATCACAGCTTTTTGAATATGAAAAGCCTTTTTATCATCAGAAATAAATTTTTATGCATTTATGTTATACCGGACAGCATAATTATTTCTTTAATCCACGTGATACTTTATCTTGTCATCTTCGGAAAGAGATGCGCCGGGGAACTGCTTCTTTGCTTCTTCTTTCAGATCCTCAAGTGTAGCATGAGGGAAGGAATATGCCTTACCGAGATATGTTGAAAGTACCTTTTCATACTTTGATATATACGCGGCTCCGCCGGGGATGGAAGCAAGCTCTGCCTTTTCTTCAACATCAAGAATGACCATTGCCGGAATTGTACCGTAAGATACGGTTTTTCCGTCTTCGCTCTCATAGAGGAAAGTAACCTTGTATGTCTGGAAAGAAGAGATGTAATCAAAACTTTTTGTTTCCAGGTTATAGATCCTGAAATAGTAGTCGTCGCCCTGTAAGAACAGCTTCTTTTCATCAGCGGAAAATCTGATGAAAGGTGAGTCTGTTGATACAAAGGGGATCTCATCAACGGTCTCTCCCGATTCAATATCGTAAAGCCTTATGCAGGCATCGCGGCAGCAAACCGCCAGATATTTCTCGGAAGGACTCATAACAAGGGACAGTTCCGAATCGGTTCCGTTTGTTATCTTATAATCATCCGGTAAGGTTTTAACTATCGAACCGTCCTCTGTATTCATAACAAAAGCCGTTTCGTCACCCTTAACAAGATATACCTGCTTTCCGTCATTGGTGATACAGGAAGAAGCTATACCGGTTATTGTTCCGGAATTATCGGAATACTGTTTTACCGTTCTTGCGGGAATGTCAGCAACATAATACTGGCTTGACCAGTAAAGGAACAGTTTTGTTCTGTCGGAAGAAATTTTTGCCTCTCCGTAATATACGTCGAAAATGCAGTTTTCATCCTTTATAAGTTCAAAGTCTTCGGTTGTTCCGGTCCTGATATTATAAACAAGCATCCGGCCTCTGCTTTCGGCATAAAGGAATTCTTCATCGCTTATAAATCCTGAATATGTCTCATAACCCGCTTCCGAAACTTCAACAGAACCTTTCTTTTCATCGGTTTTTGAATCATAGAAATCAAAGGTGGTTCCTGAGGACCCGTATCCGTGCTTGATGGCATAGAAACTTTCATCGTCGGAAACAAGAATGCGGGAAATGCTGTTATCGCTGTTGACGATCTCTTTCATTCCCGGACCTTCATGATATTTGTAAAGATCCACATCGGGACTCATGGATCCCTGAACACACAATACTCCGTTCTTTAATCCGATCTTTTCGATATCATGTCCTATGATTACGGTAGCTGAAGTATACTGAAGACCTGTGGTCAGGTTATATACATCTATATTTCCGTTATCTTCCGCTGCGTATCCTGCGGCGGAAATGCTTGATATCAGAAGGTTCTTTATGGGATTTGCAACGGTTATCTTGTTGATCAGTTCACCGGTTTCCGAATCAAGAGTATAAATGTGTGTCGCCAAAGCAAATATGGTTTCATTATGAACCGTCGTATCTTCATAGCTTCGGATCTTTAACTCACTTGCGGATGTAAAAAGAAGAGCTCTTGCGACGTTGAAATCATAAACCCATACGGGATCGGGATTTCCGAATTTGTGTTTTTCCAAGAATAACTCGGTTTCTTCTGCATCGGTGTATACGATATCCCCGTAATATCCTACGGAAAAGAGTTCACCCTTATCATTTACGGACAAATTGGTAAATGAATTGGCCTTTGAACCGAGGTTAAAGATCTCGCCGGTCTCTCTGCTGATGAGATATATGAATCCGGGATCATTTTCTTCTTCGGAGTAACCGGCTGTGGCAATATATTTACTCTCGGGGCTGAAATAGAGCCTGCTGGTAAATTTTCCGCCATCTGTGGGAGCATAAGAAGCTAACTTTTCTTCCGTTAATACATCGTAGACATCTATGTTATTGACACTTGATACATAAATTTCGCCGGTAGAGAGATTTGCGAAAGCATTGTTTATGGATCCGTCGCTTGGAATACTTGAAGTCGGATTTCCGTCTAAGTCATAGAAAAAGATACCATCCCCGGTACATATAACAAGTCTGTCTTTGATAACATTTGCATAATAAACGCGGCTGATAAAGGACCCGCTTGTATATATGGGATTTATGGTTGCGACCTTTGTGCCGTCTTCGACTCTCCATAGCGTTACATTATTCGCAGTATCTTTCGTGGTAACATAGTCACCGTTTTCACTGTATTCGAAGTTGCTTACGATAAAGTCATGATGAAGAAGACGATCGGCGTGCATTTCATTGCCGCTTTCATACATATAAAGGGCATCGCATAAAGCATACTCGGCCTGAGGAGTATAAGGTCTTTCGTTTCCTTCGCCGGGAAGGGCGGAAAGAGCAACCAGTACTGCTGCCTCTCGATCGCCCTTTTCAAGAAGGTCGAGGGATGTGTCTGCAAGATATTTTGACTGGTTTTTTTGTTTTTCCTGATAGTTTTTACGGATCTCCGCAGCCATCTTTGCATTGTAAAGACCGAAGCCGATACCGAGAGCAGATATGATGGATCCTGCAATGGCAACGGAAGCGATGATCTTCTTCATCCTTCTTTCTCTGTGGCGCTGGCGAAGGTCATCGTAGGTGCAGCTGAGGATGGGAGCCGCAAGACGCATGATCTCTGTCTTGAACTTCTTGTTCATCTCCGACCTGCTGCTTCCGCGGACATCGGCTGCAAGGGGCTCGACGGGATTTCCGTTTTCGTCCTTTAAAAGTTCCTCCGGGAAGGATTCATTGGGCTCGCCTTCGATGAGGATCGCAAGAACATGCTCTCTGTCGTGCATTTTGATAAAGTTTGTGATCTCCTGCTTAACCCAGTAGGATTCGGGAGTTCTGGGAGAGCATATAACAAGCAGGTATTCGCTCTCTTCAAGGGCAGCGGCGATGTTGTTGCCAAGGTCGCTTCCGATGGGAAGTTCTTCCTGATCTCTGAACACACGCTTTATCTTCTTTTTACCGCTTTTCTTTGCTACGCTTCTGGGAACCTTGAAGGTCTCAAGGGCTTTGTGGACCTTTTTTGCGATATACATATCAAGGTCCGAATGTCTGTAGCTTATAAATGCATCATATTTCATATCTTTTTATTCCGCCTCTGAATAGGATTGTGCAAAAATGTTACCTGCGATGATGTAAACGTCGTTGGGATCGTCGGCTCTGGCAGCCAGATAATCTCCGGGCTTTCCGAGATAATACTTTTCTTCATCCCAGGAAGTGAAGACCTTTACTCTGTGATCAAGCTTCCTTGCCAGGATCGCAGCGGAACCTGTGGAATAGCAGGACTTAGCGTATTTTACAACGGAGAGTGCCTTTCCGGTCTTTGAATCCTTCATGGAAGGCTCGTACTCACCGGGGAAGGTGTAGGGGTCGTCGGAGTATTCGTAGTTCTTTTCAAAGTTTGCTTTCTTTGTGGGATAGATCTCGCCGTCGATACCGATCATGATGTAGATGGTATCATCGATCACAAGATCCAGGTCGCCTTCAAGTGTACGGATATATGTGGCGGTTCCTTCGGGAACAAGAAGAAGGGGATCCACATATCCAAGATGAAGACGGTTCTTTACATATTTCTTTAAGCCTGCGGGATCCTGCTCGTAGGTTGCGGCATAGATGATCTCCGTCTCGGCAAAATATTTATCCATAAGTCCCAGAAGGAATTTAGCGATACCTTCATGAGTGTAGGGGACATTGAGTTCGTCAAGAGATGACTTGTCGATAAAGCCCCCGGCCTTGTCGATATGTCCGCCGCCGGAGCCGACTCCCTCCGTAAGATATCCCGCAAGTTCGTTTGCCTTGACTTCCTTAACACAGCTTCTTACGGAAAGCTTGATACCGAAAGCAAGAACGCTGTAAACAAGGCAGGTGTCAACATCGTGAACTTCCAGAAGAGTGTCGCTTATTACGCCTAAGATATTGGGATCGCAGGGCTTGGCTTCAACAAATCCGTATCTGTGGGTCTCGCTGTAGGAGCAGCCTTCCATGGCTTCCCCGGCGATCTTTAATTCCTCAAGGGAAAGATTGCTGTTTCTGAACAACGCGATATTGCTTCTTCTGTATTTGAGATAGTCCCGAAGGTCGCGGTCCAAAGGATGGGACAGCTCCGCAAAGTTGTTTGTATCTGTCAAAAGTCCGTAGTAAAGTGCGGTAGCAAGATCCGTGTCCTCGTTTACGTCAATGCCTTCATAAGTCAGCATATCCCAGACGATGGTGGAACAGGAACCTATATTGCTCCTTACCTCATTGAGCTCGGGAAGGGGACCGGTCACTCTGTGATGATCGATGACAGCCACATTCTTTGCTTCAAATTTCTGCACATTACCCTGTCCGTACTGGCAGTCAACGGTCACCAAAAGCTCGGGCTTTCCGATATCCTTTACATACTCGATGGGAATGTCGAAGGTATCCTTCATAAGAACAAGATTGCTCTTCTGTATGGGAAACTTTCCGCCGTAAACGAATCTTACGGGGATATCATGATCCTTTAAATAAAGATATACACCAAAGCCGCTGGCAATGGCGTCTGCGTCGGGATTGTCGTGGCACTGAACCACTACCTGAGAATAATTAAGCAGGTCTTTTAAATGCATACGCTCCTCCAATGAAAAACGTTTCTTATTTATATATGTAAGCGAAGGCTTACGAATACAATTTATAACATAAAAACCACCGTGGGTGCAAGGTACACTTCTTGATTATATGCGCTCTTTCGGTTATATTTGTTCTTATGAAAAACAAAAAGCTCTCTTCCTTAATATATATGGTGAGCCTGCTTCCCCTTCTTCTTTTGGAGTTTGTTTATCATTGTGATACGCCCTTTATGATGGACGACCTGTGGTATTCCACAAATCTCGCAACGGGAAGGCCCCTGCAGGGTATCGGGGATGTGCTTGAAAGTCAGATCTGGCATTACCAAAACTGGGGCGGTCGCAGCATGACACATGCTTTATTGCAGCTTGTTCTTATGACCGGGCCCATGATCGCTGATGTGATAAATCTTTTTGTTACCCTTCTTCTTGCATATATGTGCAGCATTTTTATAAAGAAGGAACAACGAGGATTTTCTTTCGCCCTTGCATCTTCCCTTTTGATCGCTTTTAATCCAAACATCCAATACAGCATGTTCTGGCAGTCGGGATCTGTAAATTATCTCTATTCGACGGTATGGATCCTCGGATTTATGTATGTTTATATTTCGTCCATAGATACGGAAAGGGAGTTTCCGGGGATTGCCATTTGGATCATTCCTCTGGGTCTCATCACCGGCTGGAGCAATGAAAACATGGGCCCCGCCTCCTTCTGTCTTGCCCTTATGACGGTCCTGTATCTTTGGAAAAAGAAGGGGCTGCGCCCGAAGCTTTGGATGATCGAAGGTATGGCAGCTTCCTTTGTCGGAAGCGCTCTTTGCATACTTGCTCCCGGCAATTTCGTACGAAGCCAGTTTGCCGAGGAAAGCTCATTTACGGAGATGATCAAGACAAGGTTCATTTCAATGCTTACCGGGGGATGCTCATTTTTGTTCCCTTCATTTCTTATGTTTGCATTCCTGTTTTCTGTCTGGCATTTCGGATTAAAGAAGGAATTTGAAGCGGAGGAGATGATACTTTTTATCACGGCTGTACTTGCTTACGGTGCGATGCTTCTTTCTCCCCATTTCCCCGACAGATCCGCTTTTGGGATAATGATCTTAAACAACGTTCTTTCAATAAAGCTTTTGACAAAGATCTGTGATGAACACGAAGGTTTTTACAGATTTGCCGCTTTGTTCTACGGGGCAACGCTGATACACGGTATTCTGCTTCTTGTTATCAGGATTTTTTAGGAGACTGTTTTGAAAAAGGTACTGTCAATTCTATCAAGCTTAATATTGTCGGTGTTCTGCATCTACACGATCCACGATATGCAGACCGCTCAGGGCGTGGGATATTATTTCTGCCTTAAGGCCGGCGGCGAAAACCGTTTGTTTTACGATGTGGTAACGGATGTGGTATTTGTGCTTCTCTTGTGCATCTGCCTTGTGATCCCGATGCTTCTCTGCCAAAAGAAAACTTCCGGTGCTTTCGCAAGGTTTATGATACTTTTTGTTGCCTTCATTCCCACGGTGAGAACAGATTATGCTTTTTCACTTGCTTTCGGAAGGGCAGCAGAGTTTGCAAAATCCGACATTTGGGGACGGATCGATGCAGCTATCGCGGCACTTGCGGTGCTTTTGCCGTTTATGTTCCTTGTCATGGGATTTGCCATGGCGGTAAAGGGAATAAAGCTTTCCTCACGAAAGATCGTATTTATGGCGGTTTCGACGCTGCTTGTTGTTCTTGCTTTTTTGATACCTGTGTTTACCGCCGCATTTTTGTTTATCGCCGCCTATTTTTTGATCATTACGGTATTTGAATTTTTGGAAGAAACGGAAATAAAGTCCCTTTTGCTCTATGGTTTTCTTTTTGCGGTCTCCTTCTACAGACTGCTTACGGTGACCGCCGCATGGGGGTTAGGAGTATAAAATGATATTCGATACACATACACATTATGACGACAAAGCCTACGACGGGGACAGGGACGAGCTTCTTTCGTCATTTAAGGAAAAAGGCATTTCCGGAGCTGCCTGCGCGTCGGCCGAATGGGATTCGATTCCGGCGATACTGGCGCTTTGCGAGAAATACGACTTTCTCCATCTGACACTTGGGATACATCCGAATAATGCCCTTGAGCTTACCCCGGAGCATCGGTCGGAGCTTGAAGCGCTTATCGAAGAAAAAAAGCCTGTGGCCATAGGCGAGATCGGACTAGATTATCATTACGAGGAGCCTTCAAGGGAGGTTCAGAAGGAAGCATTTATCTATCAGCTTAAGCTGGCGGAAAGGTTTGATCTTCCGGTCATCATCCATTCAAGGGATGCGGCGGAGGATACCTTCGAGATACTGAAGGAGTATGCGCCGAAAAAGAGGGGCGTTATCCATTGTTATTCCGGATCTCCGGAAATGGCGAAGGAATATGTGAAAAACGGCTGGTTCATCGGGATCGGCGGTGTTGTGACATTTAAGAACGGACGAAAGCTTAAGGAAACGGTGGAGCAGATCCCCCTTGAGAATATCGTTCTTGAGACGGACTGTCCTTATCTTGCTCCCACTCCTCACAGAGGGGAGAGGAATTCATCCCTTTTTCTTCCTTTGGTGGTTGAAAAGATCGCAAACCTCAAGGGCATTTCCACAGAGGAAGTTGAAGATGTGACCGAAAAGAACGCGGAAAGAATGTACGGAATCAGCATAAGAAGGTGACGGGTATGGCAGATCTTGGTAATATCTCAAACACCAAAAGGGTGCTTGAAAAATACGGTTTCAATTTTCAGAAAAAGTTCGGGCAGAACTTTTTGATAGACGCAAATGTGCTGGAAAACATAGTGGACGGAGCGGGCATCACCTCAGATGATGTGGTTCTGGAGATCGGTCCCGGTATCGGTACCATGACCCAGTATCTCTGCGAGCGGGCCGGTTTTGTAATCTGTGTCGAGATAGACAAAAACCTTATTCCCATCCTTGAGGATACTCTCATGGATTATGAGAACAAGGAGATCATAAACGCAGACGTTCTTGATCTCGATCTTAACGAACTGGCGGTAAGATATAACGGCGGAAGCCCCATAAAGGTGGTGGCAAATCTGCCTTATTATATCACAACTCCCATAATCATGGGACTTCTTGAAAGTCATGTTCCGTTAAAGAGCATAACGATCATGATCCAGAAGGAAGTGGCGGATCGTATGCAGGCAGGTCCCGGAACCAAGGATTACGGTGCTTTGTCCCTGGCGGTTCAGTATTACACCCTTCCCGAGGTTCTGACCACCGTTTCCGCAAACTGCTTTATGCCCAGGCCCAATGTGGACAGTTCCGTGATCAGGCTTACCCTTCACGAAGACAATCCTACAAAGGTCAAGGATGAGGAGCTGATGTTTAAGCTCATCCGTGCTTCCTTTAACCAAAGAAGAAAAACACTTGTAAACGGCCTTACAAATGCGGGCTTAAGCGGTATCGGAAAGGACGAGGTCTTAAAGGCACTGGAAGAAATGGAGCTTTCTGCAACGGTTCGCGGCGAAGCCCTGACTCTCGAGCAGTTCGCAAGGCTTTCGGATCTTTTGATGTAACTTACATAAAACGAGGATAAAGATATGGCAGAGAAAAAACTTATCTCATGGAATGTTAACGGTTTGAGAGCCTGCATGGGCAAGGGCTTCATGGACTTTTTTGACAGCGAGGATGCGGATATCTTCTGTCTTCAGGAAACCAAGATCTCCGAAGGTCAGGTGGAATGGGACAAGCCCGGATATTATGCTTATTGGAATTACGCCGAGAAGAAGGGCTATTCAGGCACAGCGGTCTTTACAAAGGAAGAGCCCTTAAGTGTTTCCTACGGAATGGGTATCGACGAGCACGATCATGAGGGTCGTGTTATCACTCTTGAGTTTCCCGACTTTTTCTTTGTAACGGTCTACACCCCAAACTCAAAGCGTGAGCTTGAAAGGCTTGATTACAGAATGAAATGGGAGGATGATTTCAGAGAGTATCTCCTCTCCCTTGATAAGAAGAAACCGGTGATCGTAACCGGAGACATGAACGTAGCTCACAAGGAGATCGATCTTAAGAACCCCTCTTCCAATCACCACAACGCCGGTTTTACCGATGAAGAGAGGGAGAAGATGACGACCCTTCTTGATGCGGGATTTGTCGACACCTTCAGATATTTCTATCCTGATCTTAAGGATGCTTATTCCTGGTGGTCATACATGTTCCACGCCCGTGAAAAGAACGCAGGCTGGCGTATCGACTATTTCCTAACTTCCGAGAGATTCAAAGAGCATCTTAAGGATGCAAAGATCTACAACGAGATAATGGGATCCGATCACTGTCCGGTGGGACTTATGATCGAGATATAAAAATAAGGGCTGCCACATGGCAGCCCTTTTTAGTTGATTCTTAGATATTGAGAAGGTCGCTGAATACCTTTAATGCCCCATCGGTTTCATGTGCAAGGACTTTCTTTGCAAGGACCTTACCAAGCTGAACGCCTTCCTGGTCGAAGCTGTTTACGTTCCATACAAAGCCCTGGAACATGATCTTGTTCTCAAAGTGAGAAAGAAGTGCACCCAGTGCTTCGGGAGTGAGCTGCTCTCCGATGATGATGCTGGAAGGACGACCGCCTTCGAAGTTTTTGTTCTTGTTTTCGTCTTCCTTACCGCAGGCGAAGGCGATGATCTGAGCTGCAACATTGGCGCAGAGCTTCTGCTGGCTGGTGCTTCCCTGAATGATAACGTCCATTCCTGCCTGATTTCTCTTGAATCCTACGAACTGAAGAGGAATGATATCCGTTCCCTGGTGAAGTAGCTGATAGAAGGAATGCTGTCCGTTGGTTCCGGGCTCACCGAAGATAACGGGGCCGGTCTTGTAGCTTACGGGCTCACCGAAGCGGTTTACGGACTTACCGTTTGATTCCATATCCGCCTGCTGAAGATGAGCGGGGAAACGGCTTAAAGCCTGGGAGTAGGGAAGTACGGCAGTGCTGTCGTATCCCAGTACGTTTCTTTCGTAAATTCCGATAAGAGCGTCAAGCATTGCAGGGTTCTTTAAGAGATCTTTGTTTGTGGCAAGCTTATCTTCCTCTGCGGCGCCTTCAAGGAATTTAGCAAATACCTCGGGACCATATGCAAGGGAAAGGACTGCTCCGCCAACTGCCGAAGTTGATGAGAAACGTCCGCCGATGTAATCGTCCATAAAGAAAGCGGCAAGGTAATCCGCACTCTTTGCAAGAGGTGAAGTCTCGCTTGTTACTGCGATCATATGCTTTGATGCGTCTAAGCCTGCATTCTTAAGTGCATCCTTAACGAAGGACTCGTTTGTAAGTGTCTCAAGGGTTGTTCCCGATTTGGATACAAGAACAAAAAGTGAATGAGCTACGTCAATTGATTTAAGAACACCCGCTGCATCGTCGGGGTCTACGTTTGAGATGAACTTTGCTTCCATCTTGAAGTTGCCTGTCTGCTTGGCCCAGTTCTCTAAAGCGAGGTACATTGCTCTGGGACCTAAGTCGCTTCCGCCGATACCGATCTGAACAACGGTGGTGAACTTCTCGCCTGCTGCGTTTGTGATCTCGCCTGAGTGAACCTTGTTTGCAAACTCGGCGATCTTCTTCTGCTCACCTACATAGAATTCGCGTTTGTTAACGCCCTCTGCAACCACATCGTTGCCAAGCTGTCCTCTGGTAAGCTGATGAAGAACCAGTCTCTTTTCTCCTGTATTGATAACGGCTCCGTTGTAAAGCTCCGCAAACTTGTCTGCAAGCTGAGCTTCCTCGGCAAGGTCGGAAAGAACCTTTAAGATCTCGTCATCAACTTCCTTGGCTGCATAGTTGTAGCTTAAGCCTTCAGCCATGCGAACCCAGTAATTCTTAACTCTCTGTGCACCCTCATCGCCGCTCATTACCTTGGCAAGGGGTACGCGCTTTGTTGCCTTAAGGGCTTCAAAGCTTTTAAGTGTATCAAGATTGTTCCATGAAACCATATTATGTCCTCCGTTTATTAAACATTTGACAAAATAATACCCTATCGGAAGCTAAAATTCAACTTCCGACAGGGTATGAAAAACAAAACAGTGAACCAAAGAATATTTACTTATCCGATATGTGATAGTAAGCCCTTCCGGTATCTTTATCAAAGTCCAAGGTTCCTTTTATGCCGTATCTGTAAACCGCTGCGGATTTTCCACCTTCGGGAAGTCCGGATTTGAAGTTATATATGAAACCATCGTATATTTCATATACACCGTTAATAGGCTTTCCGCTGAATGCGTTTTTAATGGGTAACAGCTTTCCGTTCTCGTCCCAGGAAACGATCACATCTTCGTAGCCTCCTGTTTCTGTACTGCAGTTAGTATAAGTCTTCGTGACAGATCCGGCCTTGCCTTTGCTGTTATCCGTAATATACCATTTACCGTTGTATTTCTCAAAATTGGAATAACTTACCATCTTAACACCGTATTTGTTGGTATGTATCGGTCGTTTGTCAATATTAAGTTCGTGAGCGGAAAGGGTTCCGTCTGCATTAACATAAACCCTAATCTCGTCCAGAACTTTTGAAAGATCATCAAAATACTTTCTGTCTGCAGCAGGGAGGGAAGAATAGTCGTCTACTCTGTATGCGGTTTTGGTATCTGTAAGGACAGCACTGTTCTTTGAAAGATAGTACTTATCCTTGATCTTTGTGATGGTGTTTTTATCATTCAGTGTGAGGCTTCCGTCATCGTTTACGATAGAAGCTAAACCATCACTGAGGGTATTGAGATAATCATATTTGATATATCCGGTTCTGATCTGTCCTTTATCATCAAGAACGTATGCATTGCCGGTCACCAGCATATCAGCACTAATGCCCACAGCTGTATTCTTTAAGATCTGAGCTTTACCGTTAACATAGGTAACAAAGTTCTTTAAACTTCCGTCTTTGTTGAACACTGCGATCACGCTGCTATTTGTACGTATGTTTATAACAGCCGGATCATAAGCCATCTGGCCGTTTTCACCGTAGAAATACCATTTGCCTGAGGACTTACGGAATACATTGCTTTCGATCTGTCCGTCTTTAGTGAAATAGTAATATGCATCGGGCTTACCTTCACGTTTTACTTTTGTACGGCCAACGGCAATGGTTCCGTCGTTCGTGACATAGCTGTCAAAACTGTCATCGCCTACAACTACTGTTTTCTGGGAATCGGTACTGTCCGTTATGGTACCATTACCCTTTGTGCAGTAGATCTTTCCGTTTATGTTGATCTGGGTACGTATGCAAAGGGCGCCGAGAGGCTTGGTCGTATCACTGATGTTGAAAAATACATTTTCCTTTGTTTTTCCGAGTTTAAAAGATCCGTCGTCATTAAGGACGATATTATATCCGTATTGATCCAGAGTCAGAGGATTTGTTTTGACCTTACCTGTAGCGGCTGCTTTGGTCTTTGGATCAAAGTAAAAATAATAATCTCCCGTGTATTTTTTTAAGTTTACTATATTGGGATCGTTCATCTTTTGCCAGCCTGTGATCAAATATGGATCGGCCTTATTTTCAGTATTGAGATTATAGAGCTTATCGTTTATAAGCCACAATCCGCCCTTATATACTGAACCATTATAGGCAGCATAGTAGGTCTTCTTTCCCTTTGTAAAGAATCCCGATTTGGTACTGCCGTCTTTGTTCAATGCATAAAGATTGCTGCCTCTCGTATAGAAGACCTGTTCGCTTTCATCGGTAATGATGTACCAGCTTGCGGCATTGCTGCCATCGTTATTTATAAGGTAATATTTACCCTTATATTCGACGGTATATGAACTGTAAGCAAGGGTACAGTCATCTTTTAAAAGGTACTTTTTGCCGTTGAAAGTAGTGATTCCGGTTGCAAGTTCGCCGGATTCATTCTTTACAAGATAATACTTGCCCCCGGTGAGATAGAATCCTTTTTTATCTAAAGGTGAGACATCGGTTCCGAGCTCTATTGAGCCATCGGATCTACAATAATATTTTTTCTTATTGTAAGTGATAACACCTGATTCTTTATGAAGCACTGCTGTAGCGGGATCAAAGTAGCAGGTTTTTCCGCCTATTTTCTGCAATCCGGTTACGGGTACACCGTTATTGCTTGTGTAATATGTATCTTCGCCTTTATACCTTATCCAGCCGTTTTCAATACGATGATAATCTGAATCCTCATAATAGAAGAATTGCAATCCTTTATCAGCTTTTTTCTTATCGGCATTTTTAACAAAAACGTTATAATTTAAATCATCAACGTGGTAAAGATATGTTGAATCCATTTTTTCATATTCACTTTTGATATCTTTACGTTTTCCGTTTGAATCAAAAGTATATGTCTTTCCGTTGATGACCTTGGTGCAGTCGGTTAAAAGACATCCGGTCTCATCGGCGTAGTAGGTATCGCCTTTATAAGCAGCAAATTTGTTTGTGATTGCCGCACCGTTTTTGTCGGATATATGATAATTGCCGTCTCCGCCTTTATAATAACAACCGAGGATGATATAACCATAGAGATCTGTGTAATAATACTTACCGTTTGCTGTTATCTTGTAGCTATCAGACAAAATACCTGTCACCGGATCAGAGTATACACCTTTTGATGCTTTGGATACTTTTACTACATTATTTTCGTTGTTAATGTAGAAAAGACCTTTGCAAACAAGTCCGTCTGCCCCGAAGAAATAATAATAATCGCCGAGCGGGTACGTACCTTTGGATATTCCGAAAGATGCATCATCATTGATAATATAGGTTATGCCCTTTCCGCGGGGAACCCAGGAGCCTTCTTCTGCTCTGCATCCTGTAGCGGGATCAAAGTAGTATTCCTTGTCGCCGATCTTTACCCAGCCTGTCTGAATTTCACCTTTCTTGTTCACGCAATACTTTTTGGAATTATAAGAACAAGTATACTTATCGGATGTGCCTTTTTGCAGATGTGTATCAAATAAGTATTGTTTTTTTCCAATGGTATATACACCGGATGAAAATCTGCCTGTTTGGGGATCGGCATAATATACATAAGCATCCTTGGCCTTTAATGCAGCGTTTCCGGAAGAAACATATTTTAATGTTGACGGAGCAATAGCTACAAGTCCTGTAATGGGACGGCCATTCTTTATGTAGTATTGATTGGAACCTGTATAATAGTATCCGTTAACCGTGATGGTGCTTGTGAGCTGTTTGGCCTCATATTTTACTTCGGCTTTATATGCGTTGTCGGTGGTCGCAGTAACTGTTACAACACCGGGTTGAATAAATTTAATATTGCCTGAAATTTTACCATCTGCACATGATACAACTGTAGTTCCCTTTTTTGAATCGCTCCAAACGGCGATTGCGGGATCGCTTATCGTCAGATTGACAGTTCCAGTAAAGGCTTTGTCAAATTCCGCACTTATGGGAAGATAAGCGGCACCGTCACTTGATTTAATATCTGCCCATTCGGCAGTGGTCTTCTGCACGGTAAGCTTTGCAGTCTTAAACTTTTTGGGTGCGTTTTTGGGATCTACTTCAAAATAGTAGCTCTTTGACTTTTGCGTTTGACCGGAAGTTAAGCCTACGGTTGTGATCGTGATCGTTGCTTTACCGTTCTTTAAGGCTTTAACAGTACCGTATTTATCGACAGATACAACCTTGGAATCGGAGCTTGTGATCGTATATTCTCTGTTATAGGCTGTTTCCGGAACTACCTTACATAAAAATTCACGAGTTTCTCCGACATACGAGCTAATTGTTACACCATCGCCATAATTGTGTACCGTATCGTAGCGATCGTACAAATAAATATTGGTTACCGGATCATAAGGATAACTATTGCGGATGGCATCGGAGAGTTCTTCTTCACCGTCAAGGTCTTCTTCGCTCTCTTCGATCGCATCGTTTGAGGAGATGTCGTCTGAAACAACAGAATCGTCTTCAGCATCGGCATCGTCGGTTTCTTCGTCGTTATCGGAAATGTCCGCAGTATCTTCGGACGGAGAAACCTCATCTTCCTTGTCGGTAATGGTTTCTTTGATATCTTCCCCTGAAATATCATTCTCGTTGGCGCTGATATCATTAGCGCTAATGTCATTGGTACTGATATCGGGAACATCATCTGTTACGATATCGTTTGCTGAAACGTCAGCATAAGTCGCAGTCTCTGCGTAAGCCGGAACAACCGGAGCCACAGACTGCACCAGCATAGCCGCAAGGGCAAGCCAGGTCAAAATCTTCTTCCTCATAAAATCCTCCTTGAAAGATGGTATTATACCCTTATATTCTATCGTATTTTAAAAGAAAAGAAACAAAAAATAAAAAAAATTAAAATTTCCTGTTGCAAAATAAAAAATACTGTGATATATTTCTCTTTGCGTTGAAAAACGCATTGCAAAAACGCGCTTCTAGCTCAGTTGGTAGAGCACCTGACTCTTAATCAGGGTGTCCAGGGTTCGAGTCCCTGGAGGCGCATCGGTCGTAGACTTCGCTTCGTGCAGGCCTGCGACCTTTTCTTTTTTCTGCGGGAACTTCTCCCGAAGCAATCTCTTCCTTATTATAAAAACACAAAATATAGTGTCTTCTTCTTTTGACATTGTCTATATGGTGTGATACACTTTTTTAGGATAGGCTCTTTGTGACCATTTTTCTATAAAGGTGAAAAACTGTGGACAAATACGAATATAATCTTCGTGCGGACGAGATCAGAAATTTAATAGCGGAAGACAGATATACCGAGGCTGCTGAGATCGCAGATACCGTTGACTGGCGCAATGTCAAAAGCGGTAACATGCTCTGTACCGTCAGCGATCTTTACAAGATCTGCAAACGCTATGAGGATGCGAGAGATGTTCTTCTTCTTGCATACGACAGAAACCCCAGGGGAAAGCTCATCATCTATTCCCTTTGCGAATTATCCATAAAAATAAACGACGTTGTAAATGCCGTTGAATATTATAAGGAATATTTGCAGGTCTGCGGCAATGATACCGGCAAATACATCCTTCACTACAAGCTCCTTGAAGCCCAGGAAGCAAGCCTGGCCGAAAGGATCAGCATTCTGGAGGAATTCCAGAAGAGAGAGTGCAAGTCGAAATGGATGTACGAGCTTGCATTTTTGTACCACAGAATGGGCCTTGCTTCTTCCTGTATCGACGAGTGCGATCAGATCGTGTTGTTTTTCGGAGAGGGCAAGTACGTTATAAAGGCACTGGAGCTTAAGAGCCTTCATGTAAAGGAGCTTCCTCACGATCAGGCTCTGCTTTACGAGCGTCTTACGACTCCTTACGACGAGATCAGCGTTCCCGAGATGAATCCCGAGAATCCTTTTAATACAAGGGATCTGACCAATATCCTTGCAGAGGGTATTAAGGAAGTCCTTCCTTCCGATGAAACGAGAACGGAACCCACCATGATCCCCACAAAGGAGATCACTCAGGAAATGGTTGAGCCCGAGGAAACGGACGAGAAGGTATTTATAGTAGGAAAGGTTCCCGAATCCGCCGAAACCGACAGTGACACAAAGGTTATCCCCGATATTCCCGAGGATACGGATACAAAGGTAATTCCTCCCGTGGAAGAAGAAAACGATACGAAGGTAATTCACGAGATCATGCCGGAAATGCTTGGGGAGTCCGAAGCCGAGGAAGCGGGATCCGAGACCAAAGTCATTCCACCGATTGAGGAGGATACCGATACAAAGGTTATACCCACGATTACCGAGCATGTTGTGGATAAAGACGTTGTAGAATATACCGCCGATACGGTATACGAGGAAGCAGCAAAAGAAGAACCCGAAGAAGCTCCTGCCGACAACGAAGCTGCGGATGAGCAGATCTCCATGTTTGACGAGAGCGCAAGCCTGTCTCTCGGAAAAACAAGGGTTTACTCAAAGGACGAGATCGAGAAGGCACTTGGCGGTTCCGAGGTAACGGAGGACTATACCGACGAAGAAGGTCATGTAAGCTTCGAGCATAACTTTGACGATGTTCTGACACTTGAGGGCGACGGCCAGATAAGCCTTGTTGTTCCGGAGGAAAAGAGAGTCACCAAGCAGATCACGGGTCAGATAAGCCTGACGGAAGCTTTGCTTGAATACGAGAAGTCCGTTCAGGAGAAGGAAAAGAAATGGTCCGACGGTATCAGAAGTCAGATCGAGAAGAGCTACGACAGCATTCTTAAGGACTTTGACGAAACCAGCAAGGACGGTCTTCTTGAGCAGATCGAGGAGAAGATCGAGAACGAACGCGATACCATGTCCGCTCTTTTCAAAGAGGAGCCGGAAGAAGAAGTATATATAATAGATGAAGATGAAGAAACGGAAGAAGTTACAGAGGAGCCTTCCGAGGAAACCGAAGAAGAGCCCACTCCCGAAGAGTTGAGTTTTGACCGCACTCCTTTCATTGAGGGATCGGAGGAAACTGCTGAACCCGAGGAGCCTTCGGAAAGCGAAGAATCTGAAGAACCCGAAGAGGAATCTGCTGAAACAAAAGAATCTTCCGAAACTTCGAAACCCGCCGAGAGCGGTGATGCCGGAATGGATTATCTCATGGCCTTTGCGGCAGCAGGCGAGGAGAGAGATCTTGCGGAAGCGGCTGCAATGGAGAGCTTAAACAAGATCCTCGAAGAGGAGGAGCAGGAGAAAGCCGCCGCAGCTTCCAAGGAAGATGCGGAGACTGAGGAGACAGAGCCTGCAAAGCCTTCAAAAGAGGAAGAGACTTCCGAGGAAACAGAAGAAACTTCCGAAGAAACGGACTCTTCCGAAGAAGCCGAGGAGGAAGAAGAACCCGAATCCACCGAAAGTTCCGCAGATGAGAACGAAACGGACCTTACTCCCACATCCCTTCCCGATCATGAAGGGTTTACGGATGCACAGTGGCACAGATTCGAATCCTTTGTTCAGACAGAGGTTGCAAGAGAGCAGATAAGGGAAGCCCTTGAAAATATTTCCGAAGCTGCAAACAGGGGAAATGTCATAATCGGAAGCGTTGATCAGGACAGTGCCGTTGAACTCGGTAAGGAACTGGCTGCGGAAATTTCAGACCGCGGAGTTTTGACACCTCAGCTTTCAAAGGCCAAGGCAAGCGTCCTTAACGCAAGGGACGTTGATGTGATCTTCAGCGAGAGATACGACAGCTCCATCCTTATCCAGGATGCCGACGAACTTCGTGATGCAACCCTTGAAAACATGAAGCGCATGATGAGCGACCCGGAGAAGAACATTCTTGTTATTCTTACGGTATCTCACAGACTTAAGCATAAGTTCATAATGGATCATGCGGATCTTCTTGAGTATTTCAATGTAAGTATAGATATCGATGCTCTTGACAACGCAGAGCTTGTAAGGCTTGCAAGAGAGTATGCCTATAATAAGGAATTTTCCATCGACGAGATGGGTACCCTGGCCCTTCACAGACGGATCGATGAAAGACAGACCAATTCCCACAGTGTTCTTTTGAAGGAAGTAAAGGAGATCGTTGACGAAGCAATAAAGAACGCAACAAGATTTAAGGCAAAACATTTCTTTGACCTTATCTCGGGAAAGCGGTACGATAAGAATGATATGATAGTGTTGGGTGAGAAAGATTTTATTGAAAAATAAAACTAAGGGGGGATACCTCATTGCACACGATTGAAATAACACAGGACGATCAGTATCTGTTTGCCCAGGGAACTCATTACGAGATCTACAAAAAGATGGGAGCCCATCTTTGCGAGATAGAGGGTAAGAAAGGCTGCTACTTTGCAACCTATGCTCCCAATGCGGCGGAAGTATACGTGGTCGGTGATTTTAACGGCTGGAGAGAGTGGGACAAGCCCTTAAGAAAGCTTGGTCCCGGCGGTATCTGGGCAGGCTTTTACGAAGGAGTCGAGGAGAATTCTTTATACAAGTTCTTTATAAAGACCGCTGACGGACGTACCCTTTACAAAGCGGATCCCTTCGCAAACTATGCGGAGAAACGTCCCGGCACCGCTTCAAGGATCACGGATCTTACGGGATTTGACTGGGAAGATGAAAAGTGGCTTACGGAACGTGAGGAGAAGGACATGTTCAAGGAGCCCCTTGCCATCTATGAGTGCCAGATCGGTTCCTTTATGAAGCATCCCGGGGGAGAGGACGGAGGATATTATTCCTATAAAGAGTTCGCCGACAGGATAGTTGATTATTTAAAGAAGATGAAATACACCCATGTGGAGCTCATGGGCATCGCCGAACATCCCTTTGACGGTTCCTGGGGATATCAGGTAACGGGTTATTACGCACCCACTTCAAGATACGGTTCACCCAAGGATTTCATGTACCTTGTGAACAAGCTCCATAAGAACAATATCGGTGTCATCCTTGACTGGGTTCCCGCCCATTTTGCAAAGGATGAATTCGGTTTAGCCAATTACGACGGCGGTGCGGTTTTTGAGCATCCGGATCCCAGGCTTGGGGAACATCCCGAGTGGGGAACAAAGATCTTTAACTACGGACGCACCGAGATAAAGAATTTCCTTATAGCAAATGTATTTTACTGGTTAAGAGAGTTCCATATAGACGGTATCAGAGTTGATGCGGTTGCTTCCATGCTCTATCTTGATTACGGTAAGAAGGACGGAGAATGGGTAGCCAACAAGTACGGCGGCAACAAGAATCTGGAGGCCATCGAGTTCTTTAAGCATCTTAACAGTATAATCCACAAAGAGTATCCGGGATTCATGACCATAGCGGAGGAATCCACCGCATGGCCCAAGGTTACGGGCAATGTAAACGAGGACGGTCTCGGATTTTCCTTTAAATGGAATATGGGATGGATGCATGATTTCTGCGAATACATGAAGCTGGATCCCTATTTCAGAAAAGAGAATCATTATGCCATGACCTTCGCCATGAGCTATAACGAGTACGAGAATTATATCCTTCCTCTTTCCCATGACGAGGTTGTACATCTTAAGTGCTCCATGGTTGAAAAGATGCCGGGCTATAGGGTTGACAAGTACGCAAATCTTCGCGTGGGCTACACCTTCATGTTCGGTCACGCCGGAAAGAAGCTTCTTTTTATGGGACAGGATTTTGCCCAGGAGCGTGAGTGGAGCGAGGAAAGAGAGCTTGACTGGTTCCTTCTGGAGGATCCCTTAAATGCGGGAATGAAGGAATATGTGGGCGAGCTTTTGAAGATATATCGCAAGTACCCCTGCCTCTATCGTGACGACAATTCCTGGAAGGGCTTTGAGTGGATCAAGGCCGATGACAAGGATCGAAGCACCTACGCCTTCATCCGTCGTACCGAGGATCATCCGAAATGCCTGTTGTTCATCCACAACATGACACCCATGAAATGGGAGGATTACAAGGTTGGCGTTCCTCACAAGGGCAAGTACAAGGTGATCTTAAACAGCGACGAGGTTCGTTTCGGCGGAAACGGAAACGAGTTCCCCACGGAGTTTGTTGCTGAGAAATATGACTGCGATTACAAGGAATACGCCATTTCCATGGACCTTCCGCCATATACCGCACTGATCATCGAATTTTAGTCTAAAGAAAAACAAAAGATCATCCGAAATAAAAGGTGAGCACAAGGAAGTGCTTGCCTTTTTCTTTTTATGAAATCGGGATTTCGCATGGACGCCGAAGGAAAGGATACATTATGAAGATAACCTTCGACAACATGACTCACACCGAGTTTTCCCACGCAAAAGAAAGCGTATCAAATCAGACTAAAGTCGCAGAACATGCTGCGGCTTATTCGGGTTATCAGATCACTCCTTCCCAGGTTGAAACAACGGAATACGAAGCGGGCGGAAAGGCCTTTGATAAGATCGCTGCGGCTACTGATGCAAACAGTCTTAAATATAATACGGACAAGCTTGTTGTTCTTTCACATACAATGTCGGAAGAAAGCTATTCTTCTTACTTAAAGGACGGAGAATTAAAGGATGTTAAGCCCGAGGATGCGGTCAATATCATGGATCGCATAAAGATGGAGCTTGTTAAGGGCGGAACGGTGATCGACGGATTTACGGACGATCTTCCGAAGGAGCTTAAAAGGGAAGTAAAGCAGGCAGAAGAAAAAGCGGCGGAGCTTACGGAAATGACCGAAGGAATGGTCAGGTCCCTTGTTTCTACGGGAAATGAGCCCACCATAGACAATCTTTATCTTGCAAAGTTTTCGGACGGCGGCGACAGGACCGGCGCAAGCGGATCGTATTTTTCCATCGAAGCTCCGGGATATCTTGCAAAGAAGGCTGTTCCCGTTGATGAAGCGGAGCTTAAAGCTCAGGTTACGGAGCTTTTAAAGTCGGAGACCGGTATGGAGCCCGATGAAGAAAGCATTGAAGCCGGTGTATGGCTTGTAAAGAATTCTTTCATGGTGAATGAAGAGAATATAGAGAACTACAAAAGGGCGGAAAGTGTTGTTCTTCCGGTAAGTCCCGAGCAGCTTAAAAAGGCCATCGGGATCGCCCTTGTTGAAGGAAAGAATCCCAAGGACGCGGACCTTACAAGGACGGAGAGCATCTACGAAGAAGCGGTCAGGATCACTGACGATATCTTAAAGATGTCCGACGCGGAAGTTCACGCTGCCAGAGTTTTTGAAGAAGTAAGGCTTAAGATGACCACGGAGGCGAATCTTTTGCTGATAAAGAGCGGATTCTCCATCGATACGAAGGATCTTGAGGCTTATGTCGAGGCTTTAAGAAAGATCGAAAATACGGCTGAATATAAGGAAGCAAAGGCGGTTTCGGAAGTTAAGGAGACCATCGAAGAGATAAAGACCCTGCCGGCAGCAGTCATCGGAAGGATGATGACCACGATCCCCGATGCGGATCTTCTTACCATCAGGGAAGAGGGTTCAAAGATCAGAGAAACCTTCGATACCGCGATGGAGAAATACGAGCAGGTTTCCACGGAAGTCCGTCCCGACCTTGGGGATTCCATCAAAAAGGCCTTCGGCAATGTTGATGACATCCTGACCGAAGAAGGACTTGAAGTGACGGATTCAAACCGTCGAGCTGTAAGGATCCTCGGTTACAATTCAATGCCCATCGACGAAAAGAGCATTGCTCAGGTAAGAGAGCTTGATATCAAATTAAATCACGTGATAAAAGCCCTCACACCCAAGGATACTCTCGATCTCATCAGAAAGGGAACTTCTCCCGTAAGGATGAGCGTTGAGGAGCTTACAGACTACTTAAGCGAAAAAGAAAGCACAAACGAAGAGAAGATGGAGAAGTACTCCAAATTCCTTTACAAGCTTGAAAGAAGCGATCAGATCACGCAGCAGGAAAGAGAACAGTACATCGAAGTGTACCGCCTTCTTCACCAGCTTGAAAAGACCGGATATGCGGCCATCGGCGGACTTATAAAGACCGGCCGTGACCTCACCTTCGGAAATCTGAAAGAGGAGATAAAGACCGCAAAGCACATCGGAAGCGATATAAAGATAGACGAATCCTTCGGTTTTCTTGTTACTGAACTTGAGGATAAGCTTTCTCCCGATACCATGAAGATCACGAACATTTCCGACGATACATCCCTTTACAGAGCTTACGATTCGGTAGTGAACGAACCCGCCGATGAAGTTCTTGAGCAGGAATACGAAAGGGAGATGTTCAACCGGGAATTCCGTACGGGACTTGAAGCTTCGGACGCTTCCATAATCGAGCTTCTTTCAAACAACGAACCGGTTACCATCAGCAATCTCACCGGAATGGAGCTTCTGATCCGTCAGAGGGGCAGGGCATTTAAGAAAGTCGATGAGATCAGGGGCAAGGACTTCAGAGACGAGATCGACGAGCTTTCAGATGATTTCGATGAAGAAGAAAAAGCCCACGAGGATTATATGAAGATGGCCGATAACTCAAAGGAAGCGGTTTTCGAGAGAGCAATGGCATCGGATTCCTACATTGACGTTAAGGAGCTTACCCTTACCCACAAGCAGCTTTCGCTGGCAGCGGATCTTTCAAGGGAGGAAACCTACAACGTTCCCATGGAGATCGACGGCGAGATGACGGACGTGATGCTTAAGATCGTTCACAACGAAAAAGAAGAACCTTCCGTAGCGGTTTCCATAGATACAGAGATGCTTGGCCGGGTAAGTGCAAGATTTACCATAGACGACGGAAAAACTTCCGGATATATCGCATGTAATTACGAAGAATCGGTTACGAAATTACAGAAAGTTGCCGATATAATGGGTGACGGTATTTCTGTCATCCATACAAGGGATACTGACAGAGATTTTGCTTTTTCAAAGCTTTCGGTGAAGGACAATTCAAAAAGGGTTTCTTCTGAGGAGCTTTATAAAACGGCAAAGAGATTTTTAAAGAGCATAGGAGATACGAATGAAGATTAATTACAATGTTTCAGCAATGGTAGCACACAGATCACTGTCCAAGAACGACAACAGTCTTACCACATCTCTTGAGAGGTTATCTTCCGGTTACAAGATCAATCACGCAAAGGACAACGCGTCGGGTCTTGCAATGGCAAAGAGAATGAATGCTCAGATCAGAAGTCTCGATACCGCCAATCAGAATGCAAACGACGGAGTTTCAGCCATCGATATCGCAGAGGGAGCTCTTTCGGAGATTTCCGAAATGGTTCAGAGAATGAGCGAGCTTTCCGTAAAGGCTTCGAACGGTACCCTTACGGATGCCGACAGAGAGAACATCAACGATGAGATCCAGCAGCTTATGTCGGAAGTTGAGCGTGTTGCAAAAACAACAATGTACAACGGCGAAGTGCTTCTTGATGGAAGCTTTGATCTTAAGGGATATACCGATGACTTAAACACAAAGGTCGTTACCTACGGAAATACCGTTAAGAGCGGCGAATACACCATTGACAGCATAACCGCAACCATCACCGACGGAAAGATCGATCCTGCTTCTTTTTCCATTACACTTGGAAACGGATTTCCGGCAGATATCAAAACTCCCGTCGAAGTAAAGGGTGACAGCGTTTTCATCACCAACGAACATGATTTTGAGATCGAGCTTCAGCTTACCGGAGATATGGACGGCAGCAAAGCGGTAAAGCTTGATATCACGGGCATCGGTGCCATGGGTGTTCAGATCGGAACAAATGAAGGACAGATCCTTGATGTACGCATTCCCACCATCAGCTTACGCGCCATGGGACTTAAGGGCGGCGACGTTCTGACCGAAGATACCGCCAAGGAATTCATGGACAGATGCAAGCAGGCACTTAACTACGTTAACTCTGCAAGAAGTACCCTCGGAGCATATTCAAACCGTCTTGAATATACCATCAAGACCCTTGATATTTCCGAAGAAAACATGACGGCAGCATTCTCCAGAATAATGGATACCGACATGTCCGAGGAAATGACCGAATACTCAAAGAACACCGTACTTGTACAGGCCGGAACATCAATGCTTGCACAGGCAAACGAAAGGCCTTCCCAGGTACTTCAGCTCTTACAGTGATGAGGATGGAGTAAATGACCAGAGAACAGATCCAGACCTTTACCTTAAGGATCACAAAAGCAAACCGTACGGAGATGATCACCATTTTATACGACATGGGTGTTCAGTATCTGTCGGATGCCCTTGAATCCCTTGAAAAAGGGGACCGGCAGGACTTTCGCCTTCAGATAAACCGGGCGAAGGATGTAATCAGTGAGCTTATGGCTTCTGTCAATCCGGATCTTGAGCTTGGCAGAAACTTTTTAAAGCTATATATCTTTTACAGAGAGACCCTCACAAAAGCCTATCTTGATTACGATGCAGCGGCAGCAGAGCATGTGCTCAAAATGATGAAGAGCCTGTCCGCGGGCTACAGTGAGGCTGCAAAAAGAGACCGTTCGGAAGCGGTGATGCAGAATGCGGAAACCGTTTACTCAGGTCTTACCTATAACCGCCATCTGACAAATGACAACTTTGTCAACAGCGGTGACAATCGCGGATATCTCGCGTAAACGACATTCACCGAATGTCAAGGAATAAAGATCCTTCGGAGCTTTTCCGAAGGATTTTTTATTTGGTTTCGGAAAACGGGTTTCGCAGCATATACATAAGAAGAAAAGGAAAATAAAAATCTGATTTTTGACAATAAGAAATTCAGTAAAAACAGGGCTTTGAGGAAGGCTTGAAAGAAAATCCGGATTTTCGATTGTGAAAAAATCACAAAAATAAGTAATTTCCGAAATTGCACTTTACAAAACTTTGAAAACAAAATATAGTCGTAATCACCACATCTCATGAGCAGAATGACGGGTGGTGAATAAATGGACTTGACATTGGATTTTCTGATCGCAGGGGTCATAAGTCTTATCGTTCTTTGGGATATCAGATCAGGGAAAATTCCCAATATCCTTCTGATGGTACTTCTTATCATCAAAATCACAAAAGTGGAGGCTTCCTTCGCCGGTATGATACCGGACCGGACCGTTGTTATTGAGGGGATAATAAGCGGGATCGGCTGCATAGTGCTGATGGTCATATTACTGTTTCCGTTTTTTTCCATCGGTGCACTTGGGGCGGGGGATATAAAGTTAACAGCGGTGAGCGCACTGGGATTTAAGGATCCGGTGTTGTTTTTCCTGACGGTATTTGTCACGGCGCTATTGATGGGCGTTGTAAAGCTGCTGGCAGGAGGAAAATTTCTTGAGCGACTGAGGTACTTAAAGGAGTATCTTACGGGGGTTGTCGTTTCGGGTACAGTCTCACCCTATCTTACAGACATTTCAGAAAGAAGATCTTACTCGCTTCACCTTTCGCTTCCGATTCTGGCGGCATTTCTCATTCACACATTTATTGATTATCATGGCTGGGGGTTAAGGTGAAAAAACAAATCATTGCTATCTGTGACGAAGACAGATTCTACGCACAAAAAATCTACGAATACATTCATGAGCGTGAAGCTTCATCCTACGAGGTCATTCTTTTTACGGAGATTGAAGCAGTTGAAAGATTCATGCTTCGGGACAGGATAAACATCCTTCTTGTTTCATCCGTAAGCCGCGCCCTTATCAAGGGCAAGCTGAACGCGGAACACATACTCATACTTACCAGGGAAGCAACGGTGCCGATGCAGCCTGACGAGATCTACAAATATCAGTCGGGGGACAAGATACTGAAGGCTGTGATGCAGTTTTGCTCGGAACGTGACAAGCAGACCGTAAAAAGAAAATGCGGGCGACCCATCAATGTGATAGGCGTTTACTCACCCATCAAGCGGGCATTCCAGACGACTTTTTCAATTGCGCTGGGGCAGATACTTGCGAAAAAAGGAAAGGCGCTTTACATCAATTTTGAATGCTTTTCCGGCTTCGATTCCCTTATGAACAAAAATTACGTTACGGATCTGATGGATCTGGTATATTTCTGGAGACTGGGGGAAAGCAATTTTTCGTATCGTCTCGAGAGTATGGTGGAGAGTATCGGAAATCTGGATTTTGTTCCTCCGGTTCATTCCTTCAGGAATTTTGAAGATATAACGGGAGAACAGTGGACGGGCTTTTTGAATACTCTTGAAGAATACACGGATTATGAGTATCTGGTGCTGGATCTTTCGGAGAATGTAAACGGACTTCTCGATATCTTAAGGATGTGCAGGACAGTCTATACATTGACTGACAGAAACAGGGTTTCCAGAGCGAAACTGATACAGTACGAAGCCCTGCTTAAGGAGTACTGTTACTCGGATGTTCTGGAAAAGACCCGGATGACGGAAATCCCGACTTTCAGGGAGATCCCGGGAGATTTTGAACTGCTTCCGTATACGGAACTTACCCGGTTCATTAAGGAACAGGTCCTGCATGAGGAACTGATGCGGGAGGAGGGTGAGAATGCCGGCTGATGTAAAAAACTTAAAAAGTCTTATTGAAAAAGAAGCTCTTTCGAGAATGGACTTTACGGAGGAACTTTCGGAGGAAGAGATCTATTCAAGGATCGACGATGCTTTGCTTTCGCACAACGAAAGAAAGAAGCTCTCCACCGATGAGATGTTAAGGCTGAGAGAAGAAGTTTTTTACGCACTTAAGAAGATGGATATCCTTCAGGAGTTCATAGACGACGAAAGCATAACCGAGATCATGATAAACGGCTGCGACCGGATCTTTATCGAACGTGACGGCCGGGTCATGGAAACGGGTAAAAGCTTTGAGTCGAAGCAGAAGCTTGAGGATGTAATCCAGCAGATCGTAGCAGGATGCAACAGGACGGTAAACGAAGCCAATCCCATTGCGGATGCAAGGCTTTCTTCGGGGGAGAGAGTCAATATAGTCCTGGCACCGGTAGCGTTAAACGGTCCCATAGTGACCATACGAAGGTTTCCCAAGGAACCCATAACCATGGAGAAGCTCATAAGTCTCGGATCCATAACCCGTGAAGCGGCGAACTTTTTAAAAAAGCTGGTGGAAGCAAAATACAACATCTTCATCTCCGGCGGAACCGGTTCCGGAAAGACTACTTTTTTAAATGCTCTTTCTGCCTATATCCCGGAGGATGAAAGGATCATAACCATCGAAGACAGTGCCGAACTTAAGCTCCTAAACGCAAGAAATCTTGTGAGGCTGGAAACGAGAAACCTTAATTCCGAAGGCTGCCGGGAGATAACCATAAGGGATCTTATAAAGACCTCCCTTCGAATGCGTCCGGAAAGGATAATCGTGGGAGAGGTCAGAGGCGCCGAGGCTCTTGATATGCTTCAGGCTATGAATACGGGACATGACGGCTCACTCTCAACGGGACACGCCAACAGTCCGGAGGATATGCTAAGCAGGCTTGAAACAATGGTGCTTATGGGAATGGATCTTCCGTTAAAGGCAGTAAGGGCCCAGATAGCATCGGGGATCGACATTATGGTCCATCTTTCAAGACTCAGGGATCGATCGAGAAGAGTTACACAGATAAGCGAGGTGATGGGAATGGAAAACGGTGAGATAAAGCTGAAGCCTCTTTATTATTTTGAAGACGGCGGGCTTGTAAGGCTTGAAAGCTTGAAAAACACCGATAAGTGGCAAAAGGTTCATTCGGAAAAATGAGAAGGTATGATGAATACAGATATGGAGTTTGGGAAATAATGGGGGTTATTTCTTTCTATCTACTGATTCTTGCCTTAGTGGCATATCTGTTCTACAGATCATTTTTATTTTTCATGATTTCATTGATAAGTGTTCCGTTCTACTTAAAGCTGCACAGAAAGAAAAGGATAAGGGAGACTAAAGTGAAACTGTCGGAGGAATTCGCCGAGGTTCTGACAAGTGTTTCCGCAAATGTGGCAGCAGGGTATGCAGCGGAAAACGCCTTTGCCGAGGCTGTAAAGGATATAGTTTCTTTTTACGGAGAAAAGAGCCTTATGGCGCCGGAACTTAGAAACATAAAGAAGGGCCTGAGTCTTAACATGACTCTTGAAAGCCTGCTTTACGATCTTGGCGAAAGGAGCAAAGTTGAGGACATCATTGTTTTTGCAAGGGTGTTTGAGACCGCAAAAAGAAACGGGGGGAATATACGGAAAGTCTTTGATGAAACCGCCGGTACGGTAAAGGAGAAACTGGAGGTTGAAAAGGAGATCAGGGTACTTATATCTCAAAAGAAGCTGGAGCTTTCCATTATGGAGGCGATCCCTTTTTTCATAATCGGCTACATCGATATCACTTCAAAAGGCTATTTCGAAGTTCTTTATCATAACCCCAAAGGGGTTCTCATCATGAGTGCATGTCTTGCGGTATACGCGTTTGCGGTATTTCTTGGTTCTAAGATAGTGAGGATCGATGTTTAAGGATATAAAAGGTTTTTTAAAGAAAAAGGAAGTCAAAACAAGTCTGTGCATCGCAGCGGTCACACTTCTTTGCTATCTTTCTTCGGGAAGCGAAGGTGTTACGGACGAAAACGGGGTTGTTTACAGAGATGATTATGATGGGAGCAAACAGTCAGTTTATCTGGAAGCGGATATAGAGGGCGTCGGAACGGAAACCCTGTTTCTGGATGTGAAAAACAGGCAGTACACAGATGAAGAATGTGAGGCTATGCATGATGAGTGTCTGCCAAAGATAATGGACGTAATGCTCAATGGAAATCCTTCTATAGAGGAGGTTTCCGGCGATTTAAATTTTGCGGAGTGTCTTTCCGGATATCCCTTTTCTTTTTCCTGGAATGTTGGAAGCAAGGGATCATTTGACAGCCACGGAAAACTTATTGCTCATGAGGGTGGAGCTGTATCGGTGATCCTTGCCATGACATACGGAGAATGGGAATCCGAAGACATTTTTGAAATTCATTACGAAGCCGCAGCTTATGATGACTTGCAGCAGGTAAGGGATGAACTGATAACTGCCGTAAGAGAATCGGAGGAGGAGGACAGGACCGGTGAAGCAGTCTTTCTTCCCCCGGAGATAGAAGGGCGCAGAGTGACTTACAGGGAACCTGCGACCGAAAAGGATCCGGTGATCTTCCTCCTCGGAGTGGCGGCAATGGCATTTGTGTTCGTCGGAGCACAGGCCGACAGGAAGAATGAAGAAAAGAAGAGAAGGGACAAGCTGATCGATGAATATCCCACGGTCATCATGAAGATGGTAATGTACCTTTCTTCGGGGATGACCATAAGAAATGTGTGGATAAGAATATACGAAGACAGCTTATCGGGGGATAAAAGCAATCCCATCTACGATGAGATGGGGATAACTGTAAATGAATTAAAGACGGGGGTCTCGGAGGCGGCTGCATATAAGGATTTTTCAAAGAGAACCGCTGTCCCTGCCATCACCAGATTTACGACTCTCTTAACACAGAATCTCAAAACGGGAAGTACGAATCTTTCAAAGCTTTTATCGGGGGAAGCGGAGGATGCTTTTGAAGAAAGAAAGCGCAGAGCCAGAGTCAAGGGGGAGGAAGCGGGAACGAAACTGTTACTTCCGATGACGCTTCTTATGCTGGTGGTAATGGTGATCATAATGGTCCCGGCGTTTTTAAGTATGTAGAGGAGGTTAATAATGGATAAATGTAAGGGTTTCAGAGAATTCATTGTGGAAGAAGACGGTATGGGAACCGTTGAAGTTATATTGATAATCGTGGTTCTGGTAGGCCTTGTGGTTGTTTTTAAAAAGCAGATCACGGAGATCGTGAACGATCTGTTTGAAAAGATCACAAAGCAGACAGACAAACTATGAAAAAGGGTTACATCACCGTTCTTTTTTCCGTTGCCACGGCTCTTTCAATGTCGTTACTGATCACCATGTTTTATTCGGTGAGGAGCAGCGCAACAAGGATGAAGGCAGTACTGGCGACGGATACGGCAATGACCTCGTGTTTCGCGGAATACAGCAAAGCTCTCTGGGAGCGTTTCGATCTTTTGTTTGTGGACGCGGGATACATGACGGAGGTATCGGGACTTGCCTTATCGGAGGAACATTTAAGAAACTGCATCAATAAAAATTTTGACGAATGCGAGCTTGGGTTACTGGGAGGAAAGGATTTACTTAAGCTTAAATGCACAGAGGCGGAAGCAACGGCTGTTTGCCTGGCAAGTGATGACAAGGGAGCCGCCATAAAGCTGCAGGCTGTAAATCTGATGAAATACCATTACAAGCTTTCGTATGTAAAAGAAACGGAGGAACTGTTTGACCGGATAGAGTCTTACGGTCTTTCGGGAGGTATTTCTTATGATGCGGCTTATGAAGCAGCCGGAGAACTTGAAAAATACAAGATAGATTACTCCGGCTGGCTTCCCTCCGTAACCGGCGGAAACGATATTTCCGAGGATACGCCGGCACCCTTAAGTATTCTCAATTTTGTCACTGAGGGAGGGTATTCATTAACAAAGGTAAATGGAAATCTCTATGCGGCAAAGCGGAAGCTTAACAGGGGGAATCTTGAAAAAGAGAATAAAGGAAGTATAACGGACATTTTCTTTTTGCGGGAATATATGATGCGATATCTGGGAAACTATCAAAATACCCGGGATGACGGATTGTTATCCTATCAGGTCGAATATCTTTGTTCCGGCAAGGATTCGGATTGCGATAATCTGGCGAGCATTGCAAGAAGGATCCTGGTGATAAGGGAAGCGGCGAATCTCAATACTTTTATGGGGGATGAGACAAGGAGGTCAGCTGTAGAGGCATTCTGTGCGGGAGTATGTGCTTTGTTCAGCGCTCCTCCGGAAGTGGCGAAGATCTTAGAGACCCTCATAATAGCCTGGTGGGTCAATTATGAAAGTCTTACGGATGTAAGGATCATAATGGCCGGAGGAAAGATACCGCTTATCAAAACGCCTGCGGAGTGGATAACCGGACTGGGATCGCTGCTTGGGGGAAACATGGACCCGAAGGAACATAAGGAAGGGCTTGGATACACGGATTATCTGAGAGTATTTCTTTATACCACCGGTGAAAAGAAGATCATGAAGAGATTTATGAGCATAGCGGAAATGGATGTAAGGAAAATACCGGGAAACGAGTGGTTCAGGGTGGATAACTGCTTTGATGAATGGCAGGTGAATATCACCATGATATCGGATCACGGATATACATATAATGCCGCAAGAAGAAGGCGGATGATCAATTAGGGGGTTTTGACGATGTTCCCAATCTCCTCATTTACACTATCACAAATAATAAGAAAGGATCTTTTTTGGCAAAATTTATTCGTTCAGATTACTCCATATCAACAATTTCCCAACCTGCAATAAGTACAAAATCATTGGGAACATCGTCAAAACTCTCTGCCTCCGCCACGGTTGAAGCGGCATGCATTTTTCCTTTAGTCATTTTCTTCTTCATGAGCGTTTTGTGGCTTTTTGAACTTTTCTTTATCCACGCAAGGGTGGAAACGGTCCTTGATAAAGCGGGAAGCGAGATGGTCGCTTATTCGTATCCTCTCTTTTTTAATGACGCAGATGAAGATGAAAGTCTGAAAACCGAGGCATTGCTTAAGGTCGGCTGGACCGAAGGCTATATAAAGGGGCAGATCTTAAAGCTTCCGGAGTCTTACCGTATAACAGGTCTTACGACATTGTTAAGCGATATATCAAAAGATGATGAAATAGATATTCTTGTTACTTACATTGTTAAGCCATATATAAATATCCCGTTCATAAACGGAGTTATACTCACGAATCACTTTTACTCCAAGGCCTATACGGGATATGGAAGAAAAGATACCGATAGCGATGAGATGGTCTATATAACAAGGCGGGGAACGGTATATCATACCGATCTTGACTGTAAGGCCCTTAAGGTGACGATCATCCCGGTTCCGATATCGGGAATTAAAAAGGAAAGAAATGAAGACGGGGGAAGGTATTACCCCTGTGAATATTGTAAGGATGAAGGCTTTGGGGCAACGGTTTATATTACCCCCTACGGAACGGCCTATCATTCCTCCCAAAGCTGCGGACAGCTTAAACAGGATGTATTTCAGATACCTTTGTCCGAAGCCGGCGGGAGACATAAATGTAAATTATGCGGTAAAAAGGAGCATTAAATGAATTTCAGTTATCTGCAATGGACCATCCTTGCAACCGTTCTGGTACCTGCAGTGATCACGGATATACGGGAACGCGGGGTTTGCTCATGGCTCATTGTATGCGGCATTATTGCCGGAATATTGAACACCGCCTTCAACGGTATGCCGTCAATCTGGGAGTATTTTCTTCGATTCGTTCCGGGGATCGTGATACTCATCTCGGCATACCTCGCCAAGGGGTGTGTGGGAAAAGGAGACGGATATATGTGCATTTTTCTGGGAAGCGTGCTGAGGACGCAGTACGTGCTGACGGCGCTGTTCTTCGGTTTTTTGTTTGCGGCGGTCACGGGTATAGTCCTTGTTGTTTTTAAAAAGATCTCAGCGAAGACCATGATGCCGTTCATACCGTTTTTGGCATTGGGGGTGTTTGTGTGCGGTTTTTTGTAAAAAGAAAGCAGGAGGCATATATGACGGTGGAGGCATCGGTCATTGTTCCTTTGATGATCATGAGCTATGTGTTGTTTATGTATATGATAGTTCATGAATATGACAGGATCCTTATCTGTCAGGATACTTATATGATGACTGTCTATGCCTGCAGGGATTATATGGATGATAAAAAGACCTGCACCCAAAAGGCAGATCGGAGATTTGATGAAATAAGGCGTGAAAGAGCCTATCTTTCGCTGAGTGAGCTTGCAATGAGCCTCACAAAAAATAAAGAACATATACGGATCGAAGCTACCGGCAATTTTGTAACACCCTTCGGTGAGGGTGGCCTCGGTTTGTTTCCGTCAAAAGACGGAACGATCGAAGACGGATATGAAAAAAGCCTGTGGGATCCGGTTTCGATAATGCTTACGACCAAAGATCTTAAGGGGGAGAAATGATGATCTACAATATCATAAACGAACTTAACAGGACTTATATGACACTGCCCGCCGATACTGCGGGCTATGACGATTACAGATACAGGATGCTCACCGACAATTCCATCGAAGGAATACTGCCGGTGGAGATAAGGACCATCAATGGTGAACGCCGGTTTTATTATGACATTTCGGAGAAAGAAAACCTTATCCGAACGGTTTCCGTTAAGGACATGGATTTTGAGGAACTTGAAAAGCTTACAAGGAGCATGATGATGGTATCTTCGAAGCTGCGGGAATACCTTCTGGAGGAGAGCTGTATTGTTTTTGAACCCGATCTTATCTTCAGAGACACAAAGAGCGGCAGATACGAATTTATCTGTGTTCCGGGAAAGGATGAAGAAGAGAAACGAGAGGATATAAAACGTCTTTTGCAGACTGTCATTTCCCATGTTGCTCCGTCCGATGAAAGAGCGGTAGAAGCAGCCTATGAGATATACGAAATGGCGGAAGCGGGACCTGTTCTTTCAAGATCCCTGTATGAAAGAGTGGCGGAAAAGATGAAAAGAGAAGCAGCATATATATACGAACCAGTGGAGGAAGAGGATGATCTTCCGGAAGAAGAATATGAGGACATTGAAAGGCCTGTATACAGATACCGTCCTTCCTTCAGAGAGTGGCTCGGTATCGCCTGCGCTGCAATGGGATTTATCTGCATAGGTCTTTACACTTACTACGGTGTGCTTTCATAAAATGCTTTACTTAGATTTTTTGAAAACATATAATGAAAGTCGGAGGGTTTGAATTCATTATGAAGATCAATATATACTACGGCGGAAGGGGTCTTATCGACGATCCCACGTTATATGTTATCAATAAGATGCAGGCGGTGCTGGAGGAACTTCATGTTACGGTTGAGCGCTTCGATCTGCACGAATTAAAGGGTACCATCACCACGCTTCCCCAGACTTTGAAAACTGCTGACGGCGTTATTCTTGCAACAACTGTTGAATGGTTCGGGATCGGCGGTTTCATGCAGCAGTTCCTTGATGCCTGCTGGCTTTATGCGGATAAGGAGAAGCTTTCGAAGATCTATATGTGTCCCATCGTTATGGCAACGACCTATGGTGAGAGGGAAGGAAAGCTTACCCTTTCCAATGCGTGGGAAATCCTCGGAGGTCTTCCCTGCAGCGGTATCTGCGGATATATAGAAGATATCTCGGTTCTTGAAGGAAACGAGGATTATACGAGACTTATCGAGAAGAAAGCGGAGAACATGTACCGCACCATCAATCAGAAGGTGCCCAGTCTTCCTGCAAGTAACCAGGCAGTCAAGCAGAAGGTTTACCGTACAAAGAACGATGTTCTCACTCCTCAGGAAACCGAGCAGCTTTCCCAGTATGCAGCGGATGATGCTTATGTTCAGAAGCAGAAGGAAGATATCAGCGAGCTTGCCAGCATGTTCAGGAATATGATGGGCAGCAGTGATGAGGAGGATCAGGAGGAGTTCATCGGCGAATTCAGAGATGCCTTCAGGCCCAGCGCCGGAACGGAAGTCTCCTATCTTTTTAAGATCAAGGGAAAGAAGCTTCCTCTGTACATAGTTGTTGAAGGACGCGAGCTCAAGATCGATTACAGAGAAGCGGACAAGCTTAAGGTAGATGCGGAGCTTACGGTTGAGAAGGACAAGATAAAAGAGATCCTTAAGGGAAATACCTCTTTCCAGAGAGCCTTTATGTCAGGTGAAATGACTTTAAAGGGCGACTTCAATGCGGTACGTTCCCTTGATACAATATTTATTTTCGGTTAACGGAGGAATTCATTATGAAGAAGGATGATTGCATTTTCTGCAAACTTGCGAATCATGTGTTTGACACAAATATAATCTATGAGGATGATACCTTTACGGTGATCCTCGATGCGGCTCCCGCAAATCCGGGCCATGCCCTTATCCTTCCCAAGGAGCATTTTCAGGATGTTTTCGAGATCGATGAGGAGACCGTTGGCAAGGCAATGAAGCTTGCCAAGAAGGTTGCAAAGCGTATGACTGACGTGCTTAAGTGCGACGGTGTCAATATAATCCAGAACAACAGGGAGGCAGCAGGACAGACTGTTCCTCACTATCACCTTCACGTTATTCCCAGATTTAAGAATGACGGACAGGATATACTCTGGACACCCGGAAAGGTTACGGATGATGTTCAGAAGGAAATGGTTTCCAAGCTGGCATTTAAATAATTCAAGACAAAAAATAATCCCGACCGTGATCACGGTCGGGATTTCTTTTATTTCATATAATCGGAGATCAGCTTCATGATGGTCAGCGTCGGCTGCATCTGTGAAGACTTGTTCATGTTGTCGATGAACTGCTGTCTCTCTGTATAAAGTGTATCAAGGGCTTTCATAAAACTCTTTTCATCAAGGTCCTCCTCACGAAGTACAAGTGAAAATCCCTGGCTTTCAAAGGAAGCTGCATTGAGTAACTGGTCGCCGCGGCTTGTGGTTGCGGGAAGGGGGATCAGAAGGTTGGGCTTTCTTAAGGCAAGGAGCTCGCAGATGGAATTTGCGCCTGCACGGGAAACCACAACATCCGCAAGTGCGAACACATCCTTTAATTCCTCCTTGAGATACTCAAACTGCTTGTAACCCGGAGTGTTTAAAAGGAGATTGTCCATCTTCTCGTTTCCGCAGATGTGGACTACATGGTACTTCTCCAAAAGCTTTGGAAGGGTTGAGCGGACTATCTTGTTTATGCTGCCTGCGCCCTGGCTTCCGCCGAATACCATTACAACGGGCTTGTCATCAGAGAATCCGCAAAGGCTCAATGCCTTTGAACGTGAACCTTCCGTAAGTTCTGTACGTATGGGAGTTCCGGTAAGGATCGCTTTGTTCTCGGGAAGATACTGCATGGTTTCCGGGAAGTTACAGCAGACCTTTTCGGCTACGGGAATGCAAAGCTTGTTTGCAAGGCCGGGAGTGATGTCCGATTCATGGATGATGCAGGGGATCTTTAAAGTGCCTGCGGCCCTGATGACCGGAACGCTTACAAATCCGCCCTTTGAAAAGATCACATCGGGCTTGATCTTTTTAAGGATCTTTCTTGCCTCGGCAAAGCCCTTCATGATACGGAAGGGATCGCTGAAGTTTTTGGGATCCAGATATCTTCTTAATTTACCGGTGGAAACACCGTAGTAGGGAATGTTGAAATCAGCGATCAGTTTCTTCTCGATACCGTCGTATGAACCTATATAGTATATATCATATCCTTCTTTTTTAAGCTCGGGGATAAGAGCCATATTGGGTGTAACGTGACCGGCGGTACCGCCACCCGTTAAAACTATCTTTTTAGCCATTTTATATATCCTGTGATCTGATTGTTTTATTTGCGTTCTTTATGCGCAAGACACATTATAGCACAACACTTTTTCTTTGTCCTTATCAAAACATAAAAGACTTTTTTCCCGGAAAGGGCTCAAATGTGCTGAAAAGTGTTTTTTTCTGCAAAAATGTGGTAGAATAAATTGCAATATGCCCTAAAATCAGAATACAGGTTTTAACAAAAGTCAAAATGTGCTCCGCAATCTGCGGACGTATTGGGAGAAACCTATGAAATATTCCGACGGAAAACCTTATAAGGTTATTGCCCTTTGCATGGCAAAATTCGACGGCAACGAACAGAAGGATTTTATTGACGCATTCTACAAGGTTTGTAATGAAAAGAATTACAAGCTTCATATCTATGCCACCATGACGGACTTCTTTACACCGGCATATACCGATGATGCCGAGGAGCAGATCTTCGAACTGATGGAGCCTGAAAGATATGATGCGGTCATCATATATACGGCAACTTTCAAACGGGACGACATTCCGGCAGCAATTGCCAAGCGTGTTTCCAAGGCAGGCGTTCCCTGCATTTCTCTGGTAAGTGCATTGAAGGATTGTATCAATCTTACCTTCGAATTTGGTGACTCCTTTGAGCAGGTTGTCCGTCATATGATCGAGTTCCACAAACCCAAACATATAAACTTTATCGCCGGCTTCAGGAACAATCCTTTTTCCGATGAGAGACTTGCAATCTTTAAGCAGGTCATGGAGGAGAACAATATTCCCATTGAAGACGACCGCATAGACTGGGGTGACTTCTGGGAGGAGCCAACGGAACGTGTTGTAAAGAAGTTCCTTGCTTCCGGTAAGCCCATCGATGCCATCATCTGTGCAAACGATGCCATGGCAATGGAGGTCTGCAGACAGCTGGCAAACAGGGGAATAAAGGTTCCGGACGATATCATAGTTTCCGGTTTTGACGGTGCGGCGATGGAGAAATTCCATTATCCCAGACTTGCCACCTGCCAGTGGAACAATGACGAATTTGCCGAGAAGATCACGGATCTTATCGATGACATATATGCAGGCAGAAAGGTAAAGAAGGATCATTCCGTAGGATGTCAGTTCAGAGCGGGAGAGTCCTGCGGCTGTAAGAAGGTTCCTTCAAACCGTGAAACGGTCATTAAGATAGGTACAAAGTATTCCAATGCCACCAGGCATGAAGCAATGATCACTTCCCACATGGAGGCTTTCTTTGAGAAGATGTCCATTCTTGGAAACGAGGAGAAGCTTGCATTTGTCTGGGGTGACCTGATTCATTTTGTAAGGGATTATGTGGGAGGCGATTACCTCCTTGCCATAAATGACGATTTCTTCGGAGATGATGTGGAGATAAGGCCCACTGTCCGTCCAATGTCCGAGATGAGTCCTCATCACTACTATACAGACAGGCTTATATCCGGTTTCAGGTTCAGGGACGGAGTTTTCTCAAACGGCGAGGTCATCGAGAAATCAAATCTTTTGCCCGACCTTGAAGGCTATTTTGATAAAGGACCGGTCACCATGTTCCTTCCCATGCATGTTCAGGGATCCACCGTCGGATATGCGGTTTCGGGATTTGAACCCAAGGATTTTGAGTATTTCATGCTGTTCTCATTTACCATGAACCTGCGTCACGTGCTGGAGATGCACAAGTTCCGAATAGACCTTCAGAACCTTTACAGTACGGATCAGCTTACAAAGCTCCTTAACAGAAAGGGCTTCTACCGTCACATGGAACCCAGAGTCAACGAGGCCATAAGGAAGAACAAAGATCTTGCGGTGATCTCGGTTGACATGAACTGGTTAAAGCAGATAAACGATACCTACGGTCACAAAGAAGGTGACTTTGCTCTTTCAAAGATCAGTTCCATCATGGAAAGCATTGTCGGCAAGTTAGGTGTCTGCACCAGATTCGGCGGCGACGAATTCGCCATTGCCTTTACCTGCGACGATGCCGAGGATAAGGCCAAGGAGATCATTTCCGAGATCCAGAGAAGGCTTAAGGAATTTAATGATAGCAAGAAGAAACCTTATCCCTTAAGCGTAAGCGCCGGATACATCGTTCACGTTCCCGACAACAAGAGCTACCATCTTGAGCGTTACATCGTGGAAGCGGACAGAAAGATGTACAAGGAAAAGACGAAATTCAAGGAAACACATCATTGGGAAGGACAACAGGAAATCTGAAGTGGGTAAGATCATCTATATAATGGGAAAGAGTTCCACGGGAAAGGACACAATCTTCAAGCGCCTTCTTTCCGACAGGGATCTTAAGTTAAAAACAATAGTTTCCTATACCACAAGGCCCATAAGGGAGAGCGAGAAGGACGGTGTTGAGTACCATTTCGTAAAGGAAGCGGATTTTAAGCGCCTTTGTGAAGCCGGCAAGGTTGTTGAAGACCGCTGCTACGAAACTGTTCACGGGCCCTGGAGATATTTTACCGTGGCGGACGATTCCACGGACCTTGACAGATTTGACTATATAACCATAGGCACACTTGAATCCTATAAGAAGGTCCGCGATTATTTCGGCAAGGACAAAGTGGTACCGGTTCTTATTGAGCTTGACGACGGTGTCCGTCTCCAGAGGGCCTTAAACCGTGAGAAGAAGCAGGAGCATCCAAAATATGAGGAGATGTGCAGACGCTTCCTTTCCGATTCAAAGGATTTTGACGAAGAACTCATAAAGAAAGCGAAGATCCGAAGAAGGTTCAAGAACGAGGATCTGAACAGCTGTATAAAAGAGATCAAAGCATATTTACGCATAGAGATGGCATAGAGGAAAAAGCGTGGACGTAAAGATCACACAGCTTACCCAGGCGGCTCCCGTAGCCGAGACCCAAAGACCGCAGGAAGCAAACGGCGATTTTAAGTTTGTTCTTATGAGTCAGGTCACGGATGCGGATCTTCAGGCGCATCTTACGTCGCTGATGGAAGAGATAACCATGCAGGGTGAGCGGATTTCAAAAAGAAAAGACATAAAGGACATGCGAAAGTACCGCAGTCTCATCAAGGATTTTATGAATGAGATCGTTTCCAGGTCTCATTCTTTTTCAAGAGAGAATTTCCTTGACAGAAAGGGACGGCACAGGGTTTACGGGATAATCAGGCTCGTGGATCAGACTCTGGATGAGCTGGCGCAGGAGCTTTGCAAGGAACAGAAGGATAACATCACCATACTTCAGAAGATCGGGGATATCAGGGGATTGATCCTTGATATCTTTACCTGATGAAAGGAAGAAAGATGCCGAATTTTAATGATATCGTCGGACAGGAAGCCATTAAGGGACATCTTATGGCGGCCATCGAGCAGGACAAGATATCCCATGCTTACATTATTTGCGGAGAGCGTTACAGCGGAAAGGAATTCATAGCGAAGATCTTTGCCGCAGCCATGCTTTGCGACGGTGAGGGCGAGAAGCCCTGCGGAAAGTGTCACAGCTGTGTTCAGGCCTTTTCCGACAACAACCCCGACATTATAAAGGTGGTTCACGAGAAACCCAATGTCATAAGCGTTGACGATATCCGTTCTCAGGTCAATTCCACCGTATATGTGAAGCCCTACGCTGACAAGCGAAAGATTTATATCATAAACGAAGCCGAGAAGATGAACCCTCAGGCCCAGAACGCACTTCTTAAAACCCTTGAGGAGCCGCCGGAATATGTGGTCATCATTCTTCTTACGGCTAATATGGACGAGCTTCTTCCTACGATTTTGAGCAGATGCGTTTTACTCAGCATGCGTCCGGTCAGAGACAGGGATGTCAGAAAGTTCCTTATGGAAGAAGAACACATCCCGGATTACAAAGCTGATGTCTGTGTCGCTTTCGCCAGAGGTAATGTGGGAAAGGCCAAGCTGCTTGCCAGAAACGACGATTTTGACAACATAAGAAACGACGCTGTCAAGCTTATGAAGCACATAAGGGAGATGGACGTTTCCGAGCTTACCGCCGCGGTTAAGAAATCCGTGGACTACAAGCTTGCGATAAATGACTTTCTTGACATAATCACGGTATGGTATCGTGACGTGCTTTTGTTTAAGGCCACAGCCGATGCAAATAACTTGATTTTCCGTGATGAAATACAGTATATTAAGAAAGCGGCCGATGTGAGCACCTACAAAGATCTGCAGGATATCATCGACGCTCTTGAGAAAGCAAAGCAGAGACTTGACTCCAATGTTAACTTTGAACTTACCATGGAGCTTCTCTTCTTAACCATGAAAGAAAAGTAATATATATAAGGAATAGGATATGACAAAAGTAATAGGCGTCAGATTCAGGGAAGCGGGCAAGGTTTATTATTTCGCTCCCGGAAATCTTGATATCAAAAGAGACCAGCATGTCATCGTTCAGACTGCACGTGGTCTTGAATACGGAACGGTTGTCCTCGGTGTATCCGAAGTTGAGGACGACAAGGTGATCCAGCCCTTAAAGGATGTTGTCAGACTTGCAACAAAGGATGATGACGAGCGTGAAGCTTCAAACAGGCGCAAAGAGGCGGAAGCCGTTCCCATCTGTAAGGAGAAGATCGAAAAACGCGGTCTTCCCATGAAGCTGATCAATGCGGAATACACCTTTGATAACAGTAAGATCCTCTTTTATTACTTCAGTGACGGACGTGTCGATTTCCGCGAACTGGTAAAGGACCTTGCAAGTGTTTTCCATACAAGGATCGAAATGCGACAGGTAGGCGTAAGGGATGAAGCCAAGCTTCGCGGCGGTATCGGTATCTGCGGTCGCCCCCTTTGCTGTAACACATATATGGCGGACTTTGTTCCCGTTTCCATCAAAATGGCCAAGGAACAGAACCTGTCCTTAAATGCTTCCAAGATCTCCGGAGTCTGCGGAAGGCTCATGTGCTGCTTAAAGAACGAGCAGGAGACCTACGAGGAATTAAACCGCAACCTTCCCAATGTGGGCGATGACGTGACAATAGTCCATAACAACCAGCACGGTACCGTTCACAGCGTTAACGTTTTAAGACAGATAGTTAAGGTTCTTGTTGACATAGACGACGAGAAGGAGCTTCAGGAGTACAAGCCTGAGGAGCTTCGTTTCAAGAGACGCCGCAACAAGAAGCAGGAGCTTACCAAGGAAGAAAAAGAAGCAATGGCCGAACTGGAGCTGGGAGATGACGGATCCAAACTCAACGATTGATCTTAAGGAAAACGAGCGAATAGACGATCTTGAGAGGAACAACCTGAAGATCATCCAGGACACAAAGCGTTTCTGCTTTGGCATGGACGCTGTTCTTCTTACGGGCTTTGCGAGGCTTAAAGAAGGCGATAAGTGCCTTGATATGGGCACCGGCACCGGCATAATACCGATCCTTCTTTCCGCAAAAACAAACTGCAGCGACTTTACTGCCCTTGAGATCCAGCAAGATTCCGCCGACATGGCGAGACGCAGCGTTAAGTTAAACGGGCTTGAGGATAAGATCAAAGTTGTTGATGGCGATATAAAGGAAGCTTCTTCCATATTTAAAAAGGCATCATTTGATGCGGTGACCTGCAATCCGCCCTACATGATCGGACAGCACGGACTTAAGAATCCCGACAGTGCTCTGTCCATCGCACGTCACGAAGTGATGTGCACCTTTGAGGATGTGGCTGCAAATGCGGCAGCAGTCTTAAAGAGCGGAGGAAAGTTTTTTCTTGTTCATCGTCCCTTCAGGCTTGCGGAGATAATGGTCACTCTTTCAAAGTACAGACTTGAGCCCAAGCGGATGAAGCTTGTTTATCCTTTCATAGACAGCGAACCCAACATGGTCCTTATCGAAGCGGTCCGGGGAGGCAAGAGCAGGCTTACGGTTGAAAAGCCTCTGATAGTGTATTCCGAACCCGGAAAATACACCGACGAGATCTACGATATTTACGGTTACTGAAAATTTCATAAACTTATCGCCCGCAATTGACAAATATCGGGATAATATCTATACTTTGCTTAAAAACAGGCACTTTTGACAATACTGATTATAAAGGAGATATAAAAATGCTTGAAAAGATTGTTTCTATCATCAGAACACAGCTTAACCTTGATGATGTGGAGATCACGGAGGAGACATCATTTAAGGACGATCTCGGAGTTGACTCCCTTGATCTGCTTGAGCTTGTAATGGCTTTTGAAGAAGAATACAATATCGAACTCAATCCTGAGGAACTCGAAGGTATTTCAACTGTCGGAGATATCATGGAGTTCATAAAGAAATACACAGATCAATAAGGCAGGATACAAGGGCTCCGGCATGTATGGCCGGAGCTTTTTTTCATTAATGAAATGAGAGGTACATTATGTATAACGATCTTTTTTCTATCGGACCTGTAACGGTTCACAGTTATGGTGTATTTACGGCCATTGCTCTTATGGCCGCCCTGATCCTTGCCTGCAACAGGGCAAAAAAGAGGGGCTTAAGCGACGACATCTGCTACGGCATTTTGTTTGTGGGCGTTATTTTCGGATATCTTTGTTCAAAGCTCACATTTGTTCTTGTTGAGTTTGATTCCTTCATCAAGGATCCCAAGATGTTTTTGTCCCAGAGCGGTTTTGTTGTTATCGGGGGACTGATCGGCGGAATCTTATCCGCATGGGTATACTGTAAGATAAAGAAAGTGGAGTTCATCGACTACTTCGATCTCTGCGCACCTTCCATAGCCATTGCACAGGGCTTCGGACGTATAGGATGTTTCATGGCGGGTTGTTGTTACGGTCGTGAAACGAAATCATGCATCGGTATCGCATTTACCCATTCCGATTATGCGCCCAACGGGGTTAAGCTCATCCCCACCCAGCTCATTTCCTCGGGACTTGATTTTCTGAACATGGCCTTCCTTCTTATCCTTGCAAAGAAAACTAAGAAGAAGGGTATCGTTTCCGCAGCCTATGTCATTGCTTACAGCATCGGCCGTTTCTTTGTTGAAATGCTCAGAGACGACGAGCGCGGAACCGTGGGAATCTTTTCCACATCCCAGTTTTTCAGCATGATCTCGCTTATCGTCGGAGCGATCTATCTGTTCCTTGTTGTTAAGTTTCAAGATAAGCTTGTGAAAAAAGAAACCGAAGAACCTTCAGAGGAAAAAAATGAAGAGGTATAAAAGAGAAGATCCCGTATCCTATGCTCTCGGAATAACCCTGACCTTTGAAATGCTCAATTACGCACCGGAGCATTCGAGGAAGGTTTACATCCACTCATCAATGGAGCGGGGAGAATCCTTTAAAAAACTTGAAGAGCTCTGTAAAAAGTTAAACGTCCCCATGGAGTTTTCCGACAAGCCCTTCAACATACTTTCGCAAAAAGAAAACTGCTACGTCATCGGCGAGTTTGAGAAGTTCCGGAGAAAGAACGACAAAAATGCCGATCATGTTGTTCTTGTGAACCCTTCAAATGCGGGAAACATGGGAACCATCATGAGAAGTGCAACGGGCTTTGGAGTGACGGACCTTGCAATAATAAAGCAGGCGGTGGATCCCTTCGATCCGAAGACTGTCCGGGCCTCAATGGGTGCAATCTTCAGAATGAACGTGGCGGAATACGATTCCTTTGAGGATTACGAAAGGGAAGCGGGAAACAGAAGCCTCTATCCTTTTATGCTAAAGGCAAAGAAGAAACTTCCGGAAACGGAATTTTCAAGCCCCTTCTCCCTTATAATGGGAAATGAAGCAACGGGACTTCCCGATTCATTTTTAAATGTCGGCACTAGTGTCATAATCCCTCATTCCGACAGGATCGACAGTTTAAATATCACTATTGCAGCGAGCATAGCGCTTTACGAAGCGACAAAAAAGAACTTTTAAAGAAGTTAAACGGAGGAAACCCAAATGTTAGAAGAGCTGAAACAAAAGGTTTATGAAGCGAACATGCTTCTTCCCAAGTACGGACTTGTAACCTTTACATGGGGAAATGTCAGCGAGATCGACCAGGAGAGCGGTCTTTTCGTTATCAAGCCTTCGGGTGTTGATTATGAGAGGATGACGCCCGATGACATGGTTGTCATGGATCTTGACGGAAACAAGGTGGAAGGAAAGTACAAGCCCTCATCCGATACCCCCACACATCTTGAGCTTTACAAGGCATGCTCCGATATCGGCGGTATAGTTCACACCCATTCTTCTTACGCAACAAGCTGGGCTCAGTCGGGACGCAGCATTCCGGCTTACGGAACCACCCATGCAGATTACATCTACGGCGAGGTTCCCTGCTTAAGAGTCCTTTCCAAGGAAGAGATCGAGGAAGCCTACGAAAAGAACACGGGTCTTCTTATCGTGGACTATTACAAGGACAAGGATTATATGGCAGTTCCCGCGGTTCTTTGCAAGAATCACGGACCATTCTGCTGGGGCAAGGACGCTCATGAAGCCGTTCACAATGCGGTTGTTCTTGAAGAAGTGGCAAAGATGGCCTTCAGGACCGAGCTCATCAATCCCGATGTAAAGCCCGCGCCCCAGTGGCTTCAGGACAAGCATTACTATCGTAAGCACGGTCCCAATGCATATTACGGACAGAATTGAGCAAAATCTGACAAATAATGCGCTTATAACGATTAGAAATAAGCGGTCATGAGTGTTAGATTCAAAGCAGTAACATAAAATAAAAATACAGACAGGAGAACGTTATGGAAAACCTTGAGCTTCAAAAAATGGCGAATGAAGTTCGTAAAGGTATCGTAACTGCGGTTCATGCGGCCAAGGCCGGACATCCCGGCGGTTCCCTTTCCGCAGCTGATATCTATACGTATCTTTATTTCGAGGAAATGAACATCGATCCTAAGGATCCCAAGAAAGCGGACAGAGACCGTTTTGTTCTTTCAAAGGGTCATACAGCACCCGGACTTTATTCAACCCTTGCACACAGAGGATATTTCCCCGTTGAAGATCTTACCACCCTTCGTAAGCTTGGTTCCTATCTTCAGGGTCATCCCTGTATTCAGCATGTACCCGGCGTTGACATGTCCACCGGTTCTTTGGGACAGGGTATCTCCGCAGCCGTAGGTATGGCGCTTGGCGCAAGGATGCAGAATAAGGATTTCAGAGTTTACACACTTCTCGGTGACGGTGAATGTGAAGAAGGTCAGGTATGGGAAGCCTGCATGTTCGCAGGCCACAGAAAGCTTGATAATTTCTGCGCCATCCTTGACTACAACGGATTGCAGATCGACGGTAAGCTTGAAGATGTATGTTCCGCAGAGCCCTTCGAAGACAAGTTCAAGGCATTCCGTTTCCACGTTATCAATATCGACGCACATGATTTCGATCAGATACGTGCGGCATTCAAGGAAGCAAGAGAGACAAAGGGTCAGCCCACAGTCATAATCGCTCACTCCATAAAGGGTAAGGGCGTATCCTTCATGGAAGGAAATGCAGACTGGCACGGAAAGGCTCCCAATGACGAGCAGTATGCTGTTGCTATGGAAGATTTAAGAAAGGTAGGTGAAGCTTTATGTCAGAAGTGATCAAGATCGCTACCCGTGAAAGCTACGGTAATGCATTAAAGGAACTCGGTGCAGAATATCCCAATCTTGTTGTTCTTGACGCCGACCTTGCAAATGCAACAAAAACACTTACCTTCAAGAAGGCATTTCCCGAAAGACATATCGACTGTGGTATCGCTGAGTCCAATATGATCGGTATCGCCGCAGGTCTTTCACTTACAGGACTTATTCCTTTTGCATCATCCTTCGCAATGTTTGCGGCAGGACGTGCATACGAGCAGGTCAGAAACTCTGTGGGATATCCTCACTTAAACGTAAAGATCGGTGCAACCCACGCAGGTATCACCGTAGGTGAAGACGGTGCTTCCCACCAGTGTAACGAAGATATCGCATTAATGCGTACTATTCCCGGAATGGTTGTCATCTGTCCTTCAGACGATGTTGAAGCAAAGGCAGCCGTAAGGGCAGCAGTTGAATACGAAGGTCCCGTTTATCTTCGATTCGGACGTGCGGCAGTTCCGGTAATCAACGACCGTCCCGATTACAAGTTTGAGATCGGTAAGGGCGTTCTTTTAAAGGAAGGTACCGATGTGACCATCGTTGCTACCGGTATCTGTGTTGATTCCGCTCTTACAGCAGCTGAGATGCTCGCAGCAGACGGAATCAGTGCTGAAGTTATCAACATCCACACCATCAAGCCTCTTGATGAGGAGCTTGTTGTTAAGTCCGCAAAGAAGACCGGCAAGGTCGTAACCGTTGAGGAGCATTCAGTTATCGGCGGTCTCGGCAGCGCAGTCTGCGATGCACTTGCAGCTAACTGCCCCGTTCCCGTAAAGAAGCTCGGTGTTCAGGACGTATTCGGTGAGTCCGGTTCCGCAGCCGCTTTGGTTGAGAAGTTCAGACT
>JAEEIN010000125.1 GCA_016281385.1 Lachnospiraceae bacterium | reverse complement strand
TATTGTTACAACATATTATGTTGAAAAGGCTGCAGACAAGGCTAAACCTCAGATTGAGATCAAGTACGAAGGTACAACTCTTGTTAAAGACAAGGACTATACCGTAACAATAGATGGTGATGCATTGACTGAGCTTTCAACAGGAAGCCATACACTTACAGTTACAGGAAAAGACAACTTCACAGGCAGCGTAGAAAGGACGATATCTGTAGCAACCTATAACAAGGTATCTCTCGCAAGCATTACGCTTGAACAGACTTCTGCTACATTTACGGGAACTGAGATAAAGCCTGCAGTTGCTAAGGTTGTTGATGCAGAGGGTAATACGGTTTCTGCAAGCGAATATAGTTTATTCTATGTAGACAACGTTGAACCCGGAAAGGCTACAGTATATGCTGTTGCCAAAGCTGCAAGCCTTGTATATGAAGGCGCTGTAGCAACAACATTCCAGATCAATCCTATTGAAGTGACGGATTGTGATGTTGATGTTATTGAGCCCGGTTATCTTGACAATACCGGTAAAAAGATCATTAAGCCCGAGTATGCGATCTATTACGGTGATGAAGTGCTTGAAGAAGGCGTAGATTATACCGTTAAGTTCGACAAGCTTAAGGCAGGAAAGATTGCGACTGCTAAGGTAACATTTAAGGGTTACTATACAGGCAGCGTAACCAAGGAGTTCGGAACTGTCCTCGGATATGAAGTTGAGAAGATATCCTGCTCCGATTATTCAGACCTGACATACAACGGAAATGATCTTAAGCAGAAACTTACAGTTAATGCTACATATTATTCCGTTGACGGTGGTGCAACCGGAACAAAGACACTTAAGGAAGGCACTGACTTTGAAATCAAGTATTATGATGCTGATGATAATACACTTGTCGGTGATTCCGTAAAACTGCCCGGTACATATTATGCTGTATTTACAGGTATCGGAAAGTACTATTCCGGTACTTCCATCAGAGTAAATGTCGGATATACCTTCGACGTTAAGAAGGGTTCTGTTGCAAAAGCAACGATCAAACTCGCAAGCAACAGCGTGAAGTACAGCGACGGAGAAGAAGCAAGAAAGATTGCCGTTAAATCGGTTGTGATCGGAAAGACAACACTGGTCAAAGATACCGACTATACCGTATCTTATCTGAATACAGATAAGCCCGGTAAAGCAACGGTTGTGATCACCGGTTATGGATATTATGACGACACGATATCTGCTACAAAGGACTATGATATTACCGGCAAGCAGAATATAGCTACAGATTGTGTTCATAACGTTGGCGCAGTAGCCGTTTACAGCCCTGCAGGATCATTCCCCGCTGTATCAGTCACTATTAACGGAGAAAAACTGGTTGCAGGCAAGGATTACACTCTGAGTGCTAACAAGAACAAAGTGGGTGATACTGCTACGCTTACAGTTAAAGGTAAAGGACAGTATGAAGGTAAGTTCACTGAGGACTTCAGTATTGTTAAGGCGGATCTCAGCAATGAAGATTATGTAAAGAGAGTATCCTTTGCCAAGGCTACTGTGATCGAAGATGATTACTGGTTACTTTCCAAGTACACAGGAAAAACTCTTACGATCGATCCTCAGATCAAGGTTGACGGCAAGGCACTTAAGCTCAACACCGATTATACGGTAGCATTTAAGGATGCTGACGAGGTGGCTGTTTCCGAAGTTATTAATTCCGGAGATTACACACTCACCATCACCGGTAACGGTGATAACTTTGAGGGTGCTCTCGGACTTACGGTAAAACTTCATGTTCAGCCTGAAGATGTTTCAAAGCTTGCTATTACCACAGCTGCAAAAGAGTATGATGAGGCAGGAATCAGTAACAGTGTTACCAAAGTAGTATTCGGTAAGGGTAAGAAAGCAGTCACACTTACAGAGGGTGTTGACTACAAAGTAGATTACGAATATGAATATGCAAATGCATACGATGTTGACCTTTATAAGGACTTTGGCATCAGAGAGTATGCAGCAGCGCAGACGGGTTATACTGTAGATAATGTTACGCCCGGAAAGACAACCGCATACGTTATCGGTATGGGTAACTTCGCAGGTGTTAAGGCAGCAGCATACACCATTAACGGAATCAAGGTAAATAAGTTGACCGTAAAGGTTTCCAACTTAACAACACTTGACATCTATGACGATGACGAAACCGTAAGAGATCATCTTTCTGTTTCCTATAAGAAAGATAAGAACAGCGCAGCGGTAGAGCTTGTTGAAGGAATCGATTATGCCATTGAAGATGAAGGCGTAGAGTATGCAGATGCTGCAAAACTTGCCGGAAATCACAGCATAGTCATTACCGGACTTGGCAAGTATTCCGGAACTCAGAAGTTTAAGTACACCATCGGTTCCGTTAAGCTTACTGATGTAAATGCAAGACTTGTAATCGAGGACAATACTTATACCTGCAGCGCAAAGGGAACCCAGATCGATCTTTCCGATATTTCGGTAGAATACGGTGTGAATAAGTCCATCAGTCTCGGTGAGCTTGCCGGTTCTGTCAAAGTGACATATAAGAACAACAAGAAGGCAGCAGACAAGACTGCAAAGAAGGCGCCTATGGTTACGGTTAACTTTGGTAAGACAGGATTCTTCTCAGGCTCTTTGAAGGATGTATTTACCATCGTTCCCGCAAACATCACTGATTGTGATATTATCACCGGAGATGTATATACCACAGTTGACAGGAAGGGTTATGCATCAAAGTATAAGGCAAATCTTACAATTTACGATGACGCAGGAAATAAGCTTACGGAAAAGACTCATTACACGTTAACTTACTTCTATGCCGAGAATACGTTAGTATATGACGGCAGCACCAAGAACTATGTTGTAAGGAATGCCGGAACGGCAGTTAAGGCCAAGGATAAGCTTAAGACCGGTACACAGCTCTATGTTGAAATAACCGGTAAGGGCAACTTCCGGGGCACGGCAACATCGGATGATTACTATCTGATCAAAAAGTAATTTAATAACAATCCCCGGCGCCTGATGGCGCGGATCGGAGGCACGAAGGTCACACTTCGTGCCTCTTTTTTGTTTTTTCTACAGACAATGTATGATTTTTATGCTATGATTCATCCAGAAGCAATATTTCGAAAGATCTTTTCAATATTCCGGAAATAAGTCTAACTATTCTTTTATCAATCTTCTGAAATTCTTGCTTACTAATTCCATTTAAAACAGGCAGGAGTAGAGGAAGTTGAGCAGTTTCTTTTTCGCCTGTCGTACCAGCGAAAGGAGAAACAAATGAGTGAAAAGAAACTGAAAGAGTACAAGGATTTAAAATTCCGGGACGATTTCATGTTTGGTAAGGTTATGGAAGATACCGAACTTTGCAAAGCCGTTCTTGAATGTCTTCTCGGAAGAAAAATCGGAAATCTTGAAGAGGTGATACCGCAAAAGGAATTTAAGTATATCTCCGACGGGAAGCCTATAAGGCTTGATGTTTATAACAAGGATGACTACGGAGAGATTTACGATACTGAGTTAGAGAACTTAAACCATAAAAGTGTAGAATCGCACATGCTGCCGCAGAGGTCACGATACTATCAGTCTTCGATCGACATCGACTATATGGAAAAGGGTTATTCCTACAAAAGGCTGCCCGAGAGTAATGTGTTGTTTATCTGCACTTTCGATCCATTTGGGCAAGGACTCAGCCAATATTCTTTTCCGAGAATATGTGAAGAGAATTCGGCATTATACCTTAATGACGGAACGCATATCATTTTTTTTAACTGTACATATAAAGGTAATGACATTTCTGAAAATCTTAGAAACTTTTACGATTATGTCATGAGCGAAAGCATCGCTGACGCGTTGACAAAACGGCTGGATGAAGCGGTTACTGTTGGGCGCAGGAACGAGAAATGGAGGACTCAATACATGAAAGAATGGGTTTTACTTCAGGATGCGAAAGATGAAGGAAGAGAAGAAGGAATAGAGGAAGGTGAAGGAAGAGCCTTTAGAAAGAGCGTGATTGGCATGCTTTCCCGAGGTAAAACTTCCGAGGAAATTGCAGACTTTTGCGGGTATCCTTTAGAGCAGGTGCGTGAGGTTGAACATAGTTTGCTTGCAAATGAGCCACTTTCAAATTCATGAAATATTTGCAGGATATTAGGGCACGAAGGTAACACTTCGTGCCTCTTTGTGTGTCCGCGGAAGTGGTCGAAAATTGCAAGTGGGTCGTAAATGTGGTAGTATGATACAGGTTTTATTTTAGGAAGGTCGGTATAAAAATGAGTCAAAAAGACATGGAAGGACAGATGGACTTCCTGGGGCTTATAAGTGAATATACGGACGATCAGGGAGCTACGGTGAGGATCCGTGAACCCGGCAGGAAGCGGGTGAAGCCAATTCCGCCGCCGGAGTTTGAACAGATCACACTGGAACTTACGCCCGCGGCATCGGAGCCGAAGGAAGAAGTTAAGCCTGAACCCAAGGCAGAAATGCCGAAGGCGGAAGTGAAGGAAGCATCCAAGGCTGTCCAGAAGCCGGCACCTCCTGAGCCGAAGGAAGAGCCCAAGCCCGAGCCTAAAGCTGAGCCTAAGCCCGTTCCCAAGCCGGTTCCTAAGGAGGAGCCTAAACCTGAACCGAAGCCGGTTCCCAAGCCTGCCCCCAAACCTGCACCTAAGCCGGTGGAGAAGGCAAAAACCGAGCCGCCGGCGGGGGAGATGCTTTTTAAG
>JAEEIN010000124.1 GCA_016281385.1 Lachnospiraceae bacterium | reverse complement strand
TATTTCTGGTGATCATTCTGGGAAGCCTTTGTTCCGGTTTGAAACAACAATCAAAAGTAAACCGTCTCTTCTTTGCATTTGTATTGTCTACAATGCTGGGTCTTCTTTGTGACGCGAGCAGCTATATCGCCGATGCAATGTGTTCAACGAAGCGCCCGTTGATCATTATCAATGTTCTGGCATTTTCAATGCTGAATGTCTGCATAGTTCTGTATTCACTCTACATGATCTGCATGATCCGCCGGACAAAAAATGTTTCGTTCAAATGGATAAGTCCCATTATTGCGTTGTCATGTTTGAACGTTTTATTCATTTTGATCGGTACCATAACCGGGAAGTTCTTTACCGTAAAGGACGGACATCTCGTGTATGGTCCCTGGAACGACTTTGTACCGGTTATGCCTGTTTTAAGCATAATTGTGCTTCTTGTTGTTCTGCTTAAGAATATAAAATATCTCGGAAGAAGAAATGCCCTTGCGCTTGGTTCGTTTGTTGCTTTTCCGCTGATCGCGGCAGTAATTGTGTTTTTCCACCCGGATCTTGAACTGGCTTACCTGGCCGGAGCGCTGGCAGCTGCGATCATTTTCACATTCATACGACGGGAGGAGATCACCGAGGCCCATGTCCGCGAGCAGGTCATGGCCAGGGTTTCCACAGTGGATTCTTTAACCGGCCTTCTGAATCACCGGGGATACAAAGAAGCCCTCGATGGGATCGATTCTGAACATTCTGTGGGAATCGTCTTTTGTGATCTGAACGAATTAAAAACTATCAACGATACTTTAGGACATGCTGCCGGAGATGCTTATATCTGCAAATTCGCCGATATTCTGCGTCAGGTATTCGATGAACCTGGGAAGATCTGCAGGATCAGCGGCGATGAGTTCATAGTCGTTCTGGACGATATCACCCCTGAACAAATGACAAAAAATGAAAAACAGCCTGAACAGAAAAATAAAGGAAAACAACCGCATCGCTTCCGTTGGATATGCCATCGGAGATCATGTGCCCGTCATGGACCTTATCAATCGTGCAGAGCATGAAATGTATGATGATAAGTCGCGCTACTACGCGGAAACCGGGCATGACAGAAGAAGGAGTTCAACAAGATAAGTCAGGGTATTTTCCAAACTATTTTGATTCGTGCACAAAATAAGCATATGAAAACATCGGATATTAAAACAGGAAAATTATATGATATACATTGTCCGTCCTGCGGTGCACCTGCATATTATGACATTCGAAAGCGCATGTATGATTGCAGTTACTGCGGTAAGCCTGTGGGGATAGATAGGGCAAAGAGTGAGCACAAGGGATTCAGGGAGATCAGCAGGAAGAAAATGCGTGAATCCCTGAAAAATTTTGAACTTCAGAAGGCGGTATGCACGGGCTGTGGGGCTGAGCTGGTTTTTGATGCCGGTGATGCAGTTGCAAATTGTTCTTTTTGCGGAAGATCCCTTGTAAGAAAGGCTTTTGTAAATGGGGACAGCATACCCGAACTTATCATTCCGTTCTCTATCACCCCTTCGGAGGCGAAAGATATCCTGGCGGATTGGTGCAGCAGAAACAAGCACAAAAGGGAAGCACGTGCGATCACTAAAAGGCTCGATGATCTTAACGGCTGCTACCTTCCTTACGAACTTGTCAGAGGTCCCGTGAGGTGCTGCGTATTTCGCATAGACGGCGGAAGTGTGTACGATTGCAGAGGCTTTGTGGACAAGGTATTTGTAAACTGCTCGAAGAAGCTTGATAACGGGCTTCTTGATGCAATGGAGCCTTTTGATCTTGATGATCTTAAGGAATTTGATTATTCCTACATCGCCGGACATAGGGTAAAGACGGGAGACATTTCCGGAGACGAACTTGTGAGGCGTGTTGATCTCGAGGTCGGAGAGGACTACAAGCCCGTGGTCAGAAAGGTCATGGAAAGCAAAGCAGTAGGTGTCACCGCTTACTGTGATGATGTGCTTCGGATGCCTGTTCTTTTGCCGGTTTACTATCTTTCCTTTGACGGATACGAGGCTGCCGTGAACGGCCAGACAGGCAAGGTCAGTGTGAAGGCATATAAAGATTCAAAATATCTGATCCTTCCCTGGTGGCTGAAGGCAATTCTTGCAACCATAGCCGGAACTGCGGGTGTGGCTCTCGGAATGTTTCTCATCGGTGCCGAAAGGGACCTTATGCTGGGGGCTTCCGTTTGTCTGGCCCTGGTTCTCATATTTGTTTTCTTTACTGCCTACAGCCGGCAAAAAGAAGATACTTACGGCCTTGAATATTACCGAAAGATCTTCACTTCCAAAGGCGGGCCTTACATACGTGAAGGAAAGCAGCTTGTTCAAACCAAAGAAGAACAAACAAAGCCCGTGGCGAAACCGGTATTCTACATGAATCTGAATGGCCGCGAGACGGAAGTGGAACTGAGCTTTTCATCAGTATTAAGAGCGATCAGGGCCTTTGTCATTATGTTTGGTGTTGTTTTTCTTCCGGTAATACTTGCGCTGCTGATAAACGGATTTAACTTTTCTTTGCTTAATCTCGCAGGCTCCGCAGTGTGGTTCTGCATAGCCGTTCCCCTTGCTCCGGTATTTTTAATCAAATACGGCAGAATGGATATCTACGACAATCCCTGGATCTACATGATCGCCCCGGACGGGAAAAAGAAGAGGTACAGGAAAAAGCGCGATCCGAAGGAAGTGCAGGATATATTGCTTTTCATAAAAGAATGGTTCAAACCGCCGCTTCTTTGGCTGACGTTGGTCTTGTTGTTCTTATTTGGCTCCATCGTATACCTGACGGCTTTTGGCTTTGTGGAGTAGCGAAAATGTATTGCTCTTGTCAGCACATTGACTTATAATGCGATTAAGAGAAAGGGGCGTGATCATATGGCAAATAAATCAGCAAATCTTTATGCAAGAATCGAACCGGATGTTAAAGAACAGGCCGAAGGTATCTTGGCAGCATTGGGAATACCTGCATCCAGTGCTATTAATATGTTTTATAAACAGATCATCCTGAACAGGGGACTTCCGTTTGAAGTTAAGATTCCGACAGCGAGACCCATTGACATTTCAGGGGTGGATGCGAAAACGTTGGATATCGAACTGGAAAAAGGCTACGCAGATATGCAGGCGGGACGCACCAAACCGGCAGCCAAGGTCTTTGCAGATATCCGAAAGGATTATAATGTATGAAGTACAACGTTACCTTTACGGAACAAGCAGAAACTGACCTTCGCGGTATCTTTGAATATATAGCTTTTGAATTGTCGGCTCCGGAAAATGCTGTGCGTCAGCTTGATCGTATTGAGGAGAAAGTTATTGTATTGGGAGATTATCCGGAGAAGTTTCGGCAGTATGACAGAGAACCGTGGAAAAGTCGTAATACAAGAGTTGTTCCTGTAGATAACTTCCTGATTTTCTATATTGTTGATAAAACAAATAAATTGGTCACTGTGATCAGAGTGATGTACTCGGGAAGGGATGTTGACAAACAGCTTGACGAGTTTACATGAATTAATATGTGAGAAAGATAAGACCTTATCAGGCGAAAGTGTGATAGGGTCCGGTTTTTTAGGGAAATAATTAAGGGAAATAACAAATGAATAAAATTGGTACAAAAACAATAGAAACCGGCGGTATCACCTATATCGAACCTGTTTTGGGAGCGGGCGGTGAGTGGTATTACGGAATGGATTATGAGCACGGGGATCTTTACGAAGCAGAGGAACTGTTTCGCAACGGGCATGACATAAAGGGCAGAAAGCTCTGCCTGATACATTATCCCGATGGAGCGGTTTTTTTTCCTGTTCCAAAGATTAAGGGTCATTACAGTGAAAGGCCGGTATTTTTTGAAGGCGGTATTTTTGTTATTGATGTGGACTTTCCCAAGGGCGTGATAGATATCATGCGATTCGATTGCTGTACTCACAATGTGGGCGTTCACACGGAACTGCCTCTTTCTTCGGTAAAGGACTGCTATAACCTGCAGCTACACACCGAGCCCCTGACTCTTTCAAGACAAGCGGGTAACGATCTTGATATCATCTGGCCGGAGCGGGTGACCCTTTCAATTGGCGACCATGATTCCTTCTTCATGCGCGACGGAGACAAACTGTTCTTCAATCGCTGGTATGAAGAAGGTGAAGGCATGGACTATAAGTATTGGGAGGAGACCATCATCCGAGACCTTAACGGCAATGAACTGGAAACCCTTCCGGGAGACATAATGCAGATGCCAAACGGCGAAAGATGGCATTTGAAGTAGAAATATGGGCTGGCAGGGCGGAATTTACTAACCGGAGGAATTATGATAAAAGCGGTAGTTTTTGACATGTTTGAAACATTGGTTTCACTTTTTGAAGGAAGAACTTACTTCAGTGAGGACATAGCGGCGGATCTTAGAATAAATGTGAGCGAGTATCGCGGCCCATGGCATGCAACGGAGGATGACAGAACCCTTGGAAAACTGACCATAGAAGAGGGAATAGCTGCGGCACTTCGTCCCCTGGGCTTATATTCGGAAGAAAATGTCAGGATGATCGCCGAAAAACGCCGTGATTCACTGAACGATACATTCTCAAAGATACCTGAAGATTCCTTTTGGTTATTACAAACACTTCGTGAGCAGGGAGTAAAGACGGCACTTATCAGCAACTGTTTTTCGGATGAGGCTGAAATGATCGAAAACAGCCCGTTGTATCCGCTTTTTGATGTTGCCATGCTTTCTTATGAGCAGGGAATCAGAAAACCGGACAAAGAGATCTATCAGAGAACAGTTGATAAACTTGGAGTTAAGCCTGAAGAATGCATATATGTAGGTGACGGCGGCTCCAAAGAATTGTTTACTGCCAAAGAGATCGGAATGAGGCCGATACAGGCCCTGTGGTTTCGTTACCGGATGTTTGAACCGCATATTCCATGTCCCGTATACGAGGAGTTCTTGCATGCTGAATCTCAGGCGGATATAATGAAATTCATCATTCCAAATGGGGATAAGGAATAACAAATGATTTTAGGAGAAACAGATGAGTACCAGAGTTGAAATGATAACGGGCTTTTATGATCAGTACGAGGAAGACGACAGGCTGGATCGCAGCAGACGCGGACAGCTTGAGTTCTTTACGACCATGGAGTATATCCATAAATACGCAAAAAAAGGTTCGAAGGTCCTTGAGATAGGCGCAGGTACCGGAAGATATTCCGTAACGCTGGCCAAGGAAGGAATGAATGTTACCTCTGTTGAACTTTCGAAGAAGCATCTGGACATTTTGCGTGGAAAGTGCAATGGCCTTTCAAACATTGAATCTTTTCAGGGCGACGCCATCGATCTTTCGAGATTTGCGGATAATACCTTTGACGTGACGCTGTCTTTCGGTCCCATGTATCATCTTTACGACAAGGACGAGATCCACAAGGCCATCAACGAAGCAATACGCGTTACGAAGAAAGACGGTATTATTCTTTTTGCATTCATATCTGTCTATGCCATAATGTACGCTAACTACCTCTATGGCAACTGGGGAGAAGGGCAGGAAGAAAACTTTACAAAAGATTATGAGATCCGTCACTTTAAAGAGCAGATGTTCACCGGCTATGACATTCCGGAATTTGAGGCATTATTCACTGACAAGCCTGTCGATTGGGTCACCACTGCGGGAGTTGACTGTTTCCTTGAAGCGGTTCAGTTACGGCCTGATTTTTCTTTTTCCGATGAGGATTTTGAAAAGTTCAAAAAGTGGTATCTCAACTTCGCAGAGAAGAGAGAACTGCTGGGTTCCACCAATCATCTGCTCTACATATGCAGGAAACGTTAAAAGGGATAAAAGAAATTTTATCCTTTTTTTATTGACTTGTTAAATTGTGCACAATATAATGTGACAAAACATGCATGATAACCACAACACCCAAAGCAAAGACAGGAGGTAAATTTGTATGGAAGATCTGATGGAGATCGTACGATCAAGAAAAAGCGTACGCACCTTTGATGCAAATCAGTTAAGCGACGAGCACAGAAAACTGCTGGAAGATTACTGTAAAGGAATAACAAATCCCTTCGATATTCCTGTTGATTTTGTTTTTATGAACGCAGTTGAAAACGGACTCTCAAGCCCTGTACTGACGGGAGAACCGCTTTATGTTACGGGAAAGGTTGAGAAGAAACCTTATGCGGATGTTGCATTCGGTTATTCTTTTGAGCAGCTTGTTCTTTATGCATGGTCACTGGGAATCGGATCCGTGTGGATCGGAGGAACCATGAAGCGGGAAACCTTTGAGGAAACAGCAGGTCTTAAAAAGGGCGAGATGATGCCCTGTGTAAGCCCGTTGGGATATCCTTCCGACAAGAGGTCGCTTAAAGAGACCATGATGCGAAGAGGCATCGGAGCTGATAACAGATTCTCCGCCGACAGGCTTTTCTTCAATGAAAAATGGGACAGTCCCCTTACTCCCGCAGAGGATATGGCGGATGTCCTTGAAATGGTCCGTTGGGCGCCTTCGGCAGTAAACAAACAGCCCTGGAGGATCGTCCTTAAGGACGGAGCGTGGCATTTCTATGAAAAGAAGGACAGAGGCTATGTCAGCGAAAGTACCGGTGATGTTCAAAAGGTCGATCTCGGTATCGCTTTGTGTCATTTTGTTCTTGGGCTTGAGTATAAAGGCAGGAAGGCTGAAGTGATCATAAACGATCCGGGCATTGCCATCCCGAATGATGCGGAATATATCGCAAGTGTCATAATAAAATAGAAAAGTGCAGGGGGAGAGAAAATGGCACAGGAGTATGAACAGTTAAAACTTAAGAATCAGCTTTGTTTTCCCATGTATGCATGCGCGAGAAAGATCGTGAATGCCTACGGCCCTTACCTTAAACCGTTGGGGCTGACTTATACGCAGTATATTGTTTTTATGGTCCTTTGGGAAAAAGAAAGCGTGAACGTCGGGCAGCTTGGGGAAACCCTTGACCTTGACGCCGGAACCCTCACGCCCCTTCTCAAGCGGTTGGAGAAGGAAGGCTATGTAACAAGAAGACGTTCCGAAGAGGATGAGCGCATCACCATAGTCACCATTACGGACAAAGGAAACGCGCTGAAAGAAAAATGTAAAGATATCCCGCTTAAACTTGCGGAGGCAGGTTCGCCCCTGACGGAGAAAGAGGGACGTGAACTATACAGACTGTTACACAAATTTATGGATGATTGATCAAGGAGGTTAGACTATGAAATTTGCAGTCAGATATTACACAAAGACAGGAAATACCAAGAGACTTGCAGACGCTGTAGCCGCAGAACTCGGAG
>JAEEIN010000123.1 GCA_016281385.1 Lachnospiraceae bacterium | reverse complement strand
GGTGCTTATAGGATACGTTCTGGAGGCGGCTGAATTCGGATATCCCTTTAAGCATGTTGCGGGGATCATTCTTCTTCTTGCGGCGCTGATCACCCTGGGAATGTTCTTTACGGTTTACCAGGCCGATTATGTTGGACCGAAGGAGCGGCCGAAGGTTCGTGAAAAGATCAAGATGATGCTTTACGAAAAGGCAAGGGACATGGATCTTGAGTGCTATGACGACCCGGAATTCTACAACAGCCAGGTACTTGCCATCTCCCAGATCGACAATCAGATCGAGAGGGTAATGAAGTTCGTTATTGACACTTTAAGCGGAATGTCGGCATTTATAACGACTGCTATTTATTTTATCTACAAGGATAAAACCGCCATTTTGTTTGCTTTGGGAGCTTTTGTGTGCTCCATGATATTTGAGCAGCTTTACAATAAGCAGAACTATCTTGTAAGGGTAAACAGCATCCCCGCATCAAGAAAAAGGGATTATATAAAGAGGATTTACTACCTTAACGACTATGCAAAGGAGATAAGGCTAAACCCCGGAGTTTCGGATATCCTCTTTGAAAGGTTCGAGGAAGCCAACGACGAAGTATATGCCATCGAAAAGAAATATGCCTTAAAGAAATGGTTCTTCGGATTCATGAGACGCTATGTCTGCAACAGCTTTTTCGCAGATGTTTTGTTCATAGGCTATCTTGTATATCAGGCGGCAGTACTTAAGAGCATTTCCTTCAGCACCGTTGCGATCCTTTACGGATCCTTCGGAAGGCTTAAGAACAGCATGAGAGTATTCTCCGAAACCTATCCCTTCGCATGCGAGACCAGTTTATACATAAATAAGATCAGAGAGTTCTTAAACTATGAGCCGAAGATCGTATCGAAGGAGAATCTGGTTCCTTCCAACAACGCAAAAGAGATCGAACTTGACAAGGTATCCTTTGCATACGGCAAGAACAAGGATATGCTCATAAAGGATATGGACCTTCACATCAGGCCCGGGGAAAAGATCGCTCTTGTAGGCTATAACGGAGCAGGAAAAACAACACTGGTAAAACTCTTAATGAGACTTTACGATACAAAGGGCGGTGTGATCAGAGCCGACGGAAGGAATATCAAAGAGTACGATGCAAAGAAGTATCGGGATACCATCGGTACGGTATTCCAGGATTTCCAGATATTTGCGGGAACCGTTAAGGAGAACGTGGTACTTGATGTGGCCGACGGTATCGCTGAAAGCGGAATAAGAAAGGCCCTTACGGAAAGCGGACTTATGGACAGGATCGACAGATTCGAAAAGGGCCCGGATACGGATCTTACCACGGAGTTTTCTCAGGAAGGTGTGAACCTTTCGGGAGGTGAGAGCCAGAAATTGGCAATCTCCAGAGTGTTCTATAAGGACGCAGGTCTTATGATACTTGACGAGCCTTCCAGTGCACTGGATCCAATAGCGGAGTATCAGTTAAACCATGCGATGCTTGAAGCAACGGGAGACAAGACCGTGATATTCATATCCCACAGACTTTCCACCACAAGGATCGCGGACAGGATCATAATGCTTGAGAACGGAAGCATCGTTGAGCAAGGCACCCATGAGGAGCTTCTTGCCATGAACGGAAAGTATGCACAGATGTGGAAGGTACAGGCAGGAGCCTATATTGCAGTTTAAAATTGAATACCGCGCGTTATTGATCGAAAAAACCCTGTTTGGAGCCATTCCGAACAGGGTTTTTGTTTGCTTTATTGTACGAAAATTGTATAATACGAAAGAAGACTTTTTTGGAGAAATGATATGGAAGATAATAAAAAGAATATGCTGGGTACGGAGCCTGTGGGTAAGCTCCTTACCAAATTTGCGATACCCTCCATCGTGGCGATGATGGTATCCGCACTATACAACATGGTTGACCAGATCTTTATCGGTAACTATGTGGGTGAACTGGGAAATGCTGCGACAAATGTAGCCTTCCCTTTTTCGACACTCTGTATCGCCACCTGCTTATTGTTCGGTATCGGCGGTGCCGCTTCCTTTAACCTTAATATGGGAGCCGGAAGAAAGGAAGAGGCAGGTTTTTATATAGGTAATTCCATAACCTGTATGTTCATAGTCGGTGTCATCCTTACACTGATCGCTCAGGTCTTTATGGTTCCGCTTTTGAACTTTTTCGGAGCACCCGCAGCGGTTCTTCCCTATGCGGTAGCCTACACAAGGATAACTTCACTGGGATTTCCGCTTCTTATGATTTCAGGCGGCGGCGGACATCTTATCCGTGCCGACGGCAAACCCACGGTGGCAATGACCTGTAACCTTGTGGGTGCGATCTCCAATACCATTCTCGACGCGCTTTTTGTTGTTGTGTTCAAGTGGGGAATGGAAGGAGCGGCCATAGCTACGGTCATCGGTCAGGCACTTGCGGCACTGCTTGTGATCTGGCACATCGCTCATTTCAGAACGGTCAAACTTTCATTTGATCATTTTATTCCCCGGTTTAAGTACTGGGGACACGCGGCAAATCTCGGTATGAGCCAGGGCTTCAACCAGATCGCCATGATGGTTGTCCAGATCGTATTGAACAATTCCCTTAAGTATTACGGTGCCAGGTCCATTTACGGTGAGAGTATTCCCATCGCCGTTGTCGGTGTCGTAATGAAGGTCACGATGATCGTATTCAGTATCTGCATCGGACTTTCCCAGGGAATGCAGCCCATTGCATCCTTTAACTATGGAGCGCAGAACTACAGGCGTACGAAGGAGGCATATCTTAAGGCTCTTTTGTACGGAACCGTTGTAAGCTGTATCGCCTTTGTTCTCTTCAGAGTGTTCCCGAGACAGATCATCTCCATTTTCGGAAAGGGAAGCGAAGAGTACGTACTGTTTGCCGTAAGATATTTTAAGATCTATCTTATGTTCATTTTCTTAAATAATGTACAGCCTCTGTCTTCCAATTTCTTTTCATCCATCGGAAAGCCGAAGACCGGACTGTTCTTATCCCTTACAAGGCAGATACTGTTCCTGCTCCCTCTGATCATCATCTTCCCGAGGATCTGGGGCATAGACGGTATCATGTACGCAGGCCCCATAGCGGACCTTATGGCATTTGTGGTTTCAACGGTTCTCATAATAAGGGAACTTTCAAGACCGGAGTATTCAAAGAAACCGTCAGAAGAATAAAAACATCTGTTATTAATATAAAGAAAGGAGAAGATCATGAAAAAGCACATCTTATCGTGTTTAGGTTTCGTGTGTCTCCTTTCTTTTGTTTTGTCCAGGGTATACTCGATCCTTTCCTGGAAGGATACTGTCGGAGACTATATCTCAACAACGGCTCAGATCAGGTACACTCCAAGGAATACCGTAGATGTTGTATTTGCGGGATCCAGTCATGTGTATAGCGGAGTATATCCTTCGGTCATCTGGAATGAATCGGGGATAGCCTCCTTTGACCTTTCCGTTTCGGAGCAGGATAAGGAGAACAATTACTATTCCATTAAGAGCTTTCTTCACAGACAGTCACCGAAGGTTGTTTTTGTGGAAATGTACGCCCTTATGTTTGATGAGCATGCAAAGGCCGGTGACAGGTACAGAAATCTCATCTCGATCCCGAGTTCACCGGAAGCGTATCAATTGATAAAAGAGGCTGCGGCGCTTTCGGAACGACAGAGCATGATGTTAAAGTGGCCCCTTGTGCATACCAGATACCGTGAACTCCGAAAGTATGATTACAGAGAAAATCCCATCAACAGATATCGCAAGGGCGAGGTATATTCCGACGGTATCGAAAGGTCCGGGATAAACCTTTCGGTGCTGGATGTAAAGGATGTGACCCCGCTAAGTGAGAAGAACCGGCAGTGGATCGACAGGCTGTATGCCCTCTCTAAAGAGAAGGGGTTTGAACTTGTATTTTTCATGACACCTTATGCCCAAAGCGAAGAAGAAAGAATGATAGAAAACGGCGCAAGGGAATATTCGAAGGGCCTGGGAATAGATTTTATCGATTTTCTTGAACTTGCGGAAAGCCTTGACTTTGACGTTGAAGAGGACATGGGTGATGCCTGGCATTGCAACCTGAATGGAGCCACGAAGGTGTCACGGTATCTTGCAGGATACATTACAGAGAATTTCAGCATAGGATCCCATAAAGATGAAAAGGGATATGCCGAGTGGGATAAGGATTATAAGGATTATCTGCACAATCTTCAGAGAGTCGGATTAAGGTCCGCAGAGAATGAAGAAGAGTGCTTATTAAGACTTGCGGAAAGCGAAGGCCTTACGATAGTCATCTCCCTGGACGGAAACACGGACAACGTTCTTACGTATGTGAGATGCTTTGGCCTGACACCGGCTGAATGCGAAGCCGGAGGCAAATGGATCTATAAGAACAACAAAGCGGAGAAGATACTTGATAACATTCCCGGAATGTCCACGGAATACAGACTGAACCGATATGATTCCTTTAAGATCCAGTACTCTGAGGAGAATCATCTGATAAACGTAATGTTTAACAAGGACGGAGTAAATGTATATGAAAACGGACTGAACGTAATAGTATACGACGATCTACTTGAAGAATATTTCGGTAATTACGGAATTGAAAACTAAAGTTAAATCAAAAAGACAGAGAGGATGAAATAATGAGATATCCCGAATTTCTTAAACCCGGCGGAACCATCGGCTTTGTGGCACCTTCCTTCGGATGTGCCACCGAGCCTTATATGACATGCTTCAATGCGGGACTTAAGCGACTGAATGAAATGGGCTATGAGACCGTTCTCGGTCCCAACTGCCGCGAATCAAAGGGAATAGGAAAGAGCAATACACCGGAACTGTGCGGTGCGGAAGTAAATGAGTTTTTCCTAAATACCGACTGTGATGTTATCTTTTCCGTTGGCGGTGGAGAGACCATGTGCGAGGATCTTCCTTTTTTTGATCTTGAGGGTATAAAGAAGGCTGCCCCTAAGTGGTACATGGGCTATTCGGACAATACCAATCTTACATTTATCCTGCCTACTTTGTGCGATACCGCAGCTGTTTACGGGCCTTGTGCGGCAGAGTTCGGAATGGAGCCTTTACACCCGGCGGTTTTGGATGCTTTTTCTCTTGTTGAAGGCAAAAAACTTACATTTAACAATTACGACGGCTGGGAATCCGAACAGCTTAAGAGCGAGGAACAGCCCCTTCTTCCCTATAACATAAACGAACCCTACGCCCAGATCGTTGCGGGCAATAAGGAACTCGCAAAAGAGTTTTCGGGAAGATTCATCGGAGGATGTCTTGATATCCTTGTTCAGTTTCCGGGAACACCCTTTGACGGAGTCAAGGCATTTAACGAAAGATATAAGGAAGACGGAATCATCTGGTTCATAGAATCCTGTGATCTGAACGTTATGAGTGTGAGACGTGCGCTCTGGCAGCTGGATCAGGCGGGATGGTTTGAACATGTAAAGGGATTTCTTGTGGGCAGGCCCGTAAACTACGCGGATGAATTTCTTGGATACGGAATGCATGATGCTGTAACGGATATGCTTTCAAAGTTTAACGTGCCAATCATCATGGATATAGATCTGGGACACATGTCTCCCCAGATGCCCTTTATTTCAGGCGGTTACGGTACTGTGAGGACCACGGAAAAAACGATCGCTATTGAATATGAACTCAGGTAAGGAGAAAAACATTGCCCGCTGAAATTATTAAATCTGAATTTATTATTTCCAAACATGGCTTTTCTACCAGAAACGGCGGTGTAAGCACGGGAGTCTACAGTTCTCTTAATCTGGGTCTTAATCGTGGAGATGATGAAGAAAAGGTAAAACGGAACTGGGAACTCTTCCTTGAAGCCTGCGGGATAGACGGTCAACCATTTGTCTGCGGCAATCAGGTCCACGGCAAATATGTTCATATTGCCACCAAAAAGGATCTTCGTCCCCCTTACGGAAAAGGAAATGTGGTGGAAGCCGACGGTTTTGTGACCAATGAGCCCGGTGTTCCCCTTGCTATATTTACCGCCGATTGTGTACCCGTTCTTTTGGAGGATACGAAGAACAAAATCATAGGCGCTGTTCACTGCGGCTGGAGAAGTGCCGTGGCGGATATAGAGGGCGAGGGTTTAAATAAGATGTTAAGCCTGGGGGCAGAGACGGACGAGATAAGGATCGCCATCGGCCCTGCCATCGAAAAGTGTTGCTTTGAGGTTGGCCCCGAAGTGGTTGAAGCATTAAGAGACCTTCTTAAAGAAGATGCGGAGCCTTTTGTTGTTCCGAGAGGGGATAAGTATATGGTGGATCTTAAAGGTGCCGTCAGACAGAGATTCATTCAGCTTGGAGTGAAGCCTTGGAATATCGACATCATTGACGGATGTACCCTCTGCGAGCCCGACAGATTCTGGTCCCACAGATATACCGGCGGAGTGCGGGGAAGTCAGGCATCGGTGATAATGCTTTCATAGACCAAAAAGTCTGACATTTTGTAGTTTTTATGTTGAAATCAACTATATTTTGTAGTATATTCATATCGGCAAATCTGCCGGGAGTATTATAGAGGGAGGATAACAAAAATGACAAAAAAAGCTACGGGAATCGTTTCCTACATCACCATCATCGGCTGGCTTATCGCATATTTCTGCGGTGACAAAGAGGGCGCTAAGTTCCACTTAAACCAGAGCCTTATCCTTGTTATTGCTCAGCTCGTTCTTTCAATTGCCGGAAAGTACGTTGTAAAGATCTTCTGGCCCGCAGGCCTTATAATCTGGGCTTTGGACATCGCTTTGTTTGTTCTCTGGATCATCGGCCTTGTTCATGCCATCAATGAAGAAGAGAAGCCTCTTCCCATCATTGGCGACATCCAGATCTTAAAGTAATATCAGTATTGTTGGGGGCAGGACCTGTACGCAGGTTCTGCCCGATTTTTTTCTTATCATAAAGGAATGTATTCATGAAAAACAGATTCATAAAAAGAACGGCGGTCATACTTCTTTTGCTGACAATGCTTCTTCTTTCTGCGTGCGCAAAGAAAAAGCCGGCTGTAAGCGAAAGCATATCCGTAAGCGATACCACTGAAGTTTCCGTATCGCTGCCCGAACCGGAGCCCGAACCGGAAACCCTTCAGGCGGCGGATTTTGAACTTGCGGACTATTTCACAAAAGAGGAAGTCATGCAGAAATATACGGATTATCTTGCTACGGTCCTTTCCGAAGAAGATGCCGGGACTGCAAGATATACCCTTGCGTATGTGAACTCGGATTCCATACCGGAGCTTATCTATATGGAAGGAAATTTTCGTTCGGCCGGCGCTCATGTCTGCATATGTGATGCCGACGGAAAGATCTCGGATATCGGTGAGTTTGGCGAGTACGGAAATATGGCGTATGTCGAAAAGACCGGCAAGATCATTTCTTTTTATATGAATCAGGGTGTTTATTTCACGGATTTTTATGTGTTAAACGGACTGTCTCTTATAGCGGATACCTATTTTGAGATCGATGAAGCGGTGCTGGATTCTGAATCGGACCACTATTATGTGGACGGGGATGAAGTATCTGCGGACGAATATCGCAAAAGGCTGAATGCAATGGATCAGAACGCATACTCAGCCATCAATTTTGACAAGGCACTTTCCTATAAAGATACGGACGATGTTTTCAGAGTGCTGAATGAGTTTGCACTGACGGATGTATGTCCCTCCATGATCTCTCTTACGGAAAACTGTCCTCAGTTTATAGGAGAATGGACAGTTATGGGAATGACCGCGAGCAAGGGCGCGTCTTATACGGATGCCGTCGACCTTGATCTGACCGGCATTCTTACCGTAAGTGATTCCGGGCATGTCAGCTTTAAACTGACTTACGGGGAAAAAGAACTCGTTGACGATGGAATGCCCGTAACCTACAAGGGTAACGACGGAGAAGCTCCCTTCTTTACAAGCCTTGGTTTTTCAAACGACGATCTCACCAGGGATTATGTCATATACCTTACGGGAGAAGGAAGGCTGGAGGTATGTCTTACTGATTTCTCCGGTTTTCTTGAAGACGGATATGTATGTTATTTTTACCTTGTTAAGACCGTTGTTTAGGCACTTTGAGGGCAGAAGATGATCTATAGAAAAATAAACAATTTCGATCCGGAGCAGATCTGCGACAGCGGGCAGTGTTTCCGCTGGAACAAGGAAGGGGACGGCAGTGTTTCCCTCATCGCCTTCGGGAAGAAACTCATCATGAAAAAAGAAGAAGAGGGTTTTTCTTTTTCGACGGACGATAAAGAGTGGAATGAGATCTGGGCGGATTATTTCGACCTTGATACGGACTACGGCTGTATCGGAGACAAGATCGAACGTTTCGGAGACAGTCACTTAAAAGAGTGTTACAAAGCGGGAAGCGGGATAAGGATCCTTAAGCAGGACCTTTGGGAAACGGTGGTAAGCTTCATCATTTCCCAGAACAACAATATTCCCAGGATCC